>WFOE01000254.1 GCA_015488215.1 Planctomycetales bacterium
GGAGATACAAGCGTTCGTGCTCGTACTCGTCCTCGTAGTCGGCAGCTCAATCTTGTCGCCAATCGCGAATCGGCACTCAGCGAGCCGACGACTTCAGTCGGCCCAGCACGGCTGAGCCGCTCGCCGAAGTGCTTCAGTAGAATCGTCTCCGGACGTGCTCAAAGAGTATTGACTGGGTACTTAGGTGAAAAATGGGTGCTTGGCTGAAAAAAGTTTCCATCACGGTTCGGAAGCTCGTATTTTGCGATTAGAGTGGTCGGAAACGGGCAACGTTGACGCTAACCGAAAGGCCCTGTCCCGTGCTGAAAAAAATCGGAAGCCCGCTGGTCTGGATGATTGTGTGCTTGGGCTGGAGTTCCGCGGGACGGGGAGACGACGTGCCCGCGGCTCCGGACTATAGCCGGGCTTCGGTCTGGGCGGCGCTGCCTACCAAAAAGGACTACGCCGACCACGTGCCGCCGGGGAGCGGGCTGAAGGACCGCCAGCGGCAGGTCCGGGCCGACGCGTTCTACGTCCATCCCACCACCTTTTTCAGCCGCCGGGCCTGGAACGCCCCGGTGGACGACGCTGCACTGAACCGCGAAACGGATCAGAGGTGCCTTCAGTTCCAGGCGTCGGTGTTCAACGGGGCGGCTCGGGTTTATGCCCCGCGCTATCGGCAGGCGAACGGGTTCGCGTTTGTGGACCGCTCCGGGGCCGGAGAACGGGCCGTTGCCCTGGCCTACTCGGACGTGCGGCGGGCCTTCCAATACTATCTTCGGCACTACAACCAGAACCGGCCGATTATCCTGGCCGGCCACAGCCAGGGCAGCACGATGATCGTGCGGTTGCTCAAGGAGTTCTTCGACGGCAAGCCGCTGCAAAAGCGGCTGGTGGTGGCCTACATCGTTGGCGAGTTCGTCGGCGAAGATACGTTCCGGCAGCTCCCGTTCGGCAAAACGCCCCATCAAACCGGCTGCTTCGTCTCCTGGTGCACGGTGCAAAAGGGGAAGCGGCCGCGGCTGGTCTGCGGCAGCGCCCGCTACGGCAACTTTGCTCCCTTTACGGTGCATACGCAAAAGCCGGTCTGCATCAATCCCTTGACCTGGTCGCACCGGCAGCCCCGGGCCACGTTCCAGCAGAACCTGGGCGCGGCTCCCGACACCGGCCTGCTGAACCCCGCGCTGGAAGAGATCGTCCCCGGCCTGGTGGGTGCCACCTGCCGCGACGGGATTGTGTGGATCGATACTTCGCGGATGGGGCTTTACAAGCTGGCCTTCGGGCACGAGCAGGGCGATTACCACCTTTCGGATTACGAGCTGTTCTACGTCAACATCCGCCGCAACGCGGCCCGGCGGGTGGCCGCGTACCTGAAGCAGCACGGGCAGTAGTCGTTGCGGCAAACGAGGGCTCGTTACTGGATGATTTCCCGGCGCCGTTGGAGGTAGTCCCAGACCACGTAGCGGTCCAGGTCGCGGCCAGCGGTGAAAAACACCCGCCCCCGGGTGCTCTCGGCCAGACGGTAAGCGAATTGGATGTCCTCCCGCGACTGGGCCCAACTGGGCAGCAGAAACACGTTGATAGTGATGCCAGCCTGGGCGCAGCGAAGCCCCTGCCGCAGCGTGGCCGTTTCGGTCCGGGCGTCGGGCGGGTAGAGCAGATAGAGCATCGGTCCTTCGAAGTGGGCCGTGGGCAGCCCGTCGGTAATGAGCACGATCTGCCGGTTGGGCGTATCCTGCACTTCCAACAGCCGCCCGGCCAGCTCCAGCGCGTGCTGGATGTTGGTAAAGTGCTGCGGCACGTCCAGCTCGGTAATGTCCGGACGGCTCATGTCCGCCCGGAGCCGCACCACCGGATCGTGCAGCGAGGGGATCTTCGGCAGCAGCGAAACAATCCGGTCCGGCGGGCACACCCGGGCAAAGGTGTACATCTCCACAAACTGCAAGTAATCGCCCGGGTACTCCCGGTGGATCAGCCCTTGCAGGGCCAAGGCCATTCGCTTGACGTTGACGTATTGGGCCTCGTACCGCATCGACCCGCTCATGTCCATCACCACCACCGTGGCGCACTTGGGGCGGTTGCGGGTGCGGTGGATTTCGATGTCCTCGGGCAGCATCTGGACGGGCACGCCCGGCCCGGAACGAATCAGGGCGTTGAGCATCGAGGCCGGGATGTCCATCTGCGCCACCGAGTCGCCAAACTCATAAGGCTTGGTCTGGGGCAGCTCGACGGCCCCTTCGCCTTCGATCGGTCCCTGGTGCCGCCCGCTGCGGCCGGGGCGCAACTGGCTGAAGATGCGCTGCAACAACCGGTCCTGAAACAGCCGATAGGCCCGGGGCGTAAGCGCCAGTCGGTTCCCCTGCCGGTGTAAGCCTTGGGCCTGAGCCAGTTGCCGCAGGTATTCTTCCACCATCTGTTGCAGCCGATTCAGCTCGGCAATCTGTTCCTCCTGGGCGTACTGGCTCAGGGCTTCCAGGTCCACAATGGCCAGTTGGGCCGTTTCGGCCGCGCGGCGCAGTTGTTCCAGCAGCCGGTCGATCTCCTCCAGTTCCTGCTTGACGGCCAGAGCCTGGGGCACGCTGAGCCGCTGCCGCCCGGTGAACTCGTACTTGGAAGCCAGCTCCTCGATTTCGTACTTGTGGCCCAGGGCTTCCATCACATGGAGCAATCGCCGGGCGAACTTCGGCTCGTCCCGTTCGCTCTGGTACCAGAGGCGTTCCAGGTCGTAGAGCTGTTCTTCCTGCACCGCCACTTGGAACCGCTTGGCCATTCGCCGGGGCGGCCGGGCTCGCCGAACCAGATAGTCGAAGCGTCGGGCGGCGTCGCGAAGCACGGTGTCGGTCTCGTAAGTGGAGAGAATCTTCCGCTTCCGTTCAAGCAGCAGCCGGATTAGCGAATCCAGGCTGGGGCCCAATCCTTGGATCTGGCTGGGATCCAGCCGCACAGCCCGGGCCAGCTCTTCTTCGGTCAGTTCGTGGGCATCGCCGAAGTACAGCAGGTGTTCAAACGCGGCAGATACCACGTCGGGCGGTTCCTGCAACGGGCTGGGGAACCGCTGCGGGTCGTATTTCTGATAGACGTGGATTACGCCACCGATTTGATCGCGTCGGGCCACGGGAAACTTTCCGTTCGTTGGAGTCAGCAGGAAGGTCCTTCTTCCATCGTAGCAATTGCCCCCTTGGGGTGCATGTTTCCTGTCAGCTCGTCATCCGGAGCCGGAGAAATTGGGCAGCCGCAGCTTTACGCGGCCACCTGGCTGGTGCTGCTGCTACGGCGGAACAGGCGGCCTTCGCCCAGGGAGGCCAGAGCGATGCGGTGTTCCAAGTTGGGCCGGAAACTGGTGAGCAGAAACAGCGGCAAGTACCAGTTGATGTAGAGCAGCCCCTGATAGGCGTACCAGAACTGCACGGCCAGCATCATCGCCCCGGAACAACTAATCAGCGTGCCCAGGTTCTTCTGCGCCGGCCAGAAGGCCAGGGCCACCGACAACACCACGGTCAGAGCCACCAGCGGGATACGCAACAGCGGTTCGTGCGTGCTCCAGAACCCTTGCACTCCTTGCAGACCGAAGCTGCTGCCCCCCAGCATGGCCAGCACGTTCTGCCAGAACTCGGCCGTGTTGGCAGAAACCGGGATCAGGGCCAGCACCAGTCCCCCCAGGGCCAGGGCCACTCCCATCAGAAAACGCCACCGCCCCCGTTGCCAGTAGAACGAAATCCACAACGGCAGCAGAAACACCGGGAAGAAGATGGTGCCGATGGCCAGCCCGAGCAACGCCCCGGCCAGCATCGGATGCCGGTATTGCAGCACGGCCCAAACCAGCAGCACCGCCGGCAGCACGTGGTCCACACGACCGAACAACTGGGCCGTATAGGGCAGCACCAGATACAGCGTGGCCACGGCCACTCCGGTCCAGATGTTGCCGAAGTGGTGAAGCCCAATCAGCACCAGCCCGATGACCACGGCCATGTGGGCAAGGACCACCACGGTTTTGGTCAACGTAACCAGGGTGGGAGAAGGGACCGGCCGCGTTTGCGAAAACGCTTTGGTAGGTATCCAGGGCAGCAAGCCGAGCAGCGGATGCCGCGGGGGGCCAGGCGCGGTTTCGTCCGGTTCTTCCGCCGTGGCCGCATCGGGCTCCTGGGGTTCCGGGTTCTGCGGGACGGAAGCGTCTTCGGCCGCTTCTGCTCCGGCGGCGGCAACTTCCCGCACCGAAGCCTCCTTGGCCTTGGCCGTGGGCACCTGGGCCGTAAGGATGTTGGCCGAAAGAAACACGAACAACGAAAGCCCCAAGAAGGCCAGTCCTCCGGCCGAAAGATTCGGTTCCAGCAGCGGGCGGCGCACCAGGAACGGATCGGCCAGCATCCGCAACAACAGCAGCACGCTTACAATCATCAGCCAGCGATAGCCCCAGGTGGCCCAGGCCCCCTGACTTCGGCCCGAGGAAGCCGGCGAGTCCGCCTCATCTTGCGTCGGGGCGGAAGCGGCCGGCGGCTGGGTGGCTTCCGGCGGTTGCTGGTCCCGGGCGATCATGGCCACTCCCCAGGCCAGCATCAGCAGTAGTAACAGATCCCAATTGCGCAACGAGAACAGGCGACCGAACTTGAAGTAAACGGCCACCACCAGCAGCGAAGACAAATAGACCCAGGTAATCGGGTCCAGGTGATAATGGACGAGCACGTGCTGCATGGAACGCCCCCGCGGCGCAGGGCCGGTGAGTGTTCCCGGCCGGCTTCTTTGTCGGTTCCCGGGGGTTCCCTGCAACGGCAGGGCAAGCAACTGCCGGGCATTTCAACTCTTACGAATAAACTGCATTTGCGCGCCGATTGCAACGACCCGGCGGCAGATTTTGCGTTGCACGCCGGGCAAAATCGCCCATAATGACGTTCCCAGCCCCCGGAACACAGGTGGCAGGGTACCGAAAAACCGTCTCCGAACCCGAACGAGGAGTTCCCGCCGTGAGCGTCTGGCCCCTGGGTGTGTTCAGCAGCATCGACGCCGGCCTGGGCGTGAAGCTGGAAGTGGCCCAAGAACTGGGCGTTCCCACCATTCACCTGCACGCTCCCCACCGCGAAAACCGTTCGCCCGAGTCGGCGCAAGAATACGCCAAACGCCTCCAGGAAATGGGGCTTCAGGTCACGGTGATGTTCGCCGGGTTTGAAGGGGAAAGCTACGCTGACATCCCCACCGTGCAGCGGACCGTGGGACTCGTGCCCCGGGAGTACCGGGCCGCCCGCGTGCAGGAGATGAAGGAAATCTCCGACTTTGCCCGGGCCATGGGCGTGGATGTGGTGGCGTTGCACCTGGGCTTCATTCCCCACGATACCAGCGATCCACTTTATGGCGAGGTGGTGGAAGTCACTCGCGACGTGTGCGACCACTGCCGAGGTAACGGCCAGGCCCTGCATCTGGAAACCGGCCAGGAGACGGCCGACGGGCTGCTTCAGTTTCTGGCCGACGTGGACAGGGACAACCTGTTCGTCAACTTCGACCCGGCCAACATGATTCTCTACGGCACCGGCGAGCCGTTGGAGGCGTTGCGCAAGGTGGGCCACAAGGTGCGCAGCGTCCACTGTAAAGACGCCCGTTGGGCGGCCAACCCGGGCAAGGAATGGGGCGAGGAAGTTCCCCTGGGCCAAGGCGACGTGAACATCGAAGCGTTCCTGCAAACGCTCAAAGAGCTGGGCTACACCGGACCACTTACCATCGAGCGCGAAATCCCCCAGGAACCCGAGCGGCAACGCCAGGAAATCGGCATGGCTTTGGAGCTGCTCGCTTCGTTGCGGAAGAAGCTCTGGGGCGAGCAAGCATGAACCGAATCGGTTTCCAACCGGGGCAAAAATTTCCTGCACACTCTGGATTTTTCTCGGGCTTCAGGCGATAATAAGGGCGTCGAACAAACACCTACACCACACTCGGGGGCGGAGGCGGAAAGGGACTTCCGGGGCAAGCGGTTTCGGCCCCTAGCAACGACGCGGCTTCCACCACTCCACCGGCATTGTTCCCGTCCCACTTTGCGCTTTTCCTGGGAACCGTTACGCATGTTGCCCGGTTTGCACTGCCCGGTGATTGGATTGCTGGGCGGAATTGCCGCCGGCAAAAGCCTGGTGGCCCAGCAACTGGCTCAGCTCGGCGCCGGAGTGCTGGATGCGGACCGGGCGGGACACCAGGTGCTGCGTATGCCCGAGGTAGTCCAGGCCATCGCCCGCCGCTGGGGCCCCGAGGTGCTGGAAGCCGACGGAACCGTAAACCGTTCCCGGCTGGCCCAACGCGTTTTCGGTGACAAGGAAGAATTGAAACACTTGGAAGCGATTACTCATCCGAGAATACAACACCTGCTAACCCAGCAAGCCCGCCGCTTGGTCCAGCAAGGGGCCCGAGCCTTGGTGCTGGATGCCCCGCTGCTGCTGCGTGCCGGCTGGGACCGCTGGTGCGACCTGCTGGTGTTTGTCGATGCGCCGGAGCAGTTGCGGCTTCAGCGGGCCGCCGCCCGAGGCTGGTCCGCCGAACAGTTCCGGCGCCGCGAGGCCGCCCAGGAACCCCTGGAAGAAAAACGCCGCCGTGCCCATGTGGTAATCGACAACTCCGGTTCCCCGGAACAAACCCGAAAACAAGTAGAACAGCTTTGGCATCAATGGACGTCCGAGTGGTCCCCGAAGCCGCCTTGCACCCCTTCGGCGGTTCCACCCGGTTGATGCCGTCGTACCCGGGGCGAATGGTTCCGGCCGTGTTCGGCACCCGTTGAAGCCCGGCAGGCCGGAAGCCTCCCCACGACGGTGCTCCCTTGGCTTGCAATTTCCCTCCCTCCGCTGGCGCGTTTCCGATGCCGGCAACTTGTTTTCCCTTCAAGGAGCAACACCATGGCAACGACCAAACGCAGCAAGACCGATTCCTCCCGCCGTAGCAGTCGTGCCAAGACCGATCCGCAACCGGTTTCCCTGGCCGAGGAAATCGCCGACGAAACCCAGGAAGCTCCTCGCAGCATGGAGCAGATTGACGACGATACCAACCGTCGCTACGAGCAGATTAAACGCGGCGACATCCATATCGCCCAGTTGCAGCAGATGACCATGGGCCAATTGCTCGAAGAGGCCGAAAAAGAGGGAATCGAAGACGCCGCCGGCATGAAAAAACAGGACCTGATCTTTCGCATCCTGAAAGAGCGGGTCAAGCTCAACGGGCTGATGTACGGCGAAGGGACGCTGGAAATCCTGCCCGACGGGTTCGGCTTCCTCCGCAGCCCCGACTACCACTACCTGGCCTGTCCGGACGACATCTACGTCTCGCCCAGCCAGATTCGCCGTTTCGGGTTGCGCACCGGGGTGACCGTCTCGGGCCAGATCCGGCCGCCGAAGGAAAACGAACGCTACTTCGCCCTGCTGCGGGTCGAAGCGGTCAACTACCAGGATCCCAACCTGCTGGCCCAGAAGGTCCACTTCGACGACCTGACCCCCACCCACCCGGACCAGCGGATCGTGCTGGAAACCACCTCCGACGAGCTGGCCATGCGGGTGGTGGACCTGGTCAGCCCGATCGGATTCGGCCAGCGGGGGTTGATCGTCAGCCCACCTCGGGCCGGAAAGACCATCCTGCTGCAAAAAATGGCCCGCGCCGTGCTGACCAACTATCCCGAAGCCTACGTGTTCATGCTGCTGATTGACGAACGGCCCGAAGAAGTGACCGACATGGAACGCCAGGTCAAAGGGCCCAACTGCGAAGTCATCAGCTCCACATTCGACGAAGCCCCGTCGCGGCACATCCAGGTTTCCGAAATGGTGCTGGAAAAGGCCAAGCGGATGGTCGAATACGGCCGCGACGTGGTTATCTTCCTGGACTCCATCACGCGGCTGGCCCGGGCCTGGAATGCCGAGTGCCCCAACAGCGGCAAGCTGCTCACCGGCGGCGTGGACGCCAATGCGTTGCAGCGGCCCAAACGCTTCTTCGGTGCGGCCCGCAAAATCGAAGAAGGCGGCTCGCTGACCATCATCGGCACCACGCTCATTGACACCGGCAGCAAGATGGACGAGGTGATTTTCGAGGAGTTCAAGGGGACCGGCAACATGGAACTGGTTCTGGACCGCTCGCTGGCCGACAAACGCATCTGGCCGGCCATCGACATCAACCGCTCCGGCACCCGCCGCGAGGAACGCCTGCTGGACCCCGAGGAATACCGCCGCGTGTGCCACCTGCGCCGCGTGCTCAGCGACATGAACCCGCCCGAGGCGATGGAACTGCTGCTCAATCGCCTGCGCAAAACGCAGAACAACGCCGAGTTCCTGTTGAGCCTCAAGCTGGGTGCGGCCGTGGACGCCTGAGAACCCCATCCGGCCGTTCCCGGGCGACCGTGCCGCTGCCGGTTGTCCGGCTCGGCCGAAGCCGGCTCCAGCTCCCCGATTGCGGCTCCCGCTTTCCTCGGGGCCGGATGCCCGACGTTTCGCATGCCGACGGATTGCTGCCATGCCCGAAACGCCCCAAGTCTTCGAAGCTGCCCCGCGCAGCTTGCCCGGTCAGTGGGCCGTGGTCGTTTCGCGCTACAACCAGCCGATTACAACCAGGTTGCTTCAAGGAGCCGTAGAAACGCTCCGGCAGCACGGCGTGGCGGCCGAAGCAATCCACGTGGTCTGGGTTCCCGGGGCGTTCGAAATCCCGCTGGTGGCCCAGCGCCTGGCTTCCTCGGGCCGTTATCGGGCGGTGATTTGCCTGGGCGTGGTCATCCAGGGCCAGACCACTCACGACCGGCAGATCAACCGGGCGGTAAGTCTTCAACTGGCCGAGATTGCCGTGCGGACCGGCGTGCCGGTCACGCTGGGCGTACTCAGTTGCTACACGCGGCAACAGGCTGAAGCCCGAGCCGGGGGCGAGAAAGGGAACAAAGGGGCCGAGTGCGCCCTGGTCGCCCTGGAGATGGCCGCGCTGCTGGAGCAGTTGCCCGGCGATTCCTGAACGCCCCCGGACGCCGCCTCGCCTTCCTGCTAGAATGAAAACAGGGGGCGGTTCTTCCTCTTGCGGTTGGTTTGCCGCACCCCCCGTCGAAGAAAAGTGTCAGGGAAGAGAACGCTGGTATGGCTCGTCGCTCTCGCGCCCGAGAGGCCGCACTGCAACTGCTGTTTCAGGAAGACCTCAACCCCGGGGTGTCCGAAGCAGCGGAGATGGACTTCTTGTTCCGCAAGCTGAACAGCACCGACCTGGTGGCTTTTGCCCGCTCGCTGCTGGACGGGGTGCGGCGCAATCGGGCCGAACTGGACCAACTGCTGGAACAAGCGGCCGAAAACTGGTCCCTGGCCCGCATGGCCGCCACCGACCGCAACGTGCTGCGGCTGGGCGCCTACGAAATCCTTTACAGCGACACCCCCGGACGCGTGGCCATCAACGAAGCGGTGGAACTGGCCAAGCGGTTCGGCACCAGCCACTCGGCCCAGTTCGTCAACGGCATCCTGGACCGGCTGTGGAACGACTACCGCCGCCGCACGGGCCAGAAACCCCCGTAACCGCGGGCAACGCACCTTGGCCCGAGTGCCGCTGCTGGCTAATAATCAAACGCACCCGCTTCCGCATGGTTCCGCTTTTCGTTTTTCTGGCAGGAAGACGCTCATGGGACTTTTCGACAAGCTGAAAAAAGTCACCGGCGCCCTGAGCCGGGGCGTGGAAAAGACCAAGCGGCTGCTCAAGACCGACATCCGCGACCTGTTCAAAACCGAAGGCCGCCTGGTGGACGAGGAGTTCCTGGAAGAGCTGTTGGCCATCCTCATCAAGACCGACATGGGTTATCAGGCCGCCGACGAAATTATCCAGGAAGTGCGCTCCCAGTTCCGCGGCCGCGTGGTGCAGATGGAGCAGGTGCTCGATGCGATTAAGGCCAAGCTCAAAGAGCAGCTCACCCAGGAAGAAGTGCCCATCAACTTCAACCCCGACGGCCCCACGGTCATTATGGTCGTGGGCGTGAACGGCTCGGGCAAAACCACCAGCATCGCCAAGCTGGCTCACCGCTTCCGCAGCGAAGGCAAAAAGGTAGTCCTCGGGGCCGGAGACACCTTCCGCGCCGCGGCCGTGGAACAGTTGACCATCTGGGCCCAGCGACTGGGCGTGGAAATCATTACCGCTCCCATGGGGTCCGATCCTGCCTCCGTGGCCTATCGGGCGGTGGAAACCGCCGTGAAGGAAGGAGCCGACATCTGCATCGTCGATACGGCCGGACGCTTGCAGACGCAAAAATCCTTGATGGACGAACTGTCCAAAATCCACCGCGTCATCGGCAAGGTGTTGCCCGGCGCCCCGCACGAAGTGCTGCTGGTGCTCGACGCCACGACCGGGCAGCCGGGCATCAGCCAGGCCCGGGGATTCACTGAAGCGGTCCAATGCACGGGCATCATCCTGGCCAAACTGGACGGAACGGCCAAGGGCGGCGTGGTCGTGCCTATCCGCCAGCAAGTGGGGCTGCCGGTCAAGTTCGTCGGTGTGGGCGAAAAGCCCGAAGATTTGGAAGTTTTTGACTCCGAATCGTTCGCCGAAGCCCTGTTTGCGTAAGGGCAGCCAATCCGGATGCACAAATCTGAGGCAATCCGACGCCCAGAAATCTCGCATCCACGATATCTTGTCGCAAGGATTGTCGGTCCTTTTTGGCTTCCACTGAGCCTTCTGTGCCACTGCCGCGGATTCTCTGACTCGCCGCGGGAACTCTGAGCTACCCCAAAAGACACTTTTTAAGCATTCGGATGCACGAAATCTAGGCATCCAGTTGACGCCAAACGCCTGCGCCAAAAAACGCCAAAACGCCCTTCGAAACGTAACCCACTCCCCCGCAATAGGTTGCATTTTGTTGTCGCAGGGGTGCCCGGGGTTTTGGCACCGTGCTTGCACTCCGGGAGCGGGCATGGGCGCGCGATGGGGGGTCCGGCCGGGAGCTTCGGCTCTCGGTCGGCCCCGTTTTCGCTAGCCTTCCGGAACGCCTGGTCGGCTCTCTTGGGCGCCCGAGTCACTTGGAGTTCCGGGTTTGCGTTTTTTCGATGCTTCCACTTTCCTTCCTTCTGGCGAGGCAACGGCTATGAATCGATCCCTGCTCCTCTGGCTCACGGCGGCGGTAGTGAGCCTGGCCTTGTTGGGCGGCCCGCCGCTGGTGTTGGCACAAGAACAAGCTCCTGCGGCCGAAGCTCCCGCTGCGGCCCCCGCCGAATCGGCCCCGGCTGCCGAGCAATCCGAAGATCCGGATTACCAAGGACAGCTTGACACCTTGTGGACCCTGTTGGCGGCGTTCCTGGTGTTTTTCATGCAGGCCGGGTTTGCGATGGTGGAAGTCGGCTTTACCCGGGCCAAGAACGCCTGCAACATCCTGATGAAGAACCTCATCGACTTTTCGGTCGGATCGCTCAGCTTTTGGGCGATTGGCTTTACGTTGATGTTCGGAGCCACAATCGGCGGCTTTATCGGCTGGGATGCCAATTACCTGTTCTTCGACGGAGCCAAAGCCGCCGCGGCCAAAGGCGACACCACCATCGGATTTGCCTGGGCCTTCTTGCTGTTCCAGACCGTCTTCTGCGCCACGGCGGCCACCATCGTCAGCGGGGCCGTGGCCGAGCGGACCAAGTTCGTCGGCTACCTCTGCTATTCGGTGGCTATCACCGCGTTGGTCTATCCCATCTTCGGCGCTTGGGCCTGGGGTAGCCTTTGGGCCGGCAGTGGCTGGCTGGAAGGACTCGGATTCCACGACTTTGCCGGTTCCACCGTGGTGCACTCTATCGGCGGCTGGTGTGCCCTGGCCGGAGCCCTGGTGATTGGTGCCCGGCGAGGAAAATACGTCAACGGCAAGGTGATGCCCATTCCCGGACACAACATTCCGCTGGCCGGGCTGGGCGTGTTCATCCTGTGGCTGGGCTGGTTCGGCTTCAACCCGGGTAGCACCACCGCAGTGGGACTGGGCGAAGGCTCTTTCACCCAGATTGCCGTAGTGACCAACCTGGCCGCCGCCGCCGGAGCCATCGGCGCGATGGTTGTCTCCTGGATTATGTTCAAGAAGCCGGACCCCTCGTTCGCCTTGAACGGGGCGTTGGCCGGGCTGGTGACAATTACGGCCGGTTGCGACGTGCTCAGTGGAGGAGCGGCCGTCCTGGCTGGCCTCATCGGCGGAGCGATCGTGGTCCCGTCGGTTGTCTTCTTCGATCGCCTGCGGATTGACGACCCAGTGGGTGCCATCTCCGTGCACGGCGTCTGCGGCGCGTGGGGGACGCTGGCCACCGGGCTTTTCTCGCCGGATGTGGCCATCTGGCCGCAGGTGGTGGGCATCGTGGCCGGGTTTGCCTGGGCGTTCCCGGCTTCGCTGGTGATCTTCCTGGCCATCAAGTACACGGTCGGCCTGCGGGTGGACGAGCAGGAAGAACTGGAAGGACTGGACATCACCGAACACGGCCTGCACGCCTATCCGCCCGGGTTCGTGTACGACACGGTGCACGGCAGCCCAGTGGGAACCGGTTCGGCTGGCGTCATCACGGCTTCCCCGGCCCCGCAAGCCTCCTCCTCGTAGTCTGAGGTAGTGCGAAATCTGGCCAGTGCCTGGGCCAGAAGGATGCCCTTGGTGGCTTGGGCCCGTTGCCTCCGCCGGCCGGGCCCAAGCCGGGCATCCAACACCAACGAGGTCTCTCTGGGTTGTCCCTGGCATGACGAACTCACTAGGATGATTGACCAAGAACCAGCACCTCGGCCGGTCCGGTCAGCGCCCCACGGTCCGGTTCCGATTTTCCAAGGAGAACACGGTCCATGAAACTGATTATCGCCATCATTCAGCCCCATCGGCTCGAAGCGGTCAAACAGGCCCTGACCGAAGTGGAAGTGTTCCGCCTGACGGTGATGGACGTGCAAGGCTTCGGGCGGCAGAAGGGCCAAACGGAGATGTACCGCGGGCACGAATACACGGTCAGCTTCACCCGCAAGGTAGAGCTTCAGATTGCCGTCAACGACGAGTTCGTCGAACCGACCATTGAAGCCATCATTCGCGGTGGTCGCACCGGCGAAAAAGGCCAGATTGGCGACGGCAAAATCTTTGTGCTGCCGCTGGAAGACTGCATCCGCATCCGCACCGGCGAACGCGGTCCCGAGGCCATCTAGGAGCGTGTCACGAAACCCGCCGGCGCCGCTTCAAGCCTCGGGCGTAGCGTTTGACGCCGGAAGTTTCGTGACAGCCTGGAAGAACCAAGCCAACGCCTTTTTGAGCACACCCGGAGAGCCCGGCAGGAGTGTTTGCCGGGCTCTTTTTAGTGCGCGGTCTCTAGGGAGTTGAGAATCCGATTGCCGGGTCACGCAATACGGAAACGAGAAGCAAGCAGTTTTGCTGCCAAGCCGAAGGGGCTTCCGTGAACTCGCGGGTTCGTGCCAGGGAATATTCGTTTGCCCTCCCTGAGCCGGCAAGTTCTGCGGAGTGCCGAGGGGAATCGGCCACCGGGACCGGAAGTTTTCTTGTAGGCTCCCATTCCGCCCGATTAGACTACCAGCAGCGTTTTGGGAGCCCCAGGGAGCATCTCCCCGTGTCCTTGGCCCCTGCCCCTTGAAGTACCGCCATTGCCGCGGTTTGCCCTCCTGCCGTGGAACCTGCCCGGATGTGCCCTGCTTGCCGTCGTCTTGGTTGTTTTCTGGTGCTTGCTTTCGCGTGGCTTGGGCAGGAGCCCGAGCGGGCAAGCCCGCTACGGCAAGCCGTGGCCGAAGAGCCGGACCGGGAAGCCCCGGCGACTGCGTCCCAGGAAGTGCCGGCGTTTTTCGTACGCGACGTGACCAGTTCCCGGCCGCATCGGGCCGTGTGTCTGGTGTGCCGCTATGGGGATCGGCCCGTGGTGCTGCTGGCCGTAAGAAAGCTGGAGCCCCGCGTGGTGGCGCTGTTGCGCCGGTTCGACCAACTGGCCGAAGCGCACCGGGCCACCGGTTTGCGGGCCTTTGCCGTTTTCCTGGGTGGGGAGCTAAAACACTGGCAACCGCGGCTCTACACACTCCACCGCCGGCATCGGCTTCGTCTGCCGCTTGTGCTTCCGGTCCAACGGGGCGGTCCGGACCAACTGGCCTTTTCGGCCCGGGTGCCGGTGACCGTGCTGCTGTACCGGCACAGGCGGATTGCCAAGCGATACGAACTCCAACTGCACCAGTTGACCCCGGAGCGACTCAGAGAGTTGGAACAGGCTGCCCGGGCGATGCTCCATCCCGGGAAACCGCTTGCGGCTCCTTGTCCTCGGGCGGTGGAAGACTGCCCGGCCGGATAAGCCGTTCCGGCTCAGGAGGTTTCCCTCGCGGAGATTCCCACCTGCCGATTGTTTCCCACCCAGGAGAACTGTGCCATGCTTACCCGTTTGCCGCTTGCTCGGTGGTTCTTGTTGATGGCGGTCCTTGTTCCGGTGTGGTTCGGGCTTGGGCTTCGGCCAGCGGGAGCCGAGGAGGAGGTGATCGATCTAGGCCGCCGGCGCGAGCTGTTCGTGGACCGCTTTCTCATCTCGTCGATGAAGAACGTGCGCCTGCAACTTCATCCGCCCTGCCGCACCGAAGTAGCCTTGCGGTTCGACAAGCCGTGGGAAGGAGACACTTCGGCTTACGTGACCGTGCTCAAAGACGGACCGCGGTACCGGATGTACTATCGGGCAAGCGGCGAGCAGGGAGGGCGAAGCTGGGAGCTGACCTGCGTGGCCGAAAGCCACAACGGGCGACGCTGGCACAAACCGGAACTGGAACTGCACGCCTTCGGCCCGCATCGGAAAACGAACATCATCCTGGCCGTGCCGCCCCGGCAAGGAACGCACAACTTTGCCCCGTTCGTGGACCGCAACCCCAAGGCCCAGCCCCAGGCCCGCTACAAGGCCCTGGCCGGCCTGCCACTTCGGGCTTGGGGTTCGCCCGATGGAATCCACTGGAAGCCCCTGGCCGAAAAACCCGTCATTACCCAAGGGGCGTTCGACTCGCAAAACGTTTCCTTCTGGGACCCGAACCGCCGCTGCTACGTGGCCTATTTTCGCGTCTTTCGCAACGGCGTGCGGGCGGTGGCCACGGCGACCTCGAAGGATTTTCTACACTGGTCCGAACCGCAACCGGTGGATATGCAACAGCGGCCCGGCGAACACTTCTACACCAACGCCACGCTGCTTTACTATCGGGCGCCGCACCTGTACTTTGCCTTTCCCAAGCGTTTCCACCCGGGCAGACGACGGCTGCCCAAGCACCCTTACCCGGGAATCTCCGACGGAGTTTTTCTGACCAGCCGAGACGGGCTGCACTTCCACCGGGAGTTTCCCCAGGCGCTATTGCGACCGGGGCGGGACCGGCGCAACTGGGGCGACCGGTCCAACATGTTCGCCTGGGGGCTGGTGCCAACGGGGCCGGAGGAAATGTCCCTGTACTACAGCCGGCACTACCGCAGCTCCACGGCCCATATCGAGCGGGCGGCTTATCGCGTGGACGGGCTGGCTTCGCTTCAGGCGGGAGCCGAGCCGGGCCAGATTGTTACCCGGCCCGTGCGCTTCGCCGGGCGGCGTCTGCTGCTCAACTACTCCACGTCGGCCTTCGGCTCGGTGCAGGTGGAAGTGCTTTCCCCCGAAGGCAAGCCCCTGCCGGGCTACGAGCTGAAGGCGGCTCCGGTCCTTTTTGGCGACGCGGTGGACGAGCCTTACCCGCTCTATCGAGGCAAGCGCGACTTCGGCCCCTTGGTCGGGAAAGTGGTCCGGCTCCGGTTCGTGCTGAAAGAGGCCGACCTTTACAGCTTCCGATTCGCCGATTGAGCAAGCAGCCGGCAGCCTAGGCCGAAGTGCCGGAAGTGCCTTGGGAAGCCCGAATCTACCCCCGGTGAATCGCAGGTCGTAACGCGAAGCTGGCGCCGGAAATGGGCTCCCCCTGGTTGTGTCTTCCGGCCGGTTACCAGAGGGCTTTCCTTCCCGCCGGGCAGGTGGCATAACACAGGCTCAGCGACAAGAGCCGACGCGCTGCCTCCCAAGGGAAAGGGCTTTGCCGATGGCAACCGTGCAGGTGCTGGTGCTTCGGGCTCCCGGAACCAACTGCGACCTGGAAACCGCCCATGCGTTCGAACTGGCCGGGGCGCGCTGCCGTCGCGTGCACATCTACCAACTGCGCCAGGAACCGAAGCTGCTGGAGCAATTCCAGGTGCTCTGCATCCCGGGCGGGTTTAGCTTCGGCGACGACGTGGGGGCCGGGCGGATTCTAGCCACCCAACTGCGGCACCACCTGGGCGAGCGGCTTCGGGAGTTCGTCCAACAGGACCGTCTGGTGCTGGGCATCTGCAACGGATTCCAGGTGCTGATCCAGACGGGGCTATTGGGCTGCGGGGAGGGTCCTCAACGGGAAGCGACACTCACCTGGAACGATTCGGGCCGGTTCGAAGACCGCTGGGTGCGACTGCGCTGCGAGCCTTCTCGGTGCGTCTTTCTGCAGGGGGTGCGAGAGCTCTTTCTGCCGGTGGCCCACGCCGAAGGGAAGTTCGTGGCCCGGGACCAGGCGGCGCTGGGGCGACTCGCCGCCGCAGGGCAATTGCCACTGCGTTACGCCCCGCTGGTGCCGGACGAGATGCCCCAGGGGGCCGACGCGCCGCTTCCCTATCCGGACAATCCGAACGGTTCCCAGGCGAACGTGGCCGGCATGTGCGATCCAAGCGGGCGGGTGCTGGGGCTGATGCCACATCCGGAACGATACGTGGACGCTACCCAGCATCCCCACTACGGGCGGCAGCGAGCCGTGGAAGGCGCCGTCCCGGAACGAGGCCAGGGGCTGGCTCTGTTCCTGAACGCCGTGCGGTATTTTCAGTAACGCCGCTTGCTAATAAGCTCCGTTTTTCCGCTGCGGGGGGCGCCGTGGGCGGAAATAGGGGGTCTTATCCACCGTCTTGCTGCCCGGCTGCGTGAAGACTTCCGGGTTGGAGCCAGGGCCAAACCGGATGATCGGTTGGAACCGCGTCAGCCCGATCTGGTCCTTGAACTTTTCCAGGGTGATGATCTTCACGCCCAGTTGTGAAGCCTCGCGGTGCAACTGGCTGAATTGAACCTGGATCCGCTCTGGAATCTCTCCCACGACCAGGTAGCGGGTATAGATGGTCAACTTTCCTTTCTGCTGGCCGTTGGCGGGCAGCTCCAGGTCGATCTTGCCTCCGGCCAGAGACACCATGCTGCGCACCGTTTCCAGGTCGTCCACGCCGTCGCCGTCCAGATCGAACTTTCCGGCCAGGGCGAACCGCTCCGAACGTCCCGGATGCCACAGCGAGGTATAGATTACATCGCCCCGGGCGATCGGGTCATAAACCGAATCGCGGAGTATCTGGGCTTCGGCCAGATGGGGCCCGAGGATCTGGGTCACTTCGATTTCCCCTTTGGCTTCCCGGCGGTCCACATCGTTAGCGTTGTTGTACACGTTGAACCGGAGTTGGGTCCGCAGGCCGTCGGCCTGGCCCAGGTTGATCCACACGCTGCGGTTGCGGGCGTTGACGAACAGGATTTCCCCGTCGGCCACCTCGAACGAGGGGTTTAACAGTCCTTCGATTCGCTCGGTTAGGTCATCGATCCGGGCCAGGTACTTCTGTTCCATGGCCTGGAAGTCTTGTTGCAGCTTGGCGATCTGGTTTTTCATCTGGTTGATTTGGGTGTTCTTTTGTGCCAGTTGTTGCTGCAACCGACGTGTTTCGGCCACGAATTGTTGTTCACGTTCCTGCAAGGCTGCTTCTTTGTTGACGTACTGGTTTGTCCGTTGGTCGAACACGCCTTTAGCCTGGGCGTACCGCTGCTGGTCCTGCTGGCGTTGTTGGTCAATCTGGGCCTGGAGCTGGTCCAACCGGGTCCGCAGTTGATCCAACTGTTCGTTCAATTGTTGGTTGCGTGTGGCCGAAGCGATCAGAACGTCGCGGTAGTTCTGCTTTACGTCCGGGAAGGTGGCAAAGAGCGTTTTTTTGTCTTCTTCGATCAGGGCAGTCAGCTCGTCGAGCTTCTTGCCCGGGTCCAGCCCCAGCAGCTCTTTCAACTGTTCCACTTCCTGGATGGCACTGCGGGCGGCCGTTTCGGCCTCGTTGCGGCGGGCGTCGGCTTCCTCGGCTGCCTGGCTGGCCTTGCTGTATTCGCTGAAAAAGTAGAACGTGGTGATGCTCAGAATGATCGTCAGGAAGGCAAACAGAATCACCGCGATCTGCAACGCCTGGCTTTCGCTACGTGCCATGGGGAACCACTCCTTGTGCGGTCCTGAGTCGGAAGACCGAAGTCCTGCAGGAAGTGACTTTCAACACTGTGGGTAACGACGACGCTCGGATAACACCAGCCGCCGGCCGTGAGCCCTAAAGCAAGAGGAGATCCGCAACAACGTACCGGCCACCGTATTCCGGGGCGGGTGATGCCTTTGATTCTAATTAGCCCCGGTCGGAACTGTCAAACAAAAACCTCGACGCCGCCATAGCCGACTCCCGGCCAAACAGGCGCCCCACCAGCGCAAAATCGCCAAAACAATTTGCTTGACAACCTCGGGGACAAAGGCGTAGGATTGCCCGTTGGCGGTGAGAAGGTTCCATTGGAACGGTGAGTGCCCGGGATAACAGGCTCTGGCGGAAATAATCGGCGGCACTCCCCACGGAGGGAACGCGAAATCGCGTCGTCTTGTAGCATCTGCTTGCTCGGTTCGTAGACGGAAATACGTTGACCACCGCCGCGATGGGAGTTTTCGGACGCACGGCTTGGGCTTTCTGCCTCCCGTGCGCCTGCTGGGGAACCGATTCGTGACACGTTGCGGTCCTTGAGGACCGTATGGACGGATTGCTCGGGAATCCTTACGGAGAAGGCACCATGCAACAGACCGAATCGGTCGAAGGAACGCGGCTGCGTCCGTTGCCGGCCCGCCGCGTGCCGGCCAACCCGCACCTGGAAGTGCTTCTGGTCCGCGTAGAACGGGCCGTGCGGCGCCGCACGGGGGATCGGGTACGCGGGCTTCAGGTCCTGCTTCAGAACGACAAGCTCATTCTCCGTGGCCGCTGTGCCACCTACTACTGCAAGCAACTGGCCCAGGCAGCGGCGATGGAAGCTGCGCCGGACTTTGAGCTGCACAACCAGATCGAAGTTTGGTAACTTCCACGCGGCATTTGGCCGTCGAGGGAACAGATCAGGCACAGGGGGCGTGCTTACTGGGGGCGGGTGTGGAGAAGGACAGTCTCTCTCGCCGTTCAAGCAGCGGCTTGCCGGGGACGCAGTTCCAGGTAGCAGTTCCAGACTGCCTGGAAGTTCTTGCCGATGTCCAGTTCCGGACGCAACTGGAGCACCGCCCGGCGCATCCGTGGCAAGTTGGCGTCCTGGGCCAGCGCCACTAGCGAAAGGGCCAACTGGTGCACGTCCACCGGCCCGGGCAGCACCCAGCCGTGTCGCCCGTGGCACATCCGCTCGCAGGCTCCGTTGCGAGTGGTGCTGATGACCGGCAGGCCCATGGCCAGGGCTTCCAGCACGACCAGGCTGCACGGGTCGTAGTGGGTGGGATGGACCAGGGCATCGGCGGCCGCGTAATAGGGGCGGGGGTCATCGACCGGGCCGAAGAACTTCACCCGATCAGCAATCCCCAGGTATGCGGTCCGGCGCCGCCAGCGGGCCAGATGCCGGCCGCCCAGCACCCAGAGCTTCAGCCGGGGGCAGGCCCCGCTGGCCGACCCGAGGGCGAGTAGCAACTCCGGCACTCCTTTGAGTGGGAAATTGTGGGCCACGCACAGCAGCAGCACCTCCGTTTCGGCCACGCCGTGCTGTTGCCGCAGTTTGCGTCCGGCGGGATGGAACGCTTCCGGGTCGAAACGCCGCAGGTCCACCCCGTTGTAAACCAGGCGGATGTTCTCCTCCGGCACGTAGTGGAACCGCCGAAAGTGTTCGGCCACCATCTTGGACAGCGCGATATAGAGCCGCCGCCGCGAGCCGAACTGGCGGTGGCACAGTCGGCGCAGGGTCCGGTACCGCGGCAGGAACGGCGCGGCATGGCGTTTGAGCGTGCGCAGGGGTTCCGGCACGGCGCTCAGCCCGCACTGCTGGGCCGCCAACCGCGAGCCGCCGTGCGGCTGGAACACCTGGCCGTACCAGCCCAGGCCCATGTCGTGAACCACGTCCACCGGCAGCCCGGCCGCCAGGTCGGCGGCCGCCTGGGCGAGCCGGTCCGCCCGGCGCACCGGCGGCAAGCGGTGCCAGCAAAGCCGGGGGTGTTCCAGCCCGTGGAGCGTGCGGCTGAGCAAGTGGACCTGGTGCCCCTGGTCGAGCAACCAGCGGGCGTACTGGGCCGTCCACTGCTCGGCCCCGCCGCGCCGCGGGTCCAGATCGCCGATGACCAGGGCTACGTTCATGGGTGTTTTCCCAGCGTGCGTTCCATCCACCGCCACTTGGCTAGCACGCGGCGGATGAAGCGCTTGTGTTCCGGGCGAAGTTTTTCCACCTGAAGGTAATGCTTGATGAACGCCATGCGGTGCGTGCGACCAATCCGCTCGGCCGGGGCCGAGTAGGCCAGTTGCGCCAGGTCCTTGACCAGCCAGCGAGTGCGAAAGTGCCGCCGGTGCTGGACGCGTTGCAGGTCAATCAGATGTATGGTGTATCGGCCGGGAGCGTCCTCGCGGATGAAAAAGTGGCAGCAATAAAGGTCCCGGTGGTTGTAGCCCAGGCGGTGGAACTTGCGGGCCACGGCGGCCACCTGGGCAATCAGGGCGTCCAGATGGCGGTCGTCTTCGGTCTTGGGGCCCGTCCGCCGCTCGGGGAACCGCTGCCGCAGAAAGTGGTCCAGTTGGGTGAACCCCTCCAGCTCTTCGGTCAGGACGAACGATTCCAGCAGCCCGTCGCGGTGCAGCTTTTCTCCGTAAGCAATCAGCCGCATGCAGTCGATTCCGGAACGGCTCAGGCGGACGGTATTGCGTGCTTCCACGCGGCCGGGGCTGGGTTCCGCCGGGGGCAGCCCTCGCCGGGCGCGGTGGCGGTTCCGCCAGGAACGGCTGCGGTGCTTTTTTAGATAGGCGCCTACGGTGGTTCCGTCGGGCCGAGGCAGTTCCAAGCGCCAGTTTTCCCGGTCGGCAAGCGCTCGTAACCGCTTGCCGCTGGTGGTTTCCATCACGGCCTCGAAACTGGCCAGTCCCAACGCTTCCAGCAGCGGGCGAAACTCCGGATCCACCCACATCCTGCCGGCCTGAAGGCTTTCCAGCGGATGTAGCCCCTGGTGGGCCTGGGTGTCGGTTTCACGGATTTCCCACACCTGGCGTTGGGCCAGCAGCTCGGCGGTCGAGCGGGCCACTTCGGCCAGCAGCTCCACGGAGCGATCCTCCCACCCGCAACAGCCCAGGTAGGCGTCGATAAGGTGCTGACGCATCCGGGCGTCGGCCACCCGGGGCGAAAGCGTTGCCAGCATCGCCGCCAGCGAGCGGGCCCGGGCTTGCAGCCCCAGGTGATTGCAGGCCCAGGCGCGCCGGAAACCCAAAAAGGCCAACTGCCATCCCTGGTCCTCCGGGCGAACGTAAACGTGGTCGGAAAACAGCCGCGGGTGGAATACGCCGGCTTCGTGCATCCGGGCCAACTGGTCGCCCAGGGCGGCGAACAGTCGGGCCAGTTGCGGCACGGCCAACCGGCGGCCTTCTCGAGCCAGTAGTTGATTGAGCGGCTGGTAACCTTCCAGCGCCTTGGTAATCAGGGCGCAAGCCGGCCGGGGCCAGAGCCGCTGGCAGCACACAACCACCTCCGGCCCGGCAAGCCCTGCGGCCCGAAGCCGCAGCAACATTTCCAGTTCGTTCCGGGCCGGGGTCCACCACCGCCCGCTGAAGGCGGCCCGCCGCAGCACGTATTTCCAGGGAACCCGCGGCTCGCGTTTCAGATAGAACGTGCTGCATGCTCCGTCGGCCCCGGGCAGTTCCAGCCGCAGCGTTTCCCGCGCGTGATGGGTGGGGCGCACCAACTGGCCCTGGACGTGCGAGAGCAACTCGTCCAGGTCGGACCACTGCCGGCTCTGGGCCAGCGAGCGGTATTCCGGGTTAATCCACAGGTAGGACATCGCACGTTCCGGGGCGGTCGTTTTCCTTGTAGGGGGCGTTTTCCCGGCGCTTTACGCGGCTTTGGTTTCGGTCCGGTCCAGCAGATGCACCACGGCGTCGAACACCCGTTGGGGGGAAAGGTCGCGCATGCAGCGATGATGCCCCAGCGGGCAGCGCCGGCGGTGGCAGCCCAGGCAGGGGAGCCCTTCCACTTGCAAAGCCACTTCGCAGGCGGTGGGATTGCGGCCCCAGATGGGCGGCGTGGGCCCGAACAAGCCCACCACCGGCACGCCGAAGGCCACGGCGAAGTGTCGCGGACCGCTGTCGGTGGTGACCATCAATCGGCTGCGGCGGACACATTCCTTGCTCAACCCCAGGCTGAGCGGACCACCGGCCAGCGTCACCACGCCCGGATGGTCGGCCTGCCGGACAATCTGCTCCGCGGTGGCCTGTTCCTGGGGACCGCAGATGACCAGCACCTGGTGGTCCAGTTGTTGGGCAATCCGCCGGGCCAGTTGGGCAAAGTGTTCCACGGGCCAGAGCTTGGCTGCGCCGAAAGCCCCCGAGCAGTTCATCACCACCACCTGGTCCCAGTTTCGGATTCCGAGCCGCCGTGCCGCCTGGTCGGCCAGAAGCCGGTCCTGCTCGGTCGTGGCCAGCTCCAGCTTGGGCGACTGCCGCGGGCAGCCCAACTGGTAAGCCAGCGCCAGGTAGTAATCGACCATAGGAAACCGCATCAGGCGGCGCCCGATGCGCGGCGGGGCGAGCGGATCGGTAAGCAGCCACCCGCGCCCGTAGCGCCGATAGCCCACCCGGCGCCGCGCCCCGACAAGCCAAGCCAGCAAAGCCGTACGCAGTGAATTGGGCATCAGCACGGCCACGTCCGGGCGCAAGCTGCGCAACTGGCCGATAACCCTACGGCTACCGTAAGCCGGGTCGCCGCCGCGAGGATGGTAGAGCACGCCGCGGTCCAGCCACGGCGTCCCTTCCAGCACGGCCTGGACCCCGGGACGCATCACTCCCACAAGCTCTGCCTCCGGGAAGCCCTGCCGCAGCGCACGCAACGCCGCGGTGGCCATCACCGCATCGCCAATCCAGTTGGGCAGGAATACGACCAGTTTCATCGGGTTTTCGCCGCCGGAAAAAAGCCCCGGGCCGGGTTTATGCGGCCTGGCCGCGAAGGCCCGTCTCTTCTTCGACCACCTGTTCCAGATAACGGCCGTAAGGGTTGGGGATTTGCCGGGCCAGGCTGAGCAACTGCTGGGCCGAGATGAACCCTTTGCGGAAAGCCACCTCCTCCACACAGCCAATCTTGAGTCCCTGCCGCTGTTCGATGGCCGCCACGAAGTTGGCCGCTTGCAGCATCGCTTCGTGGGTGCCGGTGTCCATCCAGGCGTAGCCGCGTCCCAGCATTTCCACGTGAAGCTGTCCGCGTTCCAGGTACCAGCGGTTCACGTCGGTGATTTCCAGCTCGCCTCGGGCCGAAGGGGAAAGCTGGGCCGCCACGCGCACCGCCTGTTCGTCGTAAAAGTAAAGCCCTGCCACGGCGTAGCGGGACCGCGGCCGGGAAGGCTTTTCCACGATCTGCACCGGGCGGCCCGAAGAGTCGAAGTAAACCACGCCGTACCGTTCCGGGTCTTTCACCGGGTAGCAGAAGATGGTGGCCCCTTGTTTGCGCCGCACCGCCTGAGCCAGCAGCCGCTGCAAGCCGTGACCGTAAAGCAGGTTGTCGCCCAGCATCAGTCCCACCCCTTCGCCCGGGCCGAGGAACTTCTCGCGGGCAATCAGCAGCGCCTGGGCGATTCCCTCGGGCCGGGGCTGCACGGCGTAGTGGAACTGCATGCCCAGGTGTTCCCCGCTGCCCAGCAGCCGCCGGAACGCCTGCTGGTACTCCGGGGCGCAGATGATGAGCACCTGGCGGATTCCGGCCAGCATGAGCACCGACAGCGGATAATAGACCAGCGGCTTGTCGTACACCGGCAGCAGTTGTTTGCTCACCGCGTGGGTAAGCGGAAACATGCGGCTGCCGCTGCCTCCGGCCAGCAGGATTCCTTTACAAATGGCGGCTTCGTGGTTTGCCACCGGGTGCAACTCCTTTGCGGGGAGCGACGGATTTCCACCCTCGGGCCGGCGGAAAGCTCAGTCCCAGGGAAACGCTTCCGGGCGGAGCTGCTCCCAACGCAGCTCATCGACCGCTTCCCGGCGTCCCCAGCCGCGATAGAGCTGGTTGGGGAAATTGAGCACCCAGCCCGGCTCCGAACCCACGTTGCGGTACCCGTGCACCACGCCGGGAGGGACCAGCAGCCGGGCCGGTTGGGATGCACCCAGGCGCAGCCGCATCCGGTGCCCCCAACTGGCAGCTCGGGGACGCGCGTCCCACAACACGATTTCAAACTCCCCGGGGCCCAAGAACACGAACAAATCGGTCTGGCAGGCGTGCTGATGGGGACCGCGGGCCACGCCCGGTTGGGTCTGGCTCACATAGGCCATGGCCGGCCAGCACCTGGGCGGCAACTCGTCCTGGCGAAAGAGCTCGGCCAGCCAGCCGCGCTGGTCGCGATGAAACTCCAGCGGCTCCAGTTCCACGTGTTCAATGGGAGCGTCAATCCAGTGTTCGGGCAACCGGAGCGTCTCGGCGGCCGTGGAGCCAGGCAGAGTGGTCATCGGGAACTCCTTTTCCCCGGGAACAGGGCCGAACCGGCGGGGCGCGCTTGCCGGTCCGGCGACAGGTCCTTCCGGCAAGGCTATCACGGTACCACAAAGCAAGCAGTGCTCCCAAGAGCAGTGCTCCGGTGTGCTAGCAGGGGAGGAGTCGCCGGTTCTCCTTGGCGTGGGAGGGGAAAGGGCTTCAACTTCCCCGGAGCTGTTCCCACTGGAGCGGAAATGAAAACGCCGGTTCCCCGAATCGGAAGGAACCGGCGTGGCGAATGTTCTACTACCAGAGGCAAGGCTGCCTGTTAGAACTCAGGAGCAGCGGCAGCAGCTCCCTGGCCGAAAGTCCGCGCGGCGTTGATAATCGCCCGTAGCACGCCTTCTTCGACAATCAGGTCGATCCGCTCGCCGTTAGGGATCATGTCCACTTCCAGGCGGATCTTGTCGTTCTTTTCCGGGACCAACTGAGCCGCCGCTGCCACCACCGGGTTGTCCTGGGCTTGCTTTTGCACCAGGTCAGCCAAGGGGCGCAAGGACAGCTCGCAGTAAGCTGTGTGGGCAAGCTTACTCGGCTGCTGGGCCTTGGAAGAAGCGACCCGCTGTTGCAGTTGCTTCAGCGCCTGGGAGCCCACGGCCACGTAGAGCGCCGAGCGGCTTGCTCCCACGGCCAGGCTGGGCTCTTGCCCCAGCAGTTTTTCGGCTTTTTCCAGCCCTTGTTGCCCCTTCTCGTCGAGTTCTCCGGCGGTCACTTCGTGGAAAGTCACGCCGTTTTGTTCCGCGGCGCCGATCCGTACTTTCACTTTGCCTTGGGCTTTTTCGGCCAGTTTTTCCAACCCTCGGGTCGTGAGTTGCTGGAAGTCCGGACCGCCGGGGGCACGCAATGCCAAGGCGAAGAACAGGTGGCCGTCCTGGTTTTCCACCCCGCAGGCGAAATCGAGACTTTCGGCTTCGACCAGGCGGCCGATGAAGCGGAAGTAGCCTCGCAGGAACGGAAGCACATGCTTGAGCCCCTGGGCCCGGGGGTCCCCCTCGGGGATTTGCCCGCTTAGTTGCTCGAAGAACAACTGGGTCTGCTTAAGTTGCTCCCGGGTGTAGGCCCTCACGGCATCGCCGAATTTGACTGCCGATTGAATACGGAGAATCGCACCGGCCGGGCTGAAGGCACTCAGCCGGGTGGGAATGGCCTGATATTCCTTGAACATTCGGCCATAGGGGCTGTCCGGGATCAGAGTCACACTGCCGCCCAGCACCAGCCGCTTGGCTTTTCCGTCCACCCGGCAGCCGAGAGTAATCCGGTCCAGCGAATTGAACATATCTTCCAACTGCTTGAGCTGGACCTGCACCATCTTCCTTTGCAGCTCGCGCACTTCCGGCGGAGCTTGTTCCAGGCCGGACCGTGCCCCTTCCCGCAGCGCCTGGATGGCCAATTGGCGATAAAACTCGGGGATGTTCTGAATCCGCAGTTGCACGGCGAAGTCGTACTCTTTGGCCAGCGGAGCAATCCAGGCGGGCTTAGCGGGCACTTTGCCCAGTAGCTCGGGCGAGTTGGAAACCCAAGCCCAGCCGTTGGCCGATTTGACGAAGATGGTTTGTCCCTGGATGGAAAGTTCCAGCAACCCCTTGTGGTCCTTGCTCTCTTCGGCCACACCCACGAAGGCTTCCAGGCCCGAAAGCAGCTTCTTGACGTCTGTTACCGGCATGAACAACACGCCGGCCGGCTGCCCGGCGTCCAGAAACAACGCCATACCGCAGGCTTTGGCCTTGTCCAGTCCGGCAAATCCCTGGCCTTGCGTGAACGCGGCAAGAAGCGCTTCGACCTGCTGCGAGGCCTGGGGTTGTCCGGCCAACTGCCCCAGGTAGTCGATATCGCTCAGTAGCTCGTCGTAGCTGGGGAACGACACCACAACAACCGGTTTGAGCTCTTCGGCCCGGGCCTGCTGGGCCGCGGCCACCAGCACCAGCGAGGCCAACCACATGCGGAACATCGTCTTCACGGTTCCAACTCCTTCCCAAAAGTACCAGTGGAGGAAAGCCCTCGGCGCCCCGAAGGCGCAAATGGGGGCGCTTCACTTCCCGGAGGAAAGCTGCCCAAGTGTACCTTGGGCCGCAGGCCGGGGTTTCAGCTCCAGGGCAGGTTTTCCACTCCCAAGAGCAGGCCGCATTATGCCCTAGTAGAGCGCGAAACAACATCCCAGAAGACGAAAAACCGGTCCTGCAGCCCGTTTTCCCGGCCCCCCCCTGGAATTGCGCGGGCACCGCAAAGCGGAACCGCAGCGCAAGCGGCCAGGGAGTAGAATATTGGCTCGGGGTACGCCCTCCGGCCCCGGGGGATCAGCCTCCGGGAGTGGTTTCCACGGCCGGGGATTGCTGCGAGGCGGTCTTGGGCGAAGATTCCACCAGCGAAGGGCCGGCTTGCCGCAACACTTCGACCACCTGCCCGGCGGTAATCACCCCGTCGAAGACAATCGGCCGCTGGGGCTCCTTGGCCGGAAACACCGCGTAAAAGGGGATGCTTCCCGACGGGTTGCCCAACCGCCGGAGTAGCTCGGCCACGGCCGGATCGCCGCGGGTGAAGTCCGCTCGCAGGATGACCACGCGGTTTTCTTCTACCAGCTTTCGCACGCGTTGGGAGTTCAAGGCGACCGCCTCGTTGACCTTGCAGGTCGCTCACCAATCGGCCGTAAAGTCCACCAGCACGGTGTAGCGTCCCCGGACCGGTTCGGTGTTCCAGGCAAGCGTTCCTTGCGGGGAAGAGCGGGCCAGCCGCTGCATTACGTCGGCCACGGTCATGGCTTCCCGCCAGCGAACGCGATAGCGCATCACCTCGCTCAGGTAGCCGAAACTGACCCAGACGGCCGCCACGGTAATCGCTCCGGCAACCAGCCACGCCCGCAACTTTTCCCGGGCGGAGGCCACCGGGTTAACCTGTCCCACCCACCAGAAGGCCAGCCACAACCCGAACAGCAACGCCACAGTTGGCACCACACTTTCCGGCGGTAGCGTGGTCAGCAGCCAAACGACCGTGCCCAGCAGCACGAAGCCCATCAGGTGTTTGAATGTTTCCATCCAGGGGCCCGGCTTGGGCAGCCAGGCAACCAGTCGAGGGAACAGGCCCACGACCAGGTACGGGGTGGCCATTCCCAACCCCAACGCGGTGAAGGTGGCAAACACCACGCCCGGGTTCTGCTTGACGGCCCACATCAACGCCGTGCCCATGAACGGTCCCGTGCAAGGCGTGGCTAACACGGTTGTGAGCACACCCTTGAGGAACGCTCCGGCCGGACCTTCGCGTTGGGCCAACTCGCCGGCCTTGCCGCTGCCCACGAAGCCCGGAATCGGGATTTCCCACACGCCCAGCAGGGCCAAGGCAAAGACGAACACGACGGCGGTTACCGCCGCCGTGAAGCCCACGCTGGCGAACTGCTGCCCCCACTGCAAGCCCATCACCACGGCGGCCAGGGCCAGCGCCCAGAACACGCTAAGCAGCCCCAGCGAGTAGTACACATTGAGCAGGAACGCCCGGGCGCGGCTTTCGCCGGACTGCTGGATGAACGACATGACCTTCAGGCCCAGCACGGGCAGCACGCAGGGCATCACGTTGAGCACCAGCCCGCCCAAAAAGGCCAGGGCCAGATAAAGCAGCAGCCCGCCCGAGGTGGGATTCTGGCGCACCGGTTGCAACTGGTTCAAGTCCGCGCCGGTGAGTTTGGCCAGCGTCTCGGGCGTGTAGGGGCGCAAGTGCTTGAGCAGGCTGAGCACTTCGTGTTCCCCTGGGCCGGAATCGTCTCCGGTGCCGGAATCCGGCGAAGGAGGTTGATTGCCCTGGGAAGCCAGCTCCACCTTTACCGGAGGCCCGTCGCGCCACCGGGCCGTAAAGCGATAACGCTTCGGCGGCAGGCAGGTTTGCTTGTTGCAGACCATGGCCCTCATGCTGCCGGGCACTTCCAGCTTCCGAGCGTCGATGCCCGCGGCAAGCCGCAGCGGAGCACGCCAGGTGACCTGCTTGAGATGTTTTTCCACCTTCAGTCCGCCGAAGTTGGGGTCGGCTTCCACCTTCGGCGGTTTGTCCGGGCGGAACTTACCGGCCAGCTCCACGCCCTGGGGCGGCTGAAGGCGGAAGGAAGTGCGAATCGGTCCCCCCTTGGGCTGCGTGACCGAGTAGATCCACCACCCCGGCTGCAACTGCACTTGCACGTGCAGCACCACTACGCCTTGAGTGGTGCTGGGGCTCAGCCAGGCTTGCATCTGAAAAGGCTGCTGGCCGCTGAGCCCCTGGCTCAAAGGGCCAGCAACGGGTAGCTCCTGGGCCGCAGCCGTCCCAGACAGGATCAGCACCAGCAGAGAGAAAAACCACTTGGAGTGCATGGTTCGGATGCTCCTGAGGCGTGCTGCACGAGCCGGGGGGCCAATCGGCCACCGGGGCAAAAGTCATTTGCAGCGAAGGAGGGCGGGCCGAGTGAGGGCGGTGCCATCGACTCTTGTTCTGTTACGCTACCAATATAACGAGGGTTCGCCCCGGCTGACCAGAACAAACGGCCCGGCCCGGCGGCACACCGCTTTCCAGCAGCCGGAGACGCTGGTTTGCCGCTTTTTCTCCGCCGACTGAAGTCGGCGGCTCGCCGAATTGCCGATTCGCGATTGCCGATGACGAGGTATCAAGTACGAATCCCGAGCACGAGTACGAGCACGAGCGTTTGTTTGTCCGCTGGTGCGGAAGCACCGCGCAAGGCGCACGGCGCAAGCCGCAAGCC
>WFOE01000255.1 GCA_015488215.1 Planctomycetales bacterium
CCCCATCGCCCGCCAACTGCCCGGCAAGCTGGGCTACGGGTAGCGGACTCGCGGCTTCGGGCGCTTTGAAAAACCTCCGTCGGGGGCCCCTTGGCCGGCACCGCCCCCTTGGTGTTCAGGGAATGCCCTGGGCGCAGAAGACTTCCTTTGGAGTGCAGCACACCCCCCGTTGCTACTAGTAACCCTGGGGGGAGAAAGTGGCCCAAAATGTGCATTCTTGCTGGGGAAAGGCACAATTTTGGCAACAGATTGTGCAATAACTGCTACATTGGGCCGAGCATGGCAATGGGCGGTCTTTCACTCCGGTATGGGTTCCGCTGCCCCAGCCCGTACCACCGTGAAGACCGCCCACCTTTTTGTCCACTCGGACAGGCAAAACCAGCCAGGCCCATTACTCTACTCTACGTCAAGAATTTCCACGTCGGGGCACAGGGCGTGGATTTGTTGGGCCAGAAAGCGGCGAATCTGCCGCCCGGTGCGCAGCTCCAAGGCCCGTTGGGCAATCTGGGCCGCCTGGCCAGTGGTCACCGCAGAAGCCAGGCGTTTGTTCAGCGGGATGAACGAAGGGCTCATGCTGAAGCTCCGCAGTCCCATCCCCAGCAACAGCAGGAACCCGCGCGGGCTGCCGGCCATCTCGCCGCACAGGCTGACCGGCTTGCCCGCCCGCAGGCAGGTGCGGATGAGATGATGCAGCACGCGAAGCACGGCCGGGCTGAGCGGCTGGCACAGGTGGCTTACCTTCGGGTTGTCCCGGTCAGCCGCCATCAAGTACTGCACCAGGTCGTTGGAGCCGATGGAGACGAAATCCACCAGGGGCAAAAAGGCGTCTATGTTGATCGCCGCGGCGGGCACTTCGACCATCATGCCAATCTGCACCGGCCCTTGTTCTTTTCCCTCGGCCCGAAGTTGCCGCTGGCAACGCCGCACCAGGGCCCGCAGCCGCTGCATCTCCTCGACGATGGTCACCATGGGGAACATCAACTGCACGCAGGCCGGCGGGTTGGTCTGCACGGCGGCGGCCTGGAGCACGGCGCGGATTTGCTTCTGGAAGAACTCCGGGTGTTCAAACGACAGCCGGATCGAACGCCAGCCCAGGAACGGGTTGGCTTCGCCCCGGTGGCCCAGGTACGGGATCGTTTTGTCCCCGCCGATGTCCAGCGTGCGGATGGTGATGCGGTGCCTGGGCGTGGCCAGGATCATGCGGCGGTAGTTTTCCAGTTGTTCGGCTTCAGAAGGGACGCTGGGGTGGGTGAGAAACAGGTACTCGGTGCGGTAGAGCCCCACGCCCGCGGCACCCACGGCTCGGGCCTGCTCCAGATCGCCCAGGCCGTTGACGTTGGCTAGCAGTTCCAGTTCCACCCCGTCGGCGGTTCGGGCCGGCTGGTCGCGGTTTTCGGCCAGTTGGTGCTGGCGGTGGACGAACTCACGTTGGAGCTTCCGGTAGGCGGCTTCGCTTTCCGGATCGGGAGCCAGAACGACCACTCCCTCGCGGCCGTCGACGATAATCCTATCCCCGGTCTTCACCTGCCGCAGGATGTCTCGCACGCCGGTTACCGCCGGAATCCCGCGACTGCGGGCCAGGATGGCCGCATGGCTGGTGGGACCGCCGCGTTGGGTGACGATTCCGGAGACTTCGCACCCGCCCAGCGTGATGGCGTGGGAAGGGAGCAGCTCGTCGGCCACGACCACCAGCGGCTCGCCGCCTAAGGCGGCTGGTCCTTGCTTGATTACCTGGGACAAGTGGCCGCTGAGCCGCACAATCACGTCGCGCAGATCGGCCAGGCGTTCCTTGAGGAAATCGTCCTTGGTGCGGGCAAACAGCGAGGTGTATTCGTTCAACACGTGGTGTAGCGCCCCTTGGGCCGTGGTGCGGTGCTGGGTGATGTGTTCCCGCACCTTGTGCAAAAAGGCTGGGTCGTGCAGGATTGCTTCGTGGGCGTGGAAGATTTCGGCTTCCTGGGAGCCGACCTGGGAGGCCACCTTGTCGTACAGCGCGCGCAAATCGGCCGCAGCCTTCTCCACGGCCTGGTCGAAGGCTTCCAGTTCTTGCAGCAGCTCTTGTTCTTCCAGCGGTTTGCCGCGGGGATCGACGAAGACCTCGTGGATGCAATAGGCCACGCCGACCACCACGCCGGGCGAAACCGCCACTCCGCGGCGTAACATCGCGCGCCTCGGCTCCGCGTAGGAACGGGCGGAACGGTGCCCACAGAATCCACTCTAGCGGGTTTCCGCACGGGCAAAACCCCCGGCAAGCCCGCCGCCGGGGAACTCCTTCCGCGGGCCCGAGAACCCCCTTGACAGCGTTTTCCGCCCCGGGGGTTGCCCCTGGGGGGCCGCCTCCGTAGGGTTGAAGCATCCTGGCAAGCGGCGTCCGGCCGCCACGGGCCTCCCACAATCGAAGCCTTGCGCCTTTGCAACGAAAGCGAGCCGATGAGCAAACCTTCGGACATCCGCATCCTGGAAGTTTCCTGTGCTACCCAGGAAGTACCCTACCGCACGCCCATCAAGTTCGGCGGACGCGTGGTGGACCACGGCGTGTTGCTGGACGTGGCCGTAGAGGTGGAAACCCGCTCCGGCCGTCGGGGGCGCGGCCAGGGCTCGATGCCCGTGGGAAACGCCTGGGCCTGGCCCACCCAGCAGCTTTCCGGCGACCAGACCCTCCAGGCCATGCTGGCTCTGGCTCCCCGGCTGGTGGAGCTGGCCCAGGGGTTGCAAGAGACGGCCCACCCCCTGCGGCTTTGCCATCTGCTAAGCCAGCAATACGAACAGGCTGCCCAGGAGGTCCGGCAACAGTTCGAGCTGCCCGAGCCTATTCCGCGGCTGGCCCAACTGGTGGTGGCCAGTCCGCTGGAAGCCGCTTTGTTCGACGCCCAGGGCAAAGCCCTGGAAACCAACAGCTACAACCTGCTGGGACCGGAGCACTGCTCGGAGGACCTGTCCTGCTACCTCAATGACCAGTTCCGCGGCGAGTACCTGGATCGCTACACGCTGCGGGAACCCAAGCCCCGCATGCCGCTTTACCACCTGGTGGGCGCCCTGGACCCGCTGACCCAGGCCGAAGTAACCGAGCCGGTGGGCGACGGGCTGCCCGAAACCCTGGGCGAGTGGATCCTCCGGGACGGCCTGACCCATCTGAAAATCAAGCTGGCCGGAAACGATCTGGATTGGGACATCCAGCGCGTGCTGGGCGTGGAGCAAGTGGCCCAACAGGCCCAACGCCAGCGAGGCTGCCGGCAGTGGTTCTACTCGGTGGATTTCAACGAGCAGTGCGAATCGGTGGACTACGTGCTGGAGTTCCTGCGCCGCGTGGGCGAACAGTCCCCCGAGGCCCTGGAACGTATACAGTACATCGAACAGCCTACGCACAGCGATCTGGCCGCCCATCCAGAAAACCGCATGCACCAGGCGGCCCAGCTCAAGCCGGTGGTGATTGACGAATCGCTGGTGGATTTCCAGTCGCTGCTGCTGGCCCGGGAACTGGGCTACTCCGGCGTGGCGCTGAAAGCCTGCAAGGGCCAGAGCGAAGCGCTGCTGGCCGGAGCCGCGGCGCAGAAGTACGGGATGTTCCTCTGCGTTCAGGACCTGACCTGCCCGGGCCGGTCGTTTCTCCATTCGGCTTCGCTGGCCGCCCGTATCCCCACCGTGGCGGCCATCGAAGGCAACGCCCGACAATACTGCCCAGCCGGCAATCGTGACTGGGAAGACCGCTACCCGGGCATGTTCCGCATCACCGACGGCACCGTGGAAACCGCCCTGCTGGACGGCCCGGGCCTGGGTGGATTCTAAAGCGAAAGGCGGTCACAAAACTTGCGTCCGCAGATGTTACGCCCGAGGATTGCAGCAACGCCTGGAGGCTTTGGTGACACGGTCTTAGCCTGGGGGAGTCCGGCTTTCGTCCTGCCTTGGCCCCCTTGCAGGCAATCGGCCAGGGCCGAAAACTGGTAAGAGTTGGGCGATTCGTGCCCCCGGCAACCGAAACGCCCTATTGTCGGCGGCCCGAGGAGCCGCCCCTTTGATTCACTGTTCAAGTTCGAGGGAACTCCCGTGCAAAACGGCCCCAAAACCCTGTTCGACAAAATCTGGGACGCCCACGTCGTGCACCAGGAACCGGGCATGCAGACGATTCTCTACATCGACCTGCATCTGGTGCACGAAGTCACCAGCCCGCAGGCATTCGAGGGGCTCCGCCTGGCCGGACGCCGCGTGCGTCGGCCGGAGCTGACCGTGGCCACCGTGGACCACAACGTGCCCACGACGGATCGCAGTTTGCCGATTACCGATCCGGTGGCCCGCAAGCAGATAGAAACTCTGCGGCAGAACTGCCGGGAGTTCGGCATCCGGCTCTACGACCTGGACGACCCCCGGCAGGGAATCGTTCACGTGATTGGTCCCGAGTTGGGTTACACCCAGCCGGGAATGACCATCGTTTGCGGGGACAGCCACACCAGCACGCACGGGGCGTTCGGGGCGTTGGCCTTCGGCATCGGCACCAGCGAAGTGGAGCACGTGCTGGCCACGCAGTGCCTGTTGCAAACGCGGCCCAAGACGATGGAAATCCGCGTCGAAGGCGAGCTGCCCCCGGGAATCACGGCCAAGGACCTGATTCTTTACATCATCGGCCGCATCGGCACCGGCGGCGGGACCGGCTACGCCGTGGAATACACCGGCAGCACCTTCCGCAACCTGAGCATGGAAGGGCGGATGACCGTCTGCAACATGTCGATTGAAGCCGGGGCTCGGGCCGGCATGATTGCCCCGGACGAAAAGACGTTCGACTACCTGCGCGGGCGGCCCATGGCTCCCCAGGGGGCCGAGTTCGACAAGGCCGTGGCCCGTTGGGAACAGTTGCCCACCGACCCCGGGGCCCGCTACGACAAATCGGTCCAGTTCCAGGCGGCCGAAGTGGCCCCGCAAGTTACCTGGGGCACGAACCCCGGGCAGGTGGTTTCGGTTACCGACGTGGTTCCGGACCCGGACCAGTTGCCCGACGAAAACGACCGCAAATCGGCTCGCCGGGCGCTGGAGTACATGGGTCTGGAGCCGGGCACTCCGATGACCGAGGTGCGTGTGGACCGGGTGTTTATCGGCTCATGCACCAACAGCCGGATCGAAGACCTGCGGGAAGCGGCCCGCGTGGTCCGAGGCTACCGCGTCGCCCCGGGCGTGCAGGCGATGGTGGTCCCGGGCAGCGGACTGGTCAAACAGCAGGCCGAAGCCGAAGGGCTGGACCGCATTTTCCGCGAAGCGGGATTCGAGTGGCGGGAAGCCGGCTGTAGCATGTGCCTGGGCATGAACCCCGACCAGCTTTCGCCGGGCCAGCGCTGCGCTTCGACTTCCAATCGCAACTTCGAAGGGCGCCAGGGCAAGGGGGGGCGCACCCACCTGGTTTCCCCGGCCATGGCTGCGGCCGCAGCCGTCACGGGCCATTTTGTGGACATTCGGCAGTGGGACTATCGCTGAAGGCGTGGGGGCTTGGGAGCGTAGAGGCTTGGAGGGGGTGCTTTCGCACCGGGCAAGGATCGACCTGCGGCTTGCGCGTGGAGCTTCCGCTCCAGCGGAAAAACAATCGTCCTCGTGCTCGTACTCGCAATCGGCAGCTCGTTTTCGATGGTCGAGAAACGCCGAGCTGGAGCGTCTGCGGGTGTGTTCCAGGACGACTGGCTGGGCACTTACTCCAGGCAAAGGGCATTTGAGATAGGCACTCAAACCGTAAAGCCGAAGCGGCGGAGCCAGTCGCGTTCCTGGGGCTCGGGTGGTCCGGTCAGCACCCAGGTCCCCTTGGGCGTCAGGGCTACCGTGTGCTCCACGTGGGCTGCGGGAAGTCCGTCGGCGGTGACGACCGTCCAGCCGTCTTCCCGCACGCGAATCTGCTTCCCACCCAGAGCCAGGATCGGTTCCACGGCCAGCACCAATCCCGGCTGCAAAGGGAAGTCAGCTCCGGTTCGGGCCAGTTGGGCCGGGTGGTTGGGCACATCAGGCCGTTCGTGCAACTGGCGACCGATGCCGTGGCCCACGTAACCCTCCACGAGTGAAAACCCCCGGCGGCGGACGTGCGCGGCCATCGCCCGGGCCACCTCTCCCCAACGCGCCGCGCGGCCCATCCGGTCGATGGCAAGCTGCAAGGTTTCGCGGGTGGCTTGGGCCAGTTGTTCCATGCGGGATGAAAGCGGCCCCACGGCAAGCAGCACCGCCGCATCGGCGCACCAGCCCTCCAGGCGGCAGCCGGTGTCGATGGTGAGCAAATCCCCGGGCTTGAGCCGCCGCGGGCCGGGAACGCCGTGGACGATTTCCTCGTTGACCGAAATGCAACTGACGGCTGGAAACCGGGTTCGCCCAGGACGGCCTTCAAACAGCGGCTCGGCGTCGCACCGCTGGAACACGTCCCGGATGACCTGGTCCAGCTCGGCGGTAGTTACCCCGGGCCGAACGCCCCGGCCGGCTTCGCGCAACGCCTGCCAGACGACCAGTCCGGCGCGGCGCATGCGGGTCAGTTGCTCGGGGGTTTTGAGCTGGTACACGGCGGCCCATCCCGCCGCAAGAGGGCATTATCCACGGCAAAGCCGGGAAACAGCCGGCCTTGGCTGGGACTTTGGCGTAGGACCTTGGTTGGCGTGGGAGCGGCTAACCTTCGATCAGGCTGGGATAGTTACGCATGACCAGGTGGCTGTCGATCTTCTGCACCAGATCGAAGGCGACGCTGACGGCAATCAGCAGTCCCGTACCGCCGTAGAAGCTGGCCAACTGCATGTCCACGTTCATCGCTCCGGAAATGAGCGTGGGCGTGATGGCCACCACGGCCAGGAAACCGGCACCCACGTAGGTAATGCGAACCATGACCTTTTCCAGGTACTCGGCGGTTCGCTTGCCAGGGCGGTAGCCTGGGATGAAGCTGCCGTGGTCCTTGAGGTTTTCGGCGATTTCCTTGGGGTTGAAGGTGATGGCCGTCCAGAAGTAGCAGAAGAAGTAGATGAAGGCCACGTAGGCCACGTTGTAGGTGAACGAAGTGCCTCGCTGGAACGCATCGGCCAGGTCCGCCCAGAAGCTGCCCGGATAGAGCTGGCTCAAATACCGGAACAACATGGCCGGAAACAGCAGCAGGCTGCTGGCGAAGATAATGGGCATCACGCCCGCCTGGTTCAGCCGCAGCGGCAGATACTGTCGGGTGCCGCCGTAAACGCGGTGGCCGCGAACGTGCTTGGCGCTTTGCATGGGGATGCGGCGCTGGGCCCGATAGATGAACACCACGCCTACCACCACCCCGATAAACAGCAGCACCAGCACGAGCACTTTTTCCACGCCCATGCTCGTGGGCGTGCCGCCCAGCACCGGCCCTTCGGTCAGCAGAGGGCCGAACAGTTTGAGCAACTGGTTGGGCATCCGGGCCAGGATACCGGCCATGATGAGCAAGCTGATTCCGTTGCCGATGCCGAACTCGTCGATCTGCTCGCCAATCCACATCAGGAAGATGGTCCCGCAGGTCATAATCAGCACGCAGGCCAACTGCGTGCCGAAGGGGAGCGAGTCGCCGACGAGGAACTCCGAGCGGACCATCCCCAGCGAAACCATGTAGCCGATGTAGGCCCAGCTCTGGCCCAGGCAGATAAGCACGGTGGCGTACCGGGTGTACTGGTTGATCTTGCGGCGGCCACTTTCCCCTTCCTTTTGCAACTGTTCCAGCGGGGCCCAGACGCTGGCCAGCAGTTGGAAGATAATGGCGGCGGAGATGTAGGGCATAATGCCCAGGCCGAAGATGGTCGCCTGGCTCAACTGGCTGGCGGCGAACAGGGAAACCTGCTCGATGAACGAGCCGAACACCCCCTGCTGGGAGAACAGGTCGGCTTTGGACGTGTCCATGATGGGCAGCGGAATGTGCCAGCCCACCCGATAGATGGCCAGCAACAGCAGCGTGAGCAGAATCTTCTGCCGCAGCTCGGGGATGGTGAAGATAATCCGCAGTTTTTCGAACATGACCCGCTCCATCCTATGGAAAAGGAAAACCTCCTGTTGGCTTCGGCAACGGGGCACTCCGTCGCCCGGAGGGCGGGAGGCATCAGGCGGAGGAGTCCCCTGGGGCGGAAGCCTTCTTTTGTTTTTCGCTAACCGGGGTGGGCGTGGGCAGCAGTTCCACGGTGCCGCCGGCGGCCTGGATTTTTTCCTGGGCCGATTTGCTGAAGCGGTGAGCAGCCACGGTCAGTTTTTTGCTCAGCGAACCGTCGCCCAGCACCTTCAGCAGGTCGTAACGTCCCTTGACCAGGTTGCAGCGACGCAGCGACTCCGGATCCACCCGGTCGCCGTCCTGGAACAGCCGTTCCAACTGGCCCACGTTCACCGTGGCCACCACCTTGGCAAAGCGGTTGTGGAAGCCGCGTTTGGGGATGCGTCGGGCCAGAGGCATCTGGCCTCCTTCGAAGCCCACCCGCTGGCTGAAACCGCTGCGGCTGCGTTGTCCCTTGTGCCCGCGGCCACAGGTCTTGCCGTGGCCGGAGCCGGGACCGCGACCGACGCGCTTGCGCCGACGGTGCTTGCAGATGCCTTGATGGACGTCGTTGAGGATCATGAGAGCCGTACTCCTCGCAGGCGTTCGACTTCTTCTTTGCTGCGCAGTTGAGCCAGTCCGGCAATGGCAGCTTTGGCCAGGTTTTGCGGATTGTTGGAGCCGAAGCTCTTGGTCAGGATGTCGCTGATTCCGGCCACTTCGCACACCGCGCGAACCACTCCTCCGGCGATGATGCCCGTACCGGGCGAAGCCGGCAGCAACAGCACCTTGGAAGCCCCGTAAATCCCCCAGACCGGATGTGGGATGGTGGTGGAGGTAGCCGTGGACCGCACCAACGGGATTTCAATCATGTTGCGGGTACCGCTTTTGATGGCCTTGTCGTAAGCCGGGGGCACTTCGTTGGCCTTGCCATAGCCCCAGCCGACCCGGCCTTGCCGGTTCCCCACCACCACCATGGCGGTGAAGCTGAACCGGCGGCCGCCTTTAATCACCGCGGCACACCGGCGCACGTTGATGACTTTATCGACCAGTTCTCCGGGGGCCGTTTCCTGACCGATTGTGGACACGGGATGGCTCCTTTGGGGAGTTTCTTTCGAGACTTCGGACTTCTTTTAGACTTCTTTTTATTAGTTGGATGGCATGCGTCGAAGGGTTAGAACTCCAGGCCGGCTTCTCGGGCCGCATCGGCCAGGGCCTTGACCCGGCCGTGGTACTTGTACGGCCCGCGGTCGAACACCACCTCTTTCACACCGGCGGCCAGCGCCCGTTGGGCAATCAACTGGCCCACGGCTCGGGCGGCGTCCTGGTTGCCGCCGTAGGAAATCTTTTCCCGAAGCTCTTTGTCCAACGTACTGGCTGCCGCCAGGGTGTGTCCACGGGTATCGTCGATTAGTTGGGCGTAAATGTGCTTGTGGCTGCGGAACACGCTCAACCGCGGCCGGGCCACCAGGCGGTATTTGCCTCGCAGGCGGTTGCGTACCCGCCGCGTACGCCGCCAGCGTTGGCGAGCGAGCATCTTCTGGGCGTTGGCCATCTTCGACGATTCCTTGCAATGTCCAGCGTGGAGGAAGTTTCCGGTTCGGTGGTTCCAGGCACCGGGAGGCTACTTGCCCGCCCGGCGACTCACCTTGCGGCGGACGTGTTCGCCTTCGTAGCGGATGCCTTTTCCTTTATAAGGTTCGGGCTTGCGCACCGCCCGAACTTCCGCGGCGAACTGGCCCACCTGCTGCTTGTCCACTCCTTTGATAATGATATGGGTCTGGTCCGGCACGGTGACCTGAAGCCCCGGCGGGATTTTCTTCCGCACTTCGTTGGCAAAGCCGACCCGAAGCTCCAGCGTATCGCCCTGCAACGCGGCCAGGTATCCGCTGCCGACCACTTCCAGGCGTTTTTCGTATCCTTGGGTTACGCCGACGACCATGTTCTGGATGATCGCCCGAGTCGTGCCGTGCAAGGCGCGGCTGAGGCGATCCTCAGCGTTGCGGCTGACCAGCACCTGGCGGTTTTTTTCGTCGTAGCTGACGGACACCTCAGGCCGGTGCTCGAACTGGAGTTTGCCCAGGGGGCCTTCCACCTGGATCAAGCGACCTTCGAGGGTGAACTTGACCCCTTCGGGGATGGCGACCGGTTTTTTGCCGATTCGGGACATAGTGGCTCGGTCCTGTATCCTGGTATCAGGCAGGGGGAGTCGTCAGGCGGTGGGGGTTACCAGACTTCGCATAGCACCTCACCGCCGACCTTTTGGGTTCGGGCTTCCCGGTCGCTGAGCACGCCGCGGTTGGTGCTCAGCACGGCGATGCCCAGCCCGCCCAGCACCGGGCGCAGCTCCTGCACCTTGCTGTAAATCCGCCGGCCCGGCTTGCTTATCCGCTTGATGTGGCGGATGACCTGTTCGCCGTTGGGGCCGTACTTCAAATGGATGCGGAGGATGTTGACCGGCTGGGCCTGGATTTCTTCCCAGTCCCAGATGTACCCTTCCCGCTTCAGCACGTCGGCCACGCCTCGCTTGACTTTCGACAGCGGCATGTCCACCACGGCATGGCGTACCCGAACGGCGTTGCGGATACGGGTCAACATGTCGGCAATGGGGTCACTGAGCATACGAATCGCACCCTTACCAACTGGCTTTGCGAACACCGGGAATCAACCCTTGATCGGCCATCTTCCGGAAACAAATACGGCAGATGCCGAACTTGCGGTACACGGCCCGCGGACGCCCGCACAACTGGCAGCGGCGGACAATCCGGGTGGAAAACTTCGGCGGCTTTTGCGCCTTGACAATCTTTGCCTTACTGGCCATGGGCGTGTCTTCCTGCAATTGGAGGGAAAGCAATCGGCACTATCGCCGAAACGGCATCCCCAGGGCTTCCAGCATCAAACGCGATTCCGCATCGCTGTGCCCGCTGATGACCAGCGTCACGTTGAGTCCTTGGGGGATGCTGAACCGGTCCGGATTCAGCTCCGGAAAGACCAACTGTTCGGCCAGGCCCAGGTTGTAGTTCCCCTGGCCGTCGAACGCGTTGGGGTTCAGCCCGCGGAAGTCGCGCACCCGGGGCAGCGCCAGCGAAATCAGCCGGTCCAGAAACTCCCACATCCGCCGCTTGCGCAAGGTAACTTTGCAGCCGATGGGCATCCCTTGCCGCAGGCGGAAGTTGGAGACGGAACGCCGTGCCCGGGTCACCACCGCCCGCTGGCCGGCGATCTGGGTCAGGGCTTCCACGGCCTGGTCCAGGTACTTCTTGTCTTTGATCGCCTCGCCCACTCCCATGTTCAGCACGATCTTTTCCAGCCGCGGGAGCGAAAGGAGGTTCTTGCGCCCCAGCTTCTCTTGCAGCAGGGGCACCACTTCTTTTTCGTATTTTTCTTGTAGCCGGGGTTTCATGGCGGGAACTCTTTCCGTGGGGCAACTGCGGGGTTAGCCGAAGGGGAAGCTTGCTACGAGCCGGCCTTTTTGGCGCGCCGGGCCTTGGGAGGGCTGATCTGCCCAATCCCCTTGCCGCATTTCTTGCAATACCGCTCCTTGCTCCCATCTTCCAGGAAGCGGGCGCCGGTGCGGGTGGCCTGGTTGCATTCCGGGCAGACCAGCTTCACGTTGGAGATGTCGATTGGCATCTCTTTGGACAGCCGGCCGCCTTGGGGGGTCTGCTGGGTCCGCCGCACCAGCTTGTAAACCCGATTGACCCCTTCCACGATTACCTTCCGCCGGCCCTGAACCACCTGCAGCACACGGGCCCGGGTGGGCGTCCCGTCCATGCTGAAGCGGTCCGCTCCGGCAATCACTTCCACCAGGTCGCCGACACGAATATGCATGGTTGCCTTTCCCTCGTGCGGTTCAAACCACTTCGCTGGCCAGGGAAACAATCTTCATGAAGTTGCGTTCCCGCAACTCGCGGGCCACCGCGCCGAAGATGCGGGTGCCGCGCGGGTTTAGGTCCTTGTCGATAATCACGCACGCGTTGCTGTCGAACCGGACATAGCTTCCGTCGGGGCGCCGGGTGGGCTGTTTGCAACGCACCACCACGCAGCGGACCACCTGGCCTTTTTTGATGTCGCTGCCCGGGATGGTGCTCTTGACGCTGGCCACGATGACGTCGCCCAGTCCGGCGTAGCGGCGCCGCGAGCCGCCCAGCACCTTGATGCACATCACGCTCTTGGCGCCGGTGTTGTCGGCCACGTTGAGTCGGGTTTGCATCTGGATCATGGCAGGAGCCCTTTCGGATGAATCATCCAGGCGTGTTGTTTCCGGGGTGGGAGGGCGCCGTTTCCCGGCTGGGACCGGGGTCGGCGTCGCGGCGGCGTCGGGCTTGCTCGGGCAAACCACTCTTGCAAACTACTCCTGTTCCGACGCGGCGGCCGAGGAGCCCTCCTGCTTCTTTTCCAACTTCAATTCCCGCGACCGTTCCACCACCCGCACCAGCAACCACCGCTTGGTTCGCGAGTAGGGGCGCGACTCGATAATCTCCACCCGGTCGCCCAGGTGCGACTCGTTGTTCTCGTCGTGCACGTAGCAGACGGTTCGGCGGCGGATGTACTTACCGTACCGGGGATGCTTGACCAACCGGGTGATTTCCACCCGGCGCGTCTTGGGCATCTTGTCGCTGGTTACCACTCCGATGAGCACTTTTTTGGGCATGGTCGCTCTACCGTTTGCGGTCGAGGGATGATTTCATTTCTCAGGTCGCGACGCCGCGGGTGCGCCCTGGGGCTTACTTGGCTTTGGCCGCCCGCAGCCGTTTACGCCGCCGGCGGCGCCGGTTGCGGTCCTGAATCAGCGCCCGTTGTTGCGGGTCCATGGCTTCCAGCTCCCGCTGGCGCTGGATGGTTTTAATGCGAGCGATGAGTCGCCGCAGGCGTTTCAGCTCGCTGGGGGCGTCGAGCCGCTCGGTCCGGGCGCGGATTCGCAGCCGAAACAGCGTCTCCACCGTTTCGTTCAGCGTCGCCTGGAGCTGCTCGTCGTTCATCTCACGCAGTTCGGAAGCCTTCATGGAACGCAGTCCCTTCTCGGCTGGGAGTCGGCTCAGGTGGTCGGCAACCGCCGCACGAACCGCACGCGAACCGGCATTTTGTAGGCCACGCGCGCCAAGCAGAGCTTGGCTGCCTGTTCGGTCACGCCGCCGATCTCGTAAAGGATCGTTCCCGGCTTGACCACTGCGGCCCAGTAGTCCGGCTCGCCCTTCCCCTTGCCCATCCGGGTTTCCAGGGGGATGGAGGTGATGGGCTTGTGTGGGAAGATGCGGATGTACAGCTTCCCTTCGTGCCGCAGATACTGCTGGGCGGCGATCCGGCCCGCTTCAATCGTCTGGGCACTGATCCAGCCGCCCTGGGTGGCCTGCAACCCATATTCACCGAATACGACACGGTTGCCGCGGGTCGCTTTACCTCTTATGCGTCCTCTTTGGACCTTTCGATGTTTGACCCGCCTGGGCATCATCGCCATTTTTTGGGCCCTCGCTGAACAAGCCTCGGTAAATCCAAACTTTCACGCCGATCTGGCCTTGGGGGATTTTGGCCTCGGTGAATCCGTAGTCGATGTCCGCCTGGAGCGTGGACAGGGGGACAGTGCCTCGCATGTACTTTTCTCGCCGGGCCATTTCGGCTCCGCCCAGCCGCCCGGCCAAACGGATTTTGATCCCTTTGGCCCCGGCTGCCATCACTTCCTCCATGGCCCGCTTGACCGTCCGTCGGAACGCGGCCCGACGGCTCAACTGCGCGGCGATGTCCTCAGCCACCAGTTGTGCCCGTAACTTTTCGTTCTTGATTTCGTCGATCTTCAAGTTGATCCGCCGTCCGGTGAGCCGTTGCAGCTCCTCCTGGAGCAGCTCCACTTCCTGCCCCTTCTTGCCGATAATCAGCCCCGGCCGGCAGGTGCGGACCATCACCTTCACTTCGTTTCGGGTGCGTTCGATCTCGATGGAGTCGATGCCGGGATACTTGGGCCGCCCCTGCGCGTCGCGCTTATTCTTGATAAACCGACGGATTTTTTCGTCTTCGACCAGCAGTTGGGCGAACTCCTGCTTGGAGGCGAACCACCGGCTCTTCCAGCCGACGGTCACTCCCAGGCGGAACGCATAAGGATGAACTTTCTGACCCATGATTCTGCTTGTCCGTGGGTTTCGGGTGGGTGCTCAAGTGTTCAAGCAACGGGAAACTACGTCGATTCCGGCACGTCCACCGCCACGTGGATGTGCGACATCCGCTTGCGGATCAGGAAGGCCATGCCGCGGGCACGGGGACGGATGCGCTTGAGCATCGGGCCGCCGTCCACCCGCACTTCGGTTACCACCAACCGGCGCAGCCCGCGCGCCCGCTGGTACTCGGCATTGGCAATCGCGCTGCGGAGCACCTTCTCCAGCAGCCGCGCGCCGCGCTGCGGTTGGTACTGCAAGATTGCCAGCGCTTCGTCCGCCCGACGCCCCCGAATCAGGTCGGCCAGGGGACGTACTTTACGGGGACTGATACGGGCAAAGCGATGCGAGGCCCGGTAGGCCATCGTCGTGTTCTCCTTGTACGTTTCGGCTGCGTCGTCGTTTGTTTCCGTAAGGACCGTACGTTGGTTGCGTTGGCTTTCCGCCTATCCTGCACCTGCTCAGGCCGCCATTCCGGCAACAGGCTCTGGTGGCGTTAGCGTTTTCCTTTGCCGCCGTGGCCGCGGAAGATGCGGGTGGGGGCGAACTCGCCCAGTTTGTGGCCCACCATCTCCTCGGTCACATACACCTTCACGTGGTTCTTGCCGTTGTGCACCAGGAAGGTAAAGCCGACGAACTCCGGCACGATGGTGCAGGCACGGGCCCAGGTCTTGATGGGCTCGCGGGAGCCGCTTTCCCGTTGCCGCTGCACTTTGGCAAACAGCTTCGGGTCAACGAACGGACCTTTTTTCAGCGAACGTCCCATGGACGCGATTCCTCCTTAAGTCGGCTTACAGGCTGCCAATCAGGTGTACAGCTTCTGCACTCCGTATCGCACGGTACGACGGCGGCGGACAATGAACCGGTTGGACGGCTTGCGGCGGCGCCGGGTCCGGCCCCCCTTGGCGCTTTTGCCCGTGGGGCTGACCGGGTGGCGCCCCCCCTTGGTGCGTCCTTCGCCGCCGCCGTGGGGGTGGTCGATTGGGTTCATGGCCGTGCCGCGCACGTGAGGACGGCGGCCCAACCAGCGGTTCCGGCCCGCCTTGCCCAGCACGATCCCATCGTGGTCGATGTTGCTCACCCGGCCGATTGTGGCCCGGCAGTTAGAATGGACCCGGCGAATCTCCCCGCTGGGCAGGGAAATCTGGGCCCAGGTCCCCTCCCGGGCCATGAGCGTAGCACTGGTCCCGGCTGCGCGGCACATGGTGCCGCCGGAACCGGGGAAAATCTCGATGTTGTGGATCGTCGTCCCCAGCGGAATCTGCGACAGCGGCAGGCAGTTGCCCAGCCGGGCTGGGGCGTCCGGGCCGCTTTGCACCATATCGCCGGGCTTCAGGCCGTCCGGGGCCAGGATGTACCGCTTCTCGCCGTCCACGTAATGCAACAGGGCGATCCGGGCCGAGCGGTTCGGATCGTACTGGATCGAATGCACCTTGGCCGGGATGCCGTCTTTCTGGCGGCGGAAATCAATCAGGCGATACATCCGCTTGTGCCCACCGCCGCGGTGCCGGGCAGTAATCTTGCCCTGGTTGTTGCGGCCGCCGGTTTTCTTCTTGGGCTGCAACAACCGCTTTTCCGGCTTGGCCCCGGGGGTGAGCTCCGAAAAGTCGCTCACCGTGGCCCAACGGCGTCCGGGACTGGTCGGCTTGTATTTGCGAATACCCATCTGCTGGCGTTCCTTTGAGGGCTAGGCGAAACCACGCCGCCTGGGCAAGCGCGGATTAGAACAGTTCGATCCGGTGCTCCTCGTGCAGCGTGACGATGGCCTTCTTCCAGTTTTTGGTGTATCCGAAGCGGAACCCGCGGCGGCGCGGCTTGCCGCGGCGGTTCTGCGTCCGCACATCGACCACCTTGACGTTGAACAGCTCTTCGACCGCCCGGCGGATATCCTGCTTGGTGGCCAGCGGATTGACCTCAAAGGCGTAGGCGTTCGTCCGCTCGGACTGCCGCACGCTCTTTTCGGTTACCAACGGCCGCAGCAGCACCTGATGCGGTTCCAACTGGAGCTTGGCTTGCTGGTCGGTTTTTCCTGCCATAGCAAGGCTTCCCGTTCGACTGATTCCAAGCGGCTTTGCAACAGCGGTCGCCTGAAGCAAACCGTCTTTGTTTCACCGTTCTTGTGTTTTTTTCACTCCGACCCTGGACCTTTGCCCCACCTAACCGGCCGCGGCCACAGGCTGACGGCACCAGTTTTCCTTGACCCACTGCACAGCATCTTGAGTAATAAGCATCATCCGGCTGCGGAGCACGCGCAGGGCGTTCAGCTCGGCCACCGGGCAGATATCCACCCGGGGAATGTTCCGCGCCGAGCGGTACACCACCGGATCCAGTCCGGCCGTGACAATCAGCACCGAGGCGCCTTCCAGCCCCAGGGCTTTCAGCGTACCGGCCACCTCGCGGGTCTTGGGCTCTTCCAGCCCCCAAGCGTCCAGCACCACCATTTGCTCGTCGATTACTTTGGAGGCCACGGCCATTCGTGTCGCTTGCTGCAACGCCTTGCGCGGCAGACGGTAGGACCAATCGCGCGGGCGCTTGGCGAAGCAGTGCCCACCGCCTCGCCGAAGGTTGGTGCGACGAGAGCCCATCCGAGCGTGGCCCGTCCCCTTTTGCCGGTACAGCTTGCGGGTGGAACCGGCCACTTCGCCGCGGCCTTTGGTCTTGGCCGACCCTTGCCGCAGGTTGTTCTGGTACATGACCACCGCGTCGTGCAGCAGTTGCTTGTTGATGCGCGGGGCCAGCTCCCGGGGGTCCAGTTCCACCTGGCCCACCTGCTCGCCCTGGCGGTTGTAAACGGTTAGCGTGGCCATTGCCGATTCCTTGCCAGTCGCCTGTTATGGAAACCTAGGTTTTGCTGTGGTTTTGCTGTGTTTTGCTTATTGTCGTTCCGCTTTGGACGGCTGCTGCCAGTCACCAAGAGGGCTTAGCCCACCTTGTTCGTCTTGCGAATCACAAGGAACCCACCATTGGGACCCGGCACGGCCCCCTTGACCAACAGCAGATTCTTTTCCGGATCGATAGCGACCACCTTGAGATTACGCACCGTGCAGCGGGCATTGCCGTACTGACCGGGCATCCGCTTCCCCTTGATGACCCGGCTGGGAAAAGCAGAACAGCCGGTGCCGCCCATGTGACGGTGCACCTTCTTCACGCCGTGGCTTGCCCTCTGGCCGGCAAACCCGTGCCGCCGCATCACCCCGGAGTAGCCGCGCCCCTTGGAAGTGCCAATCACGTCCACGGCCTCGACGTCCTGGAAGATATCGACTCGCACTTCCTGACCCACCTCATAACCTTCGGTGGGGCCGCGGAGCTCTCGAATGAATCGCTTGGGCTCGCAGCCGGGTTTGGGCGGAAGCTCAATCCCCAGAGCCTGACGCCGCTTGCTCCGCTTACTTTCCATCCGGCGAGCCACATGCCCCCGCTCGGCCCGGGTGGCCAGACGCCGCGGCTTGTCCAGATAGCCCAACTGAATGGCTTCGTAGCCGTCCCGTTCCGGAGTACGGATTTGCAGCACATGGCAGGGGCCGGCTTCAATCACCGTCACCGGCACCGCCGTGCCGTCTTCCTGATAAACTTGGGTCATACCGACCTTGCGGCCCAAGATCCCAACGATCATGGCCTCTCGTCCTTCTTCAACCGGAAAGGGGCGACCAGGAAGCCTTGCCGGACAGGATAAAGCCGCTCCCGGGCGGCTCATTGCCTCCCCGGCTTCCGCGACATAAGCACTACTCCTGCAACGGCGAGGAAACCGCTCGGAGTCGCCGGAAGCTATCGGGTGGTTGCCTTGATTTTCACCTCCACGCCAGCCGGAAGACTCAGCTTGTTCAACGCCTCAATCGTCTTCTGGTTGGCCTGGACGATGTCAATCAACCGCTTGTGGGTGCGGATTTCAAACTGCTGCCGGGCCTTTTTGTCGATGTTGGGGCCCGAAAGCACCGTGTAGCGTTCGATTCGGGTAGGGAGCGGAATCGGGCCGTGCACTTCCGACTCGTTCCGCTTGACCGTCTCGACGATTTCCGCAGCGCATTGATCCAGGATGGTATGGTCGTAAGCCTCCATCCGAATACGGATCGTTTCGCGGGGCACTGTTCTCCTCCTACAGGTAACCGCTGCCAGGAGCACTTCGCCGCCTTGGCGGCAAAAGCTCGAAATTACCACTGGCAGGCGAAGCTGTCAACGGCTCCAAGAACCCTGGAAAACCGAATCCACCGGCTCCCTGGGCGGAACCGGGGCTTGCTGGTAATCGGCTATCATGCCACGAACGGCCCATTGAGACAAGTCCCGGTTTTGCCAACATCCGGGCGAGTTTTGGCTCCCAACCGGGGATCGGCCTACGCAACTGTGTTTTTGGCTCTCCGGTCGGGCATTCCAGGGGCAGAAACCGCCAAGTTCCCGCAGGCAGTAAGGTCTGCCCTATCCCGAAGAATACATCCCTTGCCGGTACCAGATGGGGGTTCTGCCAGGCTTTGTACGTGCCGCCGCGGGTGCCCCCCCGATATTGCAAACAGGCGGCCTGCATCTCATTGCCGCAAGCTGCCGGCAGAAAAAGGGGCTCTGGACCGAAGTCCCATTGCTGCAAGGGGATTGGAGCACCCGCTGGCTGGCCGCACCGGGACCTGGTTTCGGGAGTGCTGGATAGAGGATCGCCATGCTGCACCTTTGCCGCAACCTGTGGCCGCCCAGGGTCCGCTGGGATTTCGGCCTGGGCCTAGGGCTGGTCGTCGCCCTGGCTCTGGCCCAGGTGGTGGGTTTACACCAGGCCGCTTCGCACCCTTTGGCCCCCAGACGGATGCATCCGGTCGTTTTTCCCACCGATCACCCCTACGATCCGGACTGGCTGGAAGTGCAATGGCTGCTCAACACCAAATGTTTCGGATGCCATCGGCCCGGGACCAAGCAGTCCGACCTGTCCAGCTACGAAGCCCTGCTGCAAGCCCGTACCCAGGACGGCGAACCGGTGGTGGTGCCCTTTGAGCCGGACGAGTCGCCCCTTTGGCACTACGTAGCCTGGAATCCCCAGGCGGATCCGGACTCCACCGAGTCCGACACGCCGCTAATGCCGCCGGAAATGGAACACTGGCTCACCGCCGGTCAGCTCCGGGTGCTACGCCGCTGGATTGCCCGCGGAGCGCTGAAATACCGCCTGCCGCCCGGGTGCAAGCCGCGTCCGGTGGAGCTGGATTTCCCCTCGGCCAAACAGTGCAAAGCGTGCCACCCGCGGCAGTACGAGCAGTGGTCCCGGTCGATGCACGCCTACGCCCAGCACAGCCCGGTGATGGAAGCCTTCACCCGCACGCTGCTGGAGCGGACCTCGGGCACGCTGGGCACGTTCTGCACCCGGTGCCATACGCCCATCGGCACCTCGCTCGGCGAAGGGGGCAATTTGCCCAACGTGTATCGCTCGCGGCTGTCGATGGAAGGGGTCACCTGTGTCGTGTGCCATCGGATGAAGCAGCGGCACTACAAAAGCAGCGGCCGCCAGTTCATCCAGCCCGGCGACGTGCTGACGCAGTGCATCTACGGCCCGTTTGAAGACCCGGTACGGGTACCCGGGGACCACCCTTCGCAGGGGCGGCCGTTTATCAAAACTTCGGAGTTCTGCGGCACTTGCCACGACGTGATAAGCCCCCAGGGCGTGCGGCTGGAGGAGGCTTTCAGCGAATGGCGCAACTCCCCGGCCGCCAAGCAGGGAATCACTTGCCAGCACTGCCACATGGGCCCGGTGCCCGGCGTGCCGGTTCCGGACCAGCAGCGCCCGCTGGGCCGTGCGGCCGAAGTGCCGGGCGTGCCGCCGGAAAAGTTGCCCCTGCGGCGGCTTTCGGACCACTCGTTCGTGGGCCCGGACTACTCGCTGCTGCCCGATACCGAGTTCCCCCACAAACTGGACTGGATGTACGAGGTGGACTACCGCCAGCCGGAGCGGCTTACCCCCTACCAGCAAAAAACCCTGGAACAACTGCGGCGCCGCAACCGCCGCGACTTGGAAATCGCCCGGACGCTGCGCTACCAACTGCTCAAAAACGCTGCCCGGCTGGAGTGGACCTTGCCCCGGCAGGTGAAACCCGGCAGCCGGGTCAAGCTCCGCGTGGCCGTGCGGAGTTTGTTCTCAGGGCACAACTTTCCCACCGGCTTTACGGCCGAACGGCAACTTTGGGTCCAAGTGGTGGTTCGGGACGGCCAAGGCCGGGTGGTGTTCCGTTCCGGCGACCTGGATCCCAACGGCGATCTGCGCGACGAGCACAGCTACTTTGTGCAAACGGGCAAACTGCCCGCGGATCACCAACTGCTGAACTTCCAGAGCAAGTTCATCGTGCTAGGCGTACGCGGCACCGAGCGGCCGGTCATCCTGGCCGTGAACCGCGATCTGAGCCCGCTGAACATCCTCCGGCCCGCGGTAGGGATTTCCCAGTCGTTTGGCCGTCCGCAGGTGTTCCGGATCGCCAAGGCGAGTCTGCCTCCGCTGGGGCGAAGGGAACGTGTGTACCGCTTCCGCGCCCCGCAGGAATGCGGTCCGCTGGTGGTGGAAGCCCGGTTGTGTTTCCGCCACCTGCCCCCTTCGCTGCTGGACCGGATTGGCATCCCGCACCTGAAACACCTGCTGGAAGTCGTCGTAATCGACCAGCGTCGGGGAGTAATCCAGGTGGACACGTCCCCGGCGGTTTCGGCGGGGCCCACTCGGTCGCATCCGGCGGAAGTGGTTCCCCCGCCCCAGAACACGGGGTGGTTCCGGTTCCTCGTTCGTTAGGGTTTGCCAGGGCGAGCATTGTCCCCCATCGACTGGTTCCGCGATGAAGCGCGGCGGCACTTGCTGGCCGCCGTGGCGGTGGTAGCAGTGTGGGCTGCCGCCGGGGGGGTACTCTGCGCGCAAAGCGGTTCCGGCGTCCGTCGGCCTCCCGCCGGAAAAACGTCCGCCCCGACCGGAGCGGTTGCCTTACGGCGTTTGCCTCCGGTGAATCCGTCCCAGCCGGTTCGCCTGCCGCCGGTCGGTCCTCCCCAGGCGGTTCGCCTGCCGCCGGTCGATCCGCCTCGGGAGGGGCGCCTGCCCCGGGTAGCCGCTTCTCCCACCCGCAGTTTGTCCGCAGCGGGCGAATCGGCGCCGGTAGCGCCGCAGGCGAAGCGGTTACATTCCGCCGAGGCTGCTCCGCCCCCTGAGGCCGACACGCCGGTGCGGTTTCCCGACTTGCCGCCCGATCCGAGACAGGACCAGTTGCCGCCGCTCCCTCCCCTGGAGCAAGAGCTTTGGCACCACGGCGGCTCTTATCTTTATCAGCCGGAAGGGGATCGTCTGGGGCTGCAAGGGCCGCAAGTGGTCCCGTTCGACTACCTGCGGCTGCCGCCCGGGTTTATCAAGCCCCGGCCGGTGGAACTTGGGGCCGAATTCCTGGGCGCCGACCCGGTGCGCCCTTCGCCCTGGAAGTGGTTCGGGGCCACCGGCTACCACTGGGAGCCGCGTTTTGTGGCTTACGGCACCTACCGGCTGCTGGGCATCGCCTGGGAAAGCAACGACCGGCGGCAAGATTTGCTCGGGCACCAATTGTTGCTGGAAACCGACCTGCGCCTGACCGGCACCGAACGGCTGCACGTGCAGTTCGTCCCCCTGGGGACCAAGGCTTCCGGTGGCTCCTATTACCAGTTCAGCGACCCGGAAGGCTACGTCGATAACGCGACCGCCGTGCCGGATCGGTACTGGTTCGAGATGGAACTGGAAAGCGTGTTGGGCCACTGGTGGCGGGGAACGCCGGTGCCCAAGGACATCAACGTGGCCTTCGGGATGGTGCCGTTGCTGCTGCACAACGCCCTGCTGGTCAACGACGACATGCTGGGCGTGGTGGTGAGCAAAAACACGCTGGTGGCCGAGCCCTGGAGCAACCTGAACCTGATGGGCTTCGCCTTCCTGGACGACGTGGACGGCCAGCCCGGCCTGTCGGCCGATTTGTACGGGCTGCACGCTTCGATGGACCTGCGGGGACATTTTCTGGAAGTTTCCTACCTGTATTCCAATCCCCGGCGGGTCCGAGGCCGGGATGCCCAATTCCTGGCCGCAAGCTACACCCGGTTCTGGGGGCTGTGGACCGCGGCGGTGCGGGTAATGCACAAAGGAGGGGACCGAGCCGGACGCGGCCCCGGCCAGCTTTACGCCCTGGAGCTGTTGCGCAAACACCGCTTCGCCGGCGGATGGCTCCCTGCGGCCGGAATCAAAAGCTGCGTCTGGTACGGGACGGCCTTCCGCAGCACCGGGGGGTGGAACTCGGCCGCTTCCGGGACGTTCAACCGGCTGACCATCTCGTTCGAGCTGGACCCGCTTGTTTCCATCGCCGCCTCGCCTGCGCCGCAGGATTCCTACGGGGTAGCCCTGGGCGTGCAACTGTTCGGCGACGACGAAAACTGGGCCCTGGTGCCCGAGGTGGCCTGGCAGCGCCCCCAAGGGAACGACGTACTGGGGGGCAGCCTAACCTGGTGGCTCAAAACCGGCCGCCGGACGTATTTCCAACTCCAGGGCATCTATACCGACGGGGAAGGTTCGCTGTTTGACCGCCGCGGCGTGCTGGGCACGTTTTTTATTGTGTTCTAGGTGTTCTAGTTTTTGTGTGTTCTAAGGCCGAAAGCCGGGAAGAACCAGCGTTTTCGCCGATATTCCCATCCCGATGCGAAAACGCCCGCGCAAGAGTTTCCCACCCGACGCAAGAACAAGCACAATTCTCGCACGCGGCGAGCCCCAGACCTCCGTCGGTGCAGGATGGCACGGCCGCCGGCGACTGGGGACTTCCGCTCCAGGGCTCGCCGGGCGGGAGTCGGCTGGCGGTTTGCGCCGTGCGCTGTTGCGCAAGGAGCTACTGCTCCGAGGCGAAAACCAGCCCCAATTCCCGACAAGCAACACGACAATCACACCCGCAATCTTGCCGAAGCGCGTAGCGACCAATCGCCGCGAGTTCCCAGCACGCCAAGACACAAAACGCAAAACCCAAGCACCTCTTTCGTCCGCGTTGGCCACAATCTTGTAGAATCGTCTGTCGGCATACTCAAAAACTATGGCTATTGGCTAGCCCCATCGCTTCCGGCCGTCTCTCCCCGGCAAAAACCCAGCAGCATCAACACAGGTTCCGTAGCCACTCTAATTTTTCAGCTCCCGGTCCGGTTTCCTCGCCACCGGATGGCGCGAAACTCGATTGGCTTACTGAAGCGGTGCCTTCAGTTGCTTTTTTGACTCTAATGAATGCTTTGGTGTCATCTTATTGTTGGCGCTTGGAGGTGCTAGCGGCTCGGCCAATTCCCTCCGCTTTTCGTAAACCCCTTCTGCAAAACGTGTTATAAGGAAAGAGCACGTTCGCGCACCGCTTTGGCATGGAATGTGCCCCTGTTTTTGACTACAACTTTCGCTCCAACAACGTTCCCACGGAGGTCAGCAAGCCATGTTGTGGATTTTTGGTCTGATGAGCTTGGGCACGGTGGCCGCGTTGGTTTCGGTGGCGGTGGCCTGCCGCCCGCTGGCCTCTTCGGTCTAGGGGCTTCGGCCTAGGACTGCGGCGGCGGAGCATCCAGGCGGAACGTGCCCGGCAGCAGCTCTTCGATGGTGGCCGTTTGGTGAATCTGGGGCTCTTCGGCCTCTACGGCGGCGACGATCAGGCCGGGAGCCAGTTCGGCCAGCACCTGCCGACACGCCCCGCAGGGCCAGTGGCCGCCGACGGAGGCCACAACCAGCTTACTGAATCCACTGGCTCCGGCTGCCACGGCAGAAAAAATCGCCACGCGTTCGGCGCAGACTGTCAGCCCGTAGGATGCACTTTCCACGTTGCAGCCACACCAGATGCGGCCTTGGGCGTCTTCCAGGGCCGCTCCCACGGCAAAGCGACTGTAGGGAGCGTAGGCCCGCTTGCGAGCCTCGCAGGCCCGGGCGACAAGTTCTTGCCAGCGGTTCATGGGCTGGGCTCCTGGCGGTGAACGAAGGTTACAAGCGGCACTTTGGCCGGGGGAATCTCATCCAGCACGAAGGCTTTTTCGAGCTCGGGCACCACTTGCTCAAACCGCTCCGGTGGAGCGAACACCCTCACCAGGGGCATGCCGCGGCGAACACGGTCCCCCAGCCGCACGCGCATCTCCAGGCCCACGCTGTGGTCGATTGGTTCGCCCAGTCGGGTGCGGCCTCCGCCCAACCGGGCGATTAGCTCCCCCAGCAGCCGGGTATCGATTCGCACCAGGTAGCCTTCGGCCGGAGAGCACCACTGGTTGACCGGGGCCACAGGTAGCGGCCGTTCCAGGTCGCCCCCTTGGGCGCGCACCATGCGGGCAAATACTTCGTACCCCTGGCCCGACTGCCACGCTTGTTTGAGCCGGGCCTGGGCCGAGGGCAAATCGGGTTCCATCCGGGCCAGCACCAGCGCTTCGGCTCCCAGGGCCAGCACCAACTGCACCAGGTCCGGCGGTCCCTGGCCGCGGAGGGTTTCCACCGCTTCAATCACTTCGACCGAACAGCCCGCTTTGAGCCCCAGCGGTTGGTTCATGCTGGTAACCAGGGCCGAAGCAGGCAAGCCACACTCGGCGGCCACCTGGATGAGAAAACGAGCCAGGCGGCGGGCCTGCGGGAGCGATTGCATGAAGGCCCCCGTACCCCACTTCACGTCCAGCACCAGGGCCTGGAGCCCTTCGGCCAGTTTCTTGCTCAGGATGCTGGCCACAATCAACGGCAGCGATTCGACGGTGGCCGTGGCGTCGCGAAGGGCGTAGAGCTTGCGATCCGCCGGTACCAGCTCGCGGCTCTGCGCGGCGATAACACAGCCGGTTTCGGCCAGCACGCGGCGGATTTGGTCCAGGCTCAGCTCGGTTCGCAGGCCGGGAATCGCCTCCAGTTTGTCCAGCGTGCCGCCGGTAAAGCCCAGGCCGCGGCCGGAGATCATCGGCACTTCGGCCCCACAGGCGGCAAGCAACGGGGCCAACACCAGCGACACCTTGTCGCCCACTCCGCCGGTGGAGTGTTTGTCCACCCGGGGTTTGCCGCTGCCGGTTTCCGGCACCCGCGAGCCGCTCTCCAGCATGGCCTGGGTCAGCCAGAGAGTCTCCTCGGCGTCCAGCCCATTGATAAACGCCGCCATCGTCCAGGCGGCCATCTGGTACTCCGGCACCTGGTCCCTGGCGTACAGGTCCATCAGCTTGCGCAGTTGTTCCCGGGTCATCCGCTGCCGGTCGCGTTTGGCGCGGATCCACTCAAGGACCTGGGCATGAACATCGCTGGAAGCGTTCACGGTGCGGTTTCTCTCGCGATTGATAGAACAAACCGGACGGAAAACCGGAATCGGCGGAGTGGTCTCGGGGAACCAGCCGCCGGCGAGCCCGTGATTTTAGCCCACGTGTTTTTCCCGGCACCAGTACCCCAAAGCGTTCCATGTGCTGGAATGAGGACAGCCGCTTGCGGCGACGTTTGCGAGCGGCTGGACCGGGGCTGCCCGTTCCCGTTGCGGGCTTATTCGCCTCCGGCCACCACCTGCGGCCGGTAGAGCGGCAAGTGCCGGTAATAGACTTCCAGGATGAGCAGATGCATGGCCGTTACGTAGATGCGGCCCCCTTCGGCTCCCCAGCGGTCGGGCAGTCGGCCCAGCGGGTCCCAACTTCCGGCCAGAGGGCCTTCCTGCACCTGAGTGTTTACCAACAGTGCCCGCTGGCGGCGGTTCCAGCGGTCCCAATGCTCGCCCCCGGCGTGGAACATCACCTGCGTGGCGTAGTACCAGTAGTAGGTGTCCCGCTGCAATCGTCCGGGAGAGCCGAAGCTGGGCAGGTTGCGGCCCAGGTATCGGGCTCCGCGTTGGATCATGGTGCTTTGGGGCGAAGTGCCCAGGTAAAGCTGCATCAGCAGGGCTTCGGCCGTCATGGCCCGACTGGGCGTGCGCTGGTGCTGGTAGCGAGCCTTGGGCCGATAGACATACAGGGCCACGTCCTCCGGCCACTGGGCCTGTTGCAGCCAGGTGCGTAGCCGGGAATAAACCTCCTCGGGTACGTTCAGCCCGGCCATCTCCGCGCTTTTCAGCGCCATGAGTTGCCAGCCGCTGACGGAAGTGTCGGTGCCTACCCTCGGGGCATAGCGCCAACCGCCCAAGGTCGGATGCTGCGCGGCGACGATAAAGTCCACGGCTCGCTGCGCCGGGCGGCGAAGCTGCGGGTCCTGGGTCATTCCGTAGGCTTCGCACAAGGCGATGGCCGCAATCCCGTGGCTGTAAAGCCAGGCGTACCGCGACCCGCCGGTGAACAGATCCCCGTTGGGCTTCTGGCGTTCGACCAGCCACTTCAGCCCCGCGGCGACTTCTTGCCGGTACTTGCCCTGCTGGTGGGTGTAGCCTGCGCCCAGGAACGCAAGCAGGGCCAATCCGGTGGCGGCGGTGTCCGATTGCATGCGGCCAAGCCCCACGCCGGGCGGGTAGCCCTTGCCCTGGGCAAACCGGTGCAGGCTCCAGCTTCCGTCGGGCATCTGGTGTCGGGCCAGAAAGGCCAGACCGGCTTCGACGGCTTTTTCGGTCTGGGGCGAGCCGCCGCGACTTTGGGCCACTTGCCCCCGCCGCCGCGGATCCCGGCCGCGGAACGCCGGGGCGGGGATGGCTTCCACCTCGGGAGCCAGTTCCACGTCGGCCAGCGGAGCCCGCTCCAAACGGAACCGGTGCGAGGTAGTAGCCACGGTCGATGCGTCGGGTCGGGCCCGATCCAGCGGCAGTCCCAACTCACCGGGCCGGTCCAGCGCCACCCCGGGGGTGCCTTCTCGGGCCACTACGTCCACGGCCAGGTGGTCTTCCCGATGCCTTCGCATCCCGGCCGCTTGTGTGTTCGGCGTCCCCGAGGAGGCCATTTGGCTCAGCTCCTGCGGGACCGGGCCCAGCTCCTCGGCGTTGATTTCGGCCGTGATGTACCCGGTGCCAGTGCTTCTGGCCAGCGTGGTCCCTTGCCGGGAACCGCCGGAAAGCAGCGGGCGTCCCTCCCGGCGTGTTCCTCCCTGGGGCGAAGCGCTGCCGGGGGCCGCCGTAACCGCCGCGCTTGGCTCGTCCCCTTGGGCGGCTAGGGTTCCCGATACACCTGCTGCCGCTCCGCTGCGGCGAGCCAAAGTGCTTGCTGCCGCGGTCGGGTCAGCCGGGGGCCCAGTCGCCGCGGCCCCGCTGCTCTGGCCCGGGGGGCCTGCCAACTGGGCGGCTTTTAGCCCAGGAAGTCCCACACCGGGCAGGGTGCTGGCTCGGGCCAATCGAGCACCGGCGTTTCTGTTGGTTCCGGGGCTGCCGTCCGAAGTTGCCCCCTGAGTGCTACGCTGAGCCGCCGGACCGCCGGGGGAACCGGCCCCAAGAGCCACACCGGGTGCCGGTTCGTCCGATTGAGTCGCCTCCGGCTGGGCTGCCGTGCCACGGGCCAGACGCCCCGGGGCCGAACCGCCACCGGGAGACTGAGCCTGCGGCCTGCGCGGGCTGGCCCCGCTGCCCTGCCCTCCCGGGGCGTTTGCTTGGGCCAGCGCAGCTTGCGGCCCGGCAACCGCACCGCCGGCGGCTGCCGTGTTTCGGGCCAGGGCAATCCCGGCCCGGGAGCCGACCCGGGGGGTTGCCTCTCCGGAGCCAGAGCTACGCGAAACGGCCGCTTGGCCGGCCGATCCTGTTTGCGGATTGCCGCTTTCCCCGACCGAAGCGGCCAACTGGGCCGCAGCTCCACCGGATGAGGAGGTCGCCTGGCGTCGGGCTCCTGTGGCCGGGGCCCCCGAACCGGCAAACGCGGCGGCCGGATTGGACTCTTTGCCCGTGGCCAGCGCCGCCAACGCGGCTTGGGACTGGGGAGCCGCTTGTCCGGCGGCGGCTTGCCGGCTCAGGCGAGCCAGGCGTCCCCCAACGCTTCCCACCGTGGGGGCACGGCCGCTTCTGGTCCGGGAGCCGCTTGCTGCCGAAGCCCCCAGGGCTTCAGTCGCGGCGGCGGGAGCCCCCTGGGGACTTTGTGTTCCCGAAACGGCTGCCGCGGCCCCTTGGCGGCTGGCCAGACGCGGAGCCGAGGTGCTGCTTGGTCCGGCTGATTGCGCGGCCGCAGAGGCGCTAGTCCCGGAGCGTGTCGCCCCTTGGGCGGGCAAGGCGGCCGCTTGGGCCTGGGCCACCGCACCGATTCCCCCGGCCTGAGCCCGCTGCAACGCCACGCGCCGCGGCGAGCGATTACCCGGCTGCGCAGCAGCCGCGGGGGTTCTTCGCGTAGCCGCCGAAGCAGTTACCGCTCCCGGGGCCGGTCCGGGGGCGGCTTCCGCACCGGCCAGCGTTCCGGTCAGAGGAGTCGCTGGGCCGGTGGTCGCGCTGCGGCGAGGAGCGTTTCGGCCAAGCGAAGCGACTGCTCGGGCCGCCTGATTGGTCCGGGCGGCGGCCACGGCGGCCTGCTCTGCACGCGGAGCAGCCGGGGCGGCCTGCGGGCTTTGCCGAGCCAGCGTGCTGCGGGAGTGAGATTGCAACTGCGGCGTGCGGCTTTCGCTGCGGCGGGCAATCGCTCCGGAAGCGGCTGTGGCGGGGCTTTCCATCCGGGGAGCTTGCTGCGGGACCGGAACGGGTGTCAACCGGGCCTGCTCCCGGCGGCGGCGAATCGCCCCAGCCGGAGCTTGCGCCCGGGCGGGACGTTCGGCGGCGGCTACCGGCCTCTGGACACTGGCAGGGGCGGCCGTCGCTTGCGGCGCTGCAGAGGCGGTGGTGCGTCCCGCTAGACGTCGCGAGGTGTTCAGCCGCGGCGTCGCTTCGCGGCGGTTTGCTCGCCGCACCGCTTGTGGTTCCAGGGCCGGTTGCGGAACGGGGGATCGGGTCATGGCCGTTTGCACTTGTTGCGAAGGCCCGACGGCCTGCTTGCGCACCTGGACGTTCGGTTGGGCCCGCATGGCCCGGGGCTGCCGCGCTTGCTGCCCCTGGGCCATCTGGGCTTGCAGCCGGGGACGAGGTTCCCGCACGGCAAGCTCGGCACGGCGAATCCGCTGCCCGCGCCGCTCGGCACTCTGGCGGCTGGCGCTGGGAACGGCCCGCTGCATCGCCATCCGGTTCACTGAACCGGCAGCCGGAACCGGTTCCTGCTGCGATTGCTGCGGCGTGGGGCGTGCCTGTTGCGTGGGCTGGGCGGTCCGTTGCACTTCCACCTGCGGGGCGTTTTCCGGCCGGGGGACTTCTTCGGGCCGGGCCACTTCCGGATCGATCAACTGCTCGTGGGCGGCTCGGCCGTAGTCCGGGAAGGTAATCTTCGGCGTTTCGTCCACCCAGGCGCTGGGCCGATGGCGACCCGTTTGCAAATAGACCGGCACCACGTACAGCACCACGGCCAGCCACAGATGAAGTCCCAGGGCCAGCAGCACGGCCAGTTGCATCCGCCGTGCGCCGCGCCGGGTGCTGACGTAAGCCGTGCCCAGAATCAACGCCACCACGCTGGCGGCCAGCCCCAGCAGATGGGTCCAGGCGTTGCGATACCAGACCGCAGCGTCGAAATCCCCCACCGCGACGATCAGCCCGGCAATGCACCCGGCCAGAATGACCAGCGTGCCGTTGATCGGCCAGAGCTGTTCGTCGAACTCGGCCGTCTGAGGCTGGACCTTGCGGACGACGCGTCGGGTGGGCATGGGAGGATTAGGAGCCTTCGGGTTCTTTGGTCATCACGTAATAGTCGCGAATCCCCGCCTTGTTGCACAGGTCCATGACAGTCACGATTGGCTGCCAGCGGCAGCGGCGATCCGCCCGAATCCCCACGCGTTGCCGGCCCGGGTTGTTGGCCGCCGCCTGGCGAAGGATGCGCAGCAATTGCTGGGCGTTCACACGGTCCCGACCTACGAAATACCGCCCCTGGTCGTCGATGTTGACGAAGATTTCCCGGGGCCGTGCAGTCAGCGGGGCGGCTTCGGCCGCTTCAGGCAGCGCCACGGCCAGCGAACGCTCTTCTTCCTCGAACCGCGTGGCCACCAGAAAGAAAATCAGCAGCAGGAACACCACGTCGATCAGCGGCGTGAGGCTCAACGCCCCGGTGGCTCGGCTCTTGCGAATCTCGACGGCCATGGCTTTTCCCAGGCACGAGGGCTCGTTGTGTCAGCTCCGTTTGGGCGCCGTGGGGGTCTGTGCGGCCGGCTGGCGTTTGCCGTCCGGCTTGGGTTCTTCGGCTGCGGCGGTTCGTGCGGGGCGCAGTCTCCTTCGAACCGCTCCAACTGCGGCATCATGTTCAGCAGCAGCTCGTCCACTTCGCGGAAAAGGGACTGGATGCGCCCTTCGAACCAGTGGGCCAGCACCGCTGCAGGGATGGCCACGGCCAGCCCGGCGAACGTGGTTACCAGTGCCGTGTAGATGCCGTCGGCCAACTGCTCGGCCTTGTTGGCCTGGGCATAACCGGTGGCGGTGAGAAAGAACGCTTTGATCATGCCCCAGACCGTGCCCAGCAATCCCAGCAGCGGCGTGATGGCCGCGGCCAGCAGCAGCGGGCGAACGTTGGCGTAGAGCTTTTCGGCTTCGCGTTGCGAGGCGTCCTTTACGGCCGCTTCCACCTCGGCATGGGGGCGGCCCACCTTGAGCATCGCCGCCCGAATCACGTTGGAAGCCGCGCTGGGCAACCGCTGGCAGAGCCGATAGACCTTCCGCGGCTCCAGCCCTCCGTCGGACTGGGACATCTGGCCCAACTGCTCCACCAGCTCCGGCGGCAGGACGCGATGCCGACGCAGGGCCAGCGCCCGCTCGATCCCGAAGACGGCCACCACCAGGGACATCAAGACGATGGGCACCATCAGCCATCCGCCGCGGAACATCAGCTCCAACAGGTTCAACTGCGGCGATGGCTCCTCGTCTGTCGCTTGTGGCTCGGGCTGGTCCGCTTGCGGTTCCGCCTCGCCTTCTTCCGAAGGAGCGAACGCGGCCTCAAAGCGGCGTTGGGCCTCGCCGGCCGGGCCCGGCTCCTCCTGGGCAGGCGATGGCCAGGGGGCCAAGAGCGCCACGCCCAGCAACAGCATCAGCCAGGCCAATGCCATGCGGCGAGGGCTTGTTTGTCCGATGCGATGGTTCACGAACACGGTTTGGGGCCTCTTCCTGTACAGGTCCGGGGAATTCGTGCGGCGGTTACGGTTGGATTTTTCGGAGGGCTTCCAGTCGCTTGCGGGCCTCGGCCACTTTGTTGCTTTGCGGGAACTTCTGAATCAGCTCTTCGTAACATTCGCGGGCCTGTTTCACCTTGCGCAGTACCTCGAAGCACCGGGCGGCCTCGTACAGACTGTTGGCCTGCCACCGCGGATAGCTGTACCCATAGGCGGCCCGGAAATAGTGACGAATCGCTTCCCGGTGCTGCTTCTGGCCGAAGTAGTATTCGCCCAGCATGAACTCACTACGGGCGGCCACTTCCCGGGCAGTCATTTCGGCCACGCGGCGGTAGAGCCGGACCGCTTCTTGCTTCTTGCCCGAGTAGTCCAGGGCGTAGGCCCGCTCGAACAGCAGCTCCGGCAGCAGTTGGGCTTTCTGCCAGCGGGTTTCAACCTCTTGGAGCAGCTTCAGCGTCACGTCGTACTTTTCCAGTTGGTTTGCCGCCTGGGCCGCATGCAGCAGGGCCAACTGGCGGTAGCTCTCCTGCGAAGGGGAGCCCAACTGGCGGTACCAGTGGAGCACCTGCGGGTAATCCTCCTGGGCAAACGCACACTCTTCGGCCAGGAAGCGCGCATCGGCAGCCAGTTTGCCCGAGGGGAAGCGTTTCAACTGCCGGGCGAGAACCTCCAGAGCTTTGTCGTATTGTTTCTGTTCATAGAGAGCCCACGCCCATTTGTGAAGCGCCTGCTCGGCCAGCTCCCCGGCGGCCTGAGGGTCGTACTCCGGAGCGTCGGCCGATTGTTCCAGGCGACGTAGCGCCTGCTGATAGAGCCGGGCGGCTTCGGCGTACTTCTTTTCCTGGTAGCGGGCTTCGGCCAGATGGAATAGGGCTTCCGGCACCAGGGGACTTTGGGGGAACTCCTTGGCCAGCCGGGCAAACGCCGCCAGGGCTTTTTGCTCCTGGCCCGATGAGCGATAGGCCCAAGCCAGCTCGTACAGCGCCTTGTGCCGCTGAGGATAGTCTTTATCCTCCTGGAGCAGTTGTTCCAACAGGGAAATGGCCTCCTTCCATTGCTTTTGCTCCACGTGGCACAAGGCCAGGAAGTACCGGCCCTGGGCACGCGCGTTTCCTTGGGGGGCCGTAGCCAGAAAACGCTTTAGTTCCTGGATTGCTTCCGGGTACCGCTTCAGGTTGAACAGGGCCAGCCCTCGGCCCAGGCGCGCTTCGGCGGCCAGTTTGTGCTGGGGGAACTTTTCCAGCAGCGCTTCCAGGTCCTGCAAAGCGGCCTGGTTGTTTCCCGAGGCCAACTGCAACAACCCCCGCCGCAGCAAGGCGTAGGGTACCCAGGGGCTTTTGGGCCACAGGGCCAGCACCTGGCCGTAGGCTTCCAGGGCTTTGGCCCGGCGCCCGGCCGCAGCGGCGTACTGGCCCAGGCGGTAGGAGGCTTCGGCCGCAAGCGGGCTTTGCGGAAACCGTTGCAACAGCTCCTCCAGGGTGGCGACGGCCCTGGCGTGCTCTTTCTGTTGCGAAAGCACAAAGCCCAACAAAAGCAACGTGCGGTCCAACCCCGGCCAAGCAGGCTCGATTTCCTTGGCCTTCTCCAGGGCCTGGCGGGCCAGGTCGTACTTTTGCTGTTTGACGTAGGCGCTGCCGAGCCAGTGCCAGGCTTCCCCTTGGCGAGCCGCGGGCAAGCGGTGCTCAAGGGCCTTGTTCAGCAGCACCACGGCCTGGTCGTGTTTGCCGCCCAAGTGGCAGGCCACCCCGTGACGCAGCAGCCAGAGCCCGCGTTCTTTATGTTCCGGGTAGGCGTTTTCCAGTTGCTCGAAAGCTCGGGCGGCTTCCTGGTACTTCTTACCCACCAGCATCGATTCGGCCAGCACGAACGCCACGTCGGCTCCCAGGGAATGTTGGGGCCAGCGGCGGCGGAAGTCCCGAGCCAACTGCTCCGCCCGGCCCGGCTGGTCTGTTTCCAGCGCAGCCAGAGCGGCCGCGTACTGGGCCTCTGGAGCCAGGCGATGTTCGGGATGTTCTTTCACTAGTTGTAGATAGACGGCGATGGAATCCTTTTTCCGTTCCGGCTGCTGGTACAGGGCGTCGCCCCGGTCCATCAGCAGTTCCGCTTGCCACTGCTTGGGCACGCCGGGGGCTTGGAGCGCTTTTTGGGCCACCTGCAAGGCTTTCTGCGGACGGTTTTGTTTCAGGTAGCAGCGAGCCAGCCAGTGGGCGGCTTCGGCCCCCTGGGGCTGCTTGTCCGCGGGAACTTGCCCCAGCACGGCAATCGCCTGGTCGAACTTTCCGGCCAGGTAGTAGCACTTGCCTGCTTCGAGCCGGGCCGCCGGAACCAGCGGGGAACGGGGAAACCGCTCCGGCACGCGCTGATACGCCTCGGCGGCTTCCAGCAACTTCTGACGCGCAGCCAGCATGTCCCCTACCCGCAACTGGGCAAAATCGGCCAAGGCGAACCCGGGCACTTCAGCCGCTTGGGCGAAGTCCTCCTGGGCAGCGGCGTGTTTTCCCTGGGCGGCACGTACCTCGCCGCGACGCAGTTGCACTTCGGCTCGCAAGGGATGCCGCTTATACGACTGCAAGAACCGGGAGAAAACCGCTTCGGCCTCGGCCCAGTGTTTCTGCTCCTGGTGGGCGTAGCCCAGGTTGTAAAGCGCCGCGGAGACCAGAGGGCTCTGGGGCAACTTTTCCAGCAGCGTTTGATACGCCGCGGCGGCTTTGTCCCATTGCCGAGCGGTGATGTAACATTCGCCCTGATAGAAGAGTGCCCGGTCCAATTGGGAGCTCGTAGGATACCGCTTGACGAACATTTCCAGGGTCTGGGCCGCCTGCTCCAACGCCTGGGCGTTCCCCTTGGCGGCCATGTAGCGGGCAATGCCCAGGTGCAGCCACGCCTGCTCGGCAATTTTTTGCTTCCCGTGTTGGCGAACCACCTGGTCGAGCACTTCGACGGCTTTCTGCGGCTGGTCCAGGCTGATGTAGCAGATGCCCAGGTAGGTCATCGCCTGGGGGGCACGAGGGTGCTTCGGATACGCTTTGAGGAACCGCCGCCATTCCTCGGCGGCCAGCTCGTAGGCCCGGCGGTTGAAAAGCGCCGCGGCCGAGTTGTAAAGCCGCACGGCCTGGGCCTGCGAGGGCGGTTCCGGCGGGGAAGACTCTTGAGCCACCAGGCCCCCCCGTCCCAGGCAAAGCGCAATACACAACCCGACTGCCGTAAGAAATTGTCTCATCGTCACGCCGCTTCCCGTACTGGGCAGATGGTGGACCAGAACCTCTCCCGCATTGTTCCGCAACCGGTCGGGCCGGTCTTCTCCAATTGATTATGCGGTGCCGACACCCGGGATTCCAGCGAACCCCGATTACCTAAGGCCAAGGCACCAGAACTTCTGGCCCCAAAAAAGATTGCCTCCGCAGCCGGGGTGGTTACCCGCTGGAGCCCGAAACGGCCGAGGGCTTGCAGGCCGGATCGGCCAATTCCGCCTACCTATTCCCCTGGGACGGCCCATCTTGCAGTTTTCCTTCCCAGGGGCCGACTCTACAATCGGGACGGCATGTTTCAACCAAGGGCGTCTCACAAAATCTTCCGGCGTCGTTCCAACCCTCCGGTATGGTGCTTGCGGCCGGAAACGTTGTGACACCCTGTGATGGTATTCCCGAGCGGTTCGCCGTCCTCCTGTTGCAATCCGGAAGCCAGGACCTCGTGATTCAACTGGAACCTCCGCCGACTCGCTACGACCTGCACTTTCGCCTGCTGGGTTTTCCGGTGCGGGTACATCCGTGGTTCTGGGTAGTGGCGTTGCTGTTGGGCCTGGGGCCCGAGCAGCGCCCCGACCTGGCCGTGCTCGTCATTTGGGTACTGGCCCTGTTTTTCTCGCTGTTGTTCCACGAACTGGGACACGCCTGGGTCATGCGGCTCCAGGGACAGCAGGCCAGCGTGCTGCTTTACGGATTCGGCGGACTGGCCATCCCCCGCCCAGGCGACCGCGGCGCGGCGCGTTGGCGGCCTCGGTCCCCCTGGGACCAGGTGGCTGTTTCGCTGGCCGGTCCCGGGGCCATGTTCCTGTTGGTACTGGTGTTGTGGGTGGTGCTGCGGGTGGCGGGGACCCCGCTGGTGTTCCACTGGGGCGGTCCGCTGGGAATCGGCTGGAGCTTCCAACACCTGGACAATCCGCGGCTGGTTATCCTGTTGCACTATCTGGTGGCGATTAACCTGTTTTGGGGGCTTTTCAACCTGTTGCCGGTCTATCCGCTGGACGGAGGACAAATCTTGCGCGTGCTGCTGGTCCACTACGTCGGCGGACCGGCGTTGCCGCTGGTGTTTCGCGTTTCGATGATTGTAGCCCTGACCGTTGCCGCGCTGCTGTTGTGGCGGTTGGGCCTGCGCGACGGATTGTTTCCCGCGGTGATTCTCGGCGTGCTGGCTTTTCAGAACCACCGGATCGAACAACAACTGCGCGGGGCGGGAACCGCCTGGTTCCAGGCCGACGAAGACGACGACCGGTGGTGGCGCGAGTAGATGGCAAACGGAGACGCCCAGCTTCTGCTGACCCCTTGGAAAGAAAGGCCGGTGCCCGGCAAGGCGCTTGGCACTCCGGTCGGCTGTTACACGAAAAGGGGGTATTCGTGTTGGAAATCGCCTGCTGGGGCCGATACACTGGGTAGTCGCCCGGAACAACCCCACTGCGTTTCCCGCCTAAGTGAATCGCGCCGCCTGCTGGAGCTTCGGCCTGTGCCCGCTGCTTCCGGTAGAAGGCGTCCCGCCCCTGCCAAAGGAAACAGAGCATGCGTTCTCAATCTCAACTGCGCTGCCCGGGACCGGTTTCCCGACGTTGGGTTTTGCAAACGGGGATGTTGGGCCTGGGTGGGTTTTCGCTTGCCGACCTGTTGCGCCTCCGCGCCCAGGCCAAGGGCACGGGGGGAACCCGTTCCGCCCCGGATACGGCCGTAATCCTGCTCTGGCTTCCCGGCGGGCCGCCCCACCTGGACATGTACGACATGAAACCCCAGGCCCCCGAGGAGTATCGCGGCGTCTTTCGTCCCATCCGTACCAACGTGCCCGGGCTGGAAATCTGCGAGCTGATGCCCCGGCACGCCCAGGTGGCCGACCGCTTCGCCCTGATTCGGTCCATCGCCCACCGGTTTGCCGATCACGGCGGGGGGCACAAGCGTTTCCTTACCGGACGGGAACCCAAACAACCCACCGGTTTTGTCAACGACGCCCCGGCCGTCGGCTCCATCGTGGCCAAGTGCCGGGAGCACGTGAACCTCGGCCTGCCCAACTACGTGGCCGGGGTGCCCCGTGGAAACACCGACACGTTCAGCTTCGGGGCCGCGTACCTAGGCCAGGCGTACACGCCGTTTATGTTCCACGGGGACCCGAGTCGCCCCGACTTCAAAATCCAGAACCTGGCCATCGACGCGGCCACTTCGCGCCGGCTGCTGGATCGCATGGCGTTGCTCAAGAGCTTCGACCGGCTGCGGCGCGACGTCGATTCCAGCGGCATGATGGAAGCGATGGACCAGTTCCATCGCCGGGCGCTGGAAATGTTGCTCAGCCCCCGCACTCGCAAGGCGTTCGACCTGTCGCAGGAATCGCCCAAGCTGCGCGAGCGTTACGGGATGCACGCCTGGGGACAGCGGGCGCTGCTGGCCCGACGGCTGGTCGAGGCCGGTTGCAGCTTCGTGACGACGGTGCTGGAAAACCCGTACCAGTCCGGGGTGAAGTGGCTCAAGCAGGGGGTTTACAACTGGGACTCCCACGCCGTCAACTGCCACATCTTCGACGACCTGAAGGTCCGACTCCCCCTTTACGACCAGGTGGTAACTGCCCTGATAGAAGACATCTACCAGCGCGGGCTGGACCGCCGGGTGATGGTCGTCGTCACCGGCGAGTTCGGCCGCACGCCACGGATCAACCCGCAAGTGGGCAGCCGCACCGGGGTTCGTCAGCCGGGCCGCGACCACTGGCCCGGCGCGATGAGCGTGCTGGTCTTCGGCGGCGGGGTGCGCACCGGACAGGTAATCGGCTCCACCACCCCCAAGGGAGAACGGCCCAAGGACCGACCGCTTACGCCCAACGACTTGTGGGCCACGGTCTATCGCCACTTGGGGATCGACCCGCGGCGGCACTTCGTGGACTTTGCCGGCCGCCCGATGCCTATCCTCCCCTACGGCGAGCCAATCCGCGAGCTGCTCTAGCAAGCCACGAACCCGCAGACCGCCGGAACCGCGCATCGGGACGGCCTCCGGCGGCGGTGAAGTCGCACACTTGCCGGCACTACTCGATAGAAACCCAGCTCCCTTCCCGGGCGCTTTGCAGCACCGCGTCGCACACTTTCTGGGTTTCCAGGGCGGTGCGGAACGTGGGCTCGCAGGGCTTGCCCTGAGCCAGGGCGTCCAGGAAATCGGCTACCTGATGCACGAACGTATGTTCGTAGCCGATCTGCAAGCCCGGCACCCACCAGTGGGCCATGTAGGGCTGGTCGCTGTCGCTTACGTGCACGTTGCGCCAGCCGCGGACGATGGAATCGTCGCGATGGTCGAAGTACTGCAAGCGGTGCAGATCGTGCAGGTCCCACCGCAGCGAGGCGTGCTCGCCGTTGACTTCGTAGGTATAAAGGGCCTTGTGTCCGCGGGCGTATCGGGTCGATTCGAACAACCCCAGCGATCCGTTGGCAAACCGGCACAAAAACGCGCAGGCGTCGTCGATTTCGACCGGTTCCACCTGGCCGGTAAGCTGGTGCTTGCGCTGCTTGACGAAAGTTTCGGTCATGGCACAGACCGAAGTAATCGGCCCGTTGAGCCACAAGGCCGTGTCGATGCAGTGGGCTAGCAGGTCGCCCGTGACACCGCTTCCGGCCGCCTTGGCATCGAGCCGCCACAACGCGGTGCCCCCCTGGGGCAGATCGGCCGAGATGGTCCAGTCTTGCAGGAACTGGGCCCGGTAGTGGAACACCCGGCCCAGGCGCCCTTCGTCCAGCAGTTGTTTGGAAAGCGTAACGGCCGGCACGCGGCGATAGTTGTACCAAACCATGTTGGCCACGCCGGCTTCTTCCACCGCCTGGACCATTTCTTCCCCTTCGGCGGTATTCATCGCCAGCGGCTTTTCGCACAGGACCATCTTGCCCGCTTCGGCCGCGGCAATGGCGATTTCGCGGTGCAGGTTGTTCGGCACGCAGATGTCCACCGCGTCGATGTCGTCCCGTTGGATAAGCCGCCGCCAGTCGGTTTCATACGATTCGTAGCCCCATTTGGCGGCGAACTCCTTGATTTTCTCCTCGTTTCGGGCACAGCAAGCCTTGAGCACCGGACGGTATTCCAGGTCGAAGAAATGCGGCACCTTGATGTAGGCGTTGGAGTGGGCCCGGCCCATGAACCCGTAGCCAATCATGCCGATGTTCAAAGGTTTGCTCATCGTGTGTGGTCCTTCTGCCGGATGCGTGGAAAACGGTTCGGTTTCACTATGCCGAGCAAACGCGCAAGTTTCCGCCTCTGCCGGTTTGTGTGCTTACGTTTGTTCTTGCTCTGGTGCGGAAGGCTTCAGTCGCTGACGGTCGTGCTGCCTCCGCCGACTGAAGTCGGCGGCTCGCCAAACATAACCGAAGCACTTATTTCCGCTCCGGCGAGCCCCGGACTTTAGTCCGGGGAGGTTCGACGTTCTTGCTTGTTCTTGCTCTGGTGCGGAAGCACCACGCGCACCAGCGCACGGCGCAAGCCGCAAGCTGATTCTTGCACAGGAGCGGAAGCTCCCTCCCAAGACTCAAGATCCAAGACTCAAGACCCTCCAGCGCGGCTAACCGTATTTCTGGTTCAGTTGATCCACAAACTGTTTGCATTCCTCGGTGGCTTCCCAGGCGTTGGGCCAGAAGCACAGGTCGATGGTCCACCAGTCGTCCGGGCAGCCGGCTTCGACCAACGCGGGCATGATTTCGTCGAAGTTCAGATGCCCCTTGCCAAACGGCGGGTGGGTGCTGGTGCGGTGTTCGTTGAGCGTGCCGTCAGAGTCAATCAAGTGGATGCGGCCGATTTTGCCCTTCAGGCGTCGGGCCAGCTCGGGAATGCCGCCGGGCAGGGTTTCCCGTTCCCCAGGATGCCGCAGCCCGTGCACGGCCACGTTGTCCGCGTGGCAGGTGTCGAACATCACGTAGAAGTTGTCGTGGTTTACTCCATCCAGCACGCGGAAGATGTCGCTTGGCCGGTTGAAGGCAAACCCCGGCTCGAACTCCCACACGATGCGGATGCCCGCGTCGGCTGCTTCCTGGGCGCATTGCCGCCAGGTGTCGCAGACCCGCCGGAGGGCTGTTTCATAATCCACCGGGCCGCCCACGCCCTCGGGTTTTTCTTCCCCAGGGACGGGGCCCAGCACCCAGGGGTCCTCGGTCGTATCGACGCGGAAAACGTCGATGCCCAGGTCCTGGGCGAATTGCAGGTTCTTACGGAAGGTGTTCATGTAGCTTTCGGTGTCCGGAGCGGTGATGAGCCGCTCGCCCCACAGATCAGCCGCAATGCCGCTGAACCCCAGGCCGTGGGAGGCCACCAGCTCTTTGACCTGCGCCCGGGCCTCAGCCGTGGGGGTGTTGTCCGGGGTGGGGTGTTCGCCAAAGGCGCCCAGCTCCAGCCCGTCGAACTTCAGCCGGGCCAGCCCCTCGACGACTTCCTGGAATCCGATGGGACGTTCCTGGTTGAACAAAAAAGCCCACGTGCCGATGGAGATGCGCTTCATCGTCGGTTCTCCGGAAATGGTGTCGGGAATCTCCGCACGCTCCTGGCGCGGGATGGGTTTTCCGTTCGGCAAGCCGCGGCTCGCCACTTTGTGTTGTCAGGTTAGTTCTTGCTCTGGTGCGGAAGCACCACGCGCAACAGCGCACGGCGAAGCCGCAAGCCGATTCCTGCACCTGAGCGGAAGCTCCCTCTCAAGACCCAAGACCTCCTCAAGTTTTCGGTTCCACGCATCACCGCCGGTGGTCGCCCACGTTGGGCAGGTTTTCGTGCACGTCGGGCCCGAAGTACCGCAGGGCCACCAGCGGCTCGGTGCCGGTGTTTTCCACTTCGTAACCGGCCGTGGCCGCTTCGTAGGTGATGAACACCTCATCGTCGGGCTCTTCGCCGAAGCGGATCATGGCCGGGGTTTGCAACCGCAGGGGGCCGATACGGCCGCTGCCCTGCACGGTAATCCAACCGCTGGCCCCGGGATCGCGGATGGTGCACTTGGCGCCCGGTTCCACCGTGAGCTCTTTGGCGCTGAAAAGCTGCTCTCCGTCGATGCGGCCATAGACCACCCAGCGGTCCGTATAGCCGGGGCCGCTTTGGCTCTCATCGACGATGGGCTCCAGGTAGTGGTGCTCTTTGAAGTGGGTATCGACGTTCTTCTCCCAGTCCAGTTGCTCGATGATGTAGTCCAGGTCCTGGTGTTTGTCCGGGGGAACGTCCTTCACCAGCAGATCCCAGGGGACGTAGCGCCCTTCGACGATGTTCTGGAACATGCCGAAGACGTCCGAGCCCCATTGCGGCTCGTAGGTCAGCAGCGACCCCGGCGCGTGCAGCACCCCCGGGGGAATGAGCCAGCCGGTTCCCCGCTGGAGCTTGTAGGCCCGGGAAAGATAAAGAATGCCGTTGTCGCCCTTGTGCCAGTTTTCCAGACAGCGGCGCACCTGCTCCTTGGTGGTGCCGGGCTCCAGCCCCATGAACGTGTGCGGAAAGTTGTTGTCCACGTTGTTCAACTGCGGGGGGAAGTAGTAGCTTTCCGGCTTGCCTTCCTGGCCGGTGAGCTTGGCGTGCTCGTGTTTCTGGTGCATGTGGTGGGGGATGGGCCCCATGTTGTCGAAAAACTTGGAATACACCGGCCAGCGGCCGTATTTGCCGAACATCTCCTGGCCGATGAGCCGCGCGCCGGCTTCTTCCACCGCGTCGCGCAGGAGGAACCGCTGCCCTTCGAAGCGGATGTAGCTTAGCCCTTCGTCCGGCTCGCGTCCTTCGTTGGCCGCCTCGGTGGTGCTGGCGAACCAGCGTTCGTCAATCCCGCCCCGATGGGCGCCGAAGGCGTAGTAGTCGTCCGGGTGCAGCTTGAGCCGGCGGCCCGGGTGCAGAAAACTGCGCGGCACCCAGGTGGGCGTAAGCCGCAGGATTCCCTGGCCGGCGTCCAGCGCTCGCTCCAGAATCGAACCGACGTTGTCCTTGGTCACCACCTTGGAAGGAGCCTGGCTCATGGATGGCAACTCCCTATGAAAAGCCCTACGGAACGCGTGCCCGGCCGGCCGGGACGCACGGCCACAAACGGCCCGAAAGCCCAACGCGGCATTTTTTATAGAACACCGCCGCATGGGCTGCAACCGGCCGCCGGAAAAACCCCGTCGCGCAGGGCTTACCCGTGGCGCCGCACCGCTTGAACCAGGCGCCTGATTGCTTCTTCCTCCAGCGGCTGGCGCAGATCCCCCTGGCGATGAAACGCCGTGCCCACAATCACCGCCTGCACCCAGGGCAACACTTCCTCCAGCCGCTCGACGGTCACGCCGCTTCCGGCCACCAGCGGCACCGGGCAGACCTGGGCCACGCGGCGCAGTTGCTCCCCGTCCACCGCTCGGCCTGTGCCGGGACCGGTTAGGATCACGCAATCGGCCCCGTTGCGATGGACCAGTTCGTCCACTTCCTCTTCCAAGGGGCGGGGAGCCAGCGGGGCGGAGTGTTTCACGTCCGCGTCGGCCCAGATGGCCACGTGCTCCGCCCCCAGATGCTTACGGTACCGTAGCAGTTGGGCGGCCGCGGGCTGGATGACTCCCTGGTCGGTCAGTCGGGCTCCGGCCAGGACGTTGACTCGTATGAACTGCGCCTGGCAAACCGCGGCCACGGCCAGGGCCGCCGCCGCGTCGTTGCGGAGCACGTTAATCCCCAGCACCAGGTTCGTCTCCTCGCGAATGGCGCGGGCCACCACGCTCATGGCGGCCACGGTTTCCGGGCCGACCTGCTGGGGGAAGAACGGCGCATCGCCGTAGTTTTCCACAATCAGGCCGTCGGCTCCGCCGCGCTGGAGTGCCCGGGCATCGGCCACGGCCCGCTTGAGCACGGCGCCGAAATCTCCCTGGAATCCCGGCGCCCCGGGCAGCGGCGGCAGATGCACCACTCCCACCACCGCTTTGCGTTCCGGAGGGAACGGCCACCGGGCATCGCCCGCAATCGGCATGGCAACACCTTTCGCAAGTCCGAGGGAAGCAGGGCACCCTCTCCCGCCGAAGCCCCTGGTCGCTTCAGCTTACCACAGGGGGCGTGTTCCTGCTCCCCACGGCCGCTGGCAGTGCTGTCGCCTGCTGGAAGCGTGAGCTTGGTCCGGGAGTACTTCGTGGCATAGGATGCCGGGCTGCCGGCAGCGTTTTCTCTTTGTTTGAACTACAACCGATGACTGGTTCCCGTTGGGATTCTGCAAGGTCCGGCTGCGTCGAGGAGGAGTTTTCCCCCGTCCGCGGCGGACCGGTTCGGGCCGTAGCCGCCCTGGGCCGGCGTCTGCGCCGCTTGGGCTGGCGGCGGGGCCGCATTCCCAGTTGGGAACTGGTACCGCGAGCGTGGCAGTTGCTCCAGGAAGAACTCGCCCCGGAATGCCCGGGACCTCTCCTCGCCTTGGCCGCCCTGGCTGCCAGTTGCTACGGGCTGCGACAGCAGGCCCACCGGTGGCAGACATGGTGCCATCCGGAGGATGTGCTGCCAGCCTCCCCACTGCTTGCTGCCCCAGACGGTTGCGAAGAAACCTCGCCACCCGCCCCCTTGGTCCCGGGAGCCGGAAAGCTGGCCCAGTTGGCTTGCCGCACGTGGCGGGCTTATCTGCAAACGGACCCCGCCTGCTGGAAACAAGCCGACCGCTGGATGGACCAGGTGCGGCGCGAACTGGCACGGCCGGAGTTCTGGCGGCGGGGCGACCAGCCCGGGCAACCGGCCCGGCTGGAGGTGCTCTGCTGGTTCGTTCTGGCCGCCCAGGGAGAAGTGCAGCGGTGGTTCCAGCGAGTTGGGCCGATGGTCCCACCGGCGCTTCGGACCGGGGACCCCCGGCTGCACCTGGTCCTGGAAGCCTGCCGCCGGGCGTGCCATCGGGCCGGAAACGACGCCATTGCCGTGCTGGACGCCGGTTGCGGTCCCGGCCGGTACCTGAACCACCTGCGGCGGCATTTTCCCCGGGCGGAGCTGGTGGGCGTGGACCCGCTGGCCCGCGAAGGCACCTCCCCGGCCGGAGTGCGGTTTTACCGGGGCGATTTGCTGCGGTTGCCGTTTGCCGCGGGACAGTTCGACCTGGTGCTTTGCATCGAGGCGTTGGAACACGCCCTGCTGCCTCAGCAAGCGTGCCGGGAGCTGTTGCGCGTGGCACGTCCCGGCGGGGTGGTGCTGGTAGTGGACAAGCACGCGGCGGCTCGGCCCTCGGCCGCCTGTCCGCCCTGGGAACAGTGGTTCGAGCCGGGCCGGTTGCTCGACGAGCTGTGCCCAACCGGAGGCCGAGGCACCTGCGGGCCGGTACGCTTCGGAGACCGGCGCGAGCGGGTGTACTGGTTCTGGCAGGTGGAACTTCCGGGCGGTTCCGGAGCCTCCACCGAGCCGGTGCTTGCCGCGGCGGAAAGTTGAGCCGGGGTGCGGCTCGTGCTACAAAAAGGGCGGATTCGGAGCAACCGAAGCGGGGTTGCGGTGTTTCTCTATTCGCGGCACGAAGCGAGAAAGGAGCATGGACATGGCCCGGCGCCGCAGTGTCGTGGCTCCCGACTGGTGGGACTATACCACGCTGGACGAAGAACTGCTGGCCGACGCGGCCCGGCTCACAGCCGAGGACCTGGTGCAGCTTTCCCGGCCCGGCTTTCGCGTGGTGATGTACGACACGCTGGAAGACTTCTACTTGGCCGAAGCCCTGGAATACATCAACGCCTGGCGGCAGAGTACCGACGACAACCCGGTGGGTATCTGCGGCCCGATCGGCCCCACGGAACAGCTCCCGCTGGTGGCCCGTCTGGTCAACGAGCTGGAACTGGACGTGCGCAGCGCCCACTTCTGGGGCATGGACGAATGGGTGCTGGACGGCAAAGAAGTTTCCATCGATCATCCGCTTTCGTTCGAGCGGGCCGACCGGCAGTTGTGTTTCGACCGCATCGACCCGCGGCTGCGGATGCCCGACGAGCACCTGCACTTTCCCAAGGCCGATACGCGTCCCTACATCGAATCCTGGGAGCAGGTTCGCTGCGCCGTGATGCAAGGCGGCCAGGGGGAAGTGAAGCACTGGGCCTTCAACGACCCGCCGCGACGCGAACCGCCCTGGGAAGACGAACCCCCGCCGCCGGAAGAATACCGCAAGCTGGGCACCCGGGTGGTGGACCTGCACCCGATGACCATAATCCAGAACGCCCGCACCAGCGGCGGCGGCTACGTGGCCGGCGTACCCACCCAAGCGGTGACGGTCGGCCCGGTGGAAACCTGGAAAGCCGAAAAGGTGAGCATCTGGCAAGCCGGCATGCACGACAACCCGTTCGGGCAGCGGCTCACCGCGCTGATGATTTCCAAGCGGATCGTGGACACTTCGGTGCCGATGAGCCTGCTGGCCGATCACCCGAACGTGCAGTTCAACTACTACCGGGGCGGCTTGGGCACCTGCGAGGTGGAAATGCACTAACACGCCGAAGGAGCAAGTTCCCCATGTTCCGACAAACACCGCTGTGGCTGCTGGTGGTCTTGGGCTGTGCGATGGCGGTCCCTCCGCTCCGTGCCCAACAAGAAGCTCCTGCGGAGCAGAAAGCCCCGGCCCAACAGCGCACGGATTCCCCGTGGAAACTAGTGCGCAACGTGGTGTACGCCGAGCGTCCCAGCGGCGAGCTGAAAGCCGACCTGTTCCTGCAACAAGCCCCCGGTCCTCATCCGGCTGTGGTGTGCATCCACGGGGGAGCGTGGCGTTCGGGCGTGAAGGAACAGTTGCACTTCATTGCCCGGCGTCTGGCTGACGAGGGCTTTGTGGTCATGTGCATCCAGTACCGCCTGGCTCCCAAGCACAAGTTTCCCGCCCAGGTGGAAGACTGCCAGGCGGCGGTCGCCTGGCTGCGCAAGCACGCGGCCCGCTACGGCGTGGATAGGGACTGGATTGCCGCCTGGGGCTATTCGGCCGGGGGGCATCTGGCCGCGCTGCTGGCCCTCAGCGCCCAGGGGGATCGCACTTGGGAAAGTGAACTGGGCGGGCAAGCCGACACCGGCCCGGCCCAATCGCGCAAAAAAGCTCCCCCGCCGTGGCGATTGCAGGCGGCCGTGGCCGGCGGCACCCCGGCTGACCTGCACACTTTTGGCGACGGCCTGGCTTTCTGGCTGGGAGCCACGCCGCAGCAGAACCCGCGGGTGTATGATCTGGCTTCGCCCCGGTGGTGGGTTTCTGCGGACGATCCTCCCGTGCTGTTCTACCACGGCACCAAAGACCTGCTGGTGCGGGTGGAGCAGGTGCGCGACACGGTGGCCGACCTGAAGAAAGTAGGGGCTCCGGTCCAGTTGCTCGAAATGCCCGAACGGGGGCACATCGGGGCGGCATTAGACCCACGGGGCATCCGAGCCGGACTGGCGTTCCTTAAGCAGCAGTACCGCCGCTTTCGCCAGGGAGACTAGGACATGTGGACACCCCTTGGGCAGATTGGGTAAAGCAGGTGACCTTTACCCGTCACGGAGGACGCCGTCATGGAACACTGTTACGGAACCTCTGCACAACCCCTGCTATTGAGGCTACACTGTACCCATTGTACCCATTACCGGCATGAAAATCTTCCCGCAGCCCACGGAAGGAGTCGTGCATGTCGCTCCCCTCACAACGTACCTTCGCCACGGCTGGGTTCGACCGCCGTCGCAAGACCACCCGGCGGCACCAGTTTCTGCAAACGATGAACCAGGTCATGCCCTGGCAGGAGCTCTGCGACTGGTCGAGCCTTTCTATCCCAAAGGGGAAGGCCCCGGCCGGCGACCCAAGCCGCTGCTGTGGATGCTCAAACTCTACTTCCTCCAGATCTGGTACTCCCTTTCCGACCCGCAGACCGAAGAGCTGATGCACGACTCGCACGCCGTGCAGCAGTTTTTGGGCCTGGACCTGGGCCGGGACGACCCGTCGGACGAGACGACCATCCTGCGGTTCCGCCACCTCGTCGAAAAACACCGCCTGGGGCCGAAGATGCTGCAGGTGGTCAACCACCACCTGGCTTCGCACGGGATCAAGGTGCACCAGGGGACGATCGTCGATGCCACGCTGATTTCCGCTCCCACCTCGAAGAAGAACCGCTCCCAGAGCCGCGACCCGGAGATGGGCAGCACGCGGAAAGGAAACCAGTGGCACTTTGGGGCGAAGGTTCACGTGGGGGTGGACAGCCGGACGAAGGTGATTCATTCGCTGTCGGTAACAGGGGCCAACGTGCACGACAGCCGCCCGTTGCCCGAGCTGTTGCACGGGCAGGAGAAGCGGGTTTATGGGGACCGGGCCTATGTGGGCCAGCGTGAGGCGATCCGGCGGAAGGCGCCTGGGGCGAAGGATTTTACGCAGCGACGTGCGGCGCGAGGCCGTCCCTTGAGCGAGGCGGAGCGGGCGGGAAACCGCTGGAAGTCGCGTGTGCGTAGTCGGGTGGAGCACGTGTTTGGGGTGATGAAGCACGTGTTTAGGTGGCGACGGGGCCGATTTCGGGGGCTGGAGAAGAATCTTCAATACGCCTGGCGGTGGTGGCGAGTGTCAATATTTATTTATCTTCACCGCCGGAGATTGTTGAGGCGAGCGGCGTCGCCAGGCGTGAGTTAGCGGATCGCGGTGCGCGCCGCGTCGGCGTAGAGGGGCCGGAAAGGGCTTAGATCATCTGAAAAAAAGGAGCATCTGTGGAGATAAATCTTTGTAAAATGATTCCTAAACACTTAGGCACCCCTTATTCTGCTGATTTGGTGGGTTGTTCAGAGGTTCCGTAAGAAGGAGGTTGACTTGTCAAATGAAAGAAGTAATACAACTGGTCATATCATGGCCAATGGCTGTTATTGTCGGCATTCTCGTTTTACGAAGCCCTATAAGAATTCTTATAGAAAGACTAATAAGGTCGGAATCAGGGAAAGCAAAAATAGGCCCAGTTGAAATCGAATTAGGCAAATTAGCTGAAGAAGGGCAGCAGGCTGTACACAATCTAAATCGACTGAACTTACTGATGGCAGAATCTAGATTGCTTGAGCTTGAGATTGTGGAAAGCAGGTTTGGCCCTTTCTTTTCTCCTGAACAAAGAAAAAGAATGCAAAATCATATTAAGGAACTAAATAAACTGATTGAAGCAGCTAACAAGGCAATTTCAGCCGACGCTCGTACCTCGCGCGGCTGATTTGCGACGTTAGGACATGTGGACACCCCTTGGGCAGATTGGGTAAAGCAGGTGACCTTTACCCGTCACGGAGGACGCCGTCATGGAACACTGTTATGAGCTGAGCGATGCCCAGTGGGAGCAAGTCCAGCCCGTGCTGCTCAGCGGACGTCCCGGTACGCCGGGCATCAACACAGACAACCGCCTGTTCATCAATGTGGTGCTTTGGATTCTCTGGACCGGATCGCCCTGGCGCGCGTTGCCGGAACGGTTCGGCAAATGGAACTCGGTTTACCGTCGCTTTGCTCGTTGGGCTTAAAAGGGCTACTGGCAAAAGGTGGTGGAGGTCTTGTCACAGTCGCCGGAGATGGAATGGCTAATCGTGGACTCGACGGTGATTCGAGCACACCAGCATTCGGCTGGTAAAAAAGGGGGGCCGAAGACTCCGCAGACCAGGCGCTGGGGCATTCTCGATTGGTCTGACGACCAAGGTGCGCGTGGGGGTCAACCGGCAGGGAGAAGTGGTTCGAGTTCAATTGAGTGCAGGGCAACGCAGTGATATTTCTCAAGCCGACGTATGGGGCTTTGGATTGAGTTTTGATGTTTTGATTGCGGACAAGGGTTACGACAGCGACAAGTTTATTGAGAATGTGAAGCGGGACCAGGGAGCCGAGATAGTAATCCAGCCGCGTAAGAATCGCCGGGAGCCGCGGGAGGTGGACCTGGAGAAGTACCGGGAGCGGAATGCGGTGGACCGACTCTTCAACCGGGTGAAACCTTTCCGGCCAGGGGCCACGCGGTACGACAAGACAGCCCAGAACTATTTGGCTTTCTGGCACTTGGCGTGCGTGCACCTGCTCCTACGATGAGTGTCCACACGTTCTAGGAGCCGCGGGAGCGTGAAGGCTTAGGGGCTTGGTGGGATGCAGGAGGAAACGCCAACCGGTACGGATAAGCGTCGACTGGCCACCCCCCTCACGCCTCCACGCCTTCAGGCCTTTCCCCCTTCTTAGCCCTTGGCCGTCACTTCTTCGCGGACCTGGCGGGCCGCTTCGACCATGTTCTTTAGCGAAGGAATCACTTCCTCGTAACGACGCGTTTTGAGCCCGCAGTCCGGGTTCACCCACACCTGTTCCACCGGCAGGCATTCCAGGGTGGCGCGGATTTTGTTCGCCATGAACTCCACGGTGGGGATGTTCGGGCTGTGGATGTCGTACACGCCGGGGCCGATCTGGGCCGGGTAGTGATAATCGCGCAGTGCCCGCACAATCGCCCCGTCGCTGCGGGCGTCCTCGATGCTAATGACGTCGGCGTCCAGTTGGGCGATGGCGTCGATAATCGGGCCGAACTCGCTGTAGCACATGTGGGTGTGAATCTGCGTGGTGTCCTTGACCCCGCTGGTGGCCAGGCGAAACGCCCGCACGGCCCAGCGCAGGTAGTCGTCCCAATCGGCGCGGCGCAGCGGCAGCCCTTCGCGGAAGGCCGGCTCGTCCACCTGGATGACGCGCAAGTGGGCCTGCTGCTCCAGGTCGCGCACTTCGTCGCGGATGGCCAGCGCCAGTTGGTAGGCCACTTCTTCCCGCGGGATGTCTTCCCGCACGAAGCTCCACTGGAGGATGGTCACCGGGCCGGTCAGCATCCCTTTGACCGGCTTGGCAGTCAGGCTCTGGGCGTATTGGGCTTCGTCCAGAGTCATCGGCTGGGTGCGGACCACGTCGCCGAAGATAATCGGCGGCCGCACGCACCGCGAACCGTAGCTCTGCACCCAGGCCAGTTGCGTGGTCACGCAGCCCTGGAGCCGTTCGCCGAAGTACTGCACCATGTCGTTGCGTTCCGGCTCGCCGTGGACCAGTACGTCCAGGCCAATCTCCTCCTGCAACTGGATGACGTACTTAATCTCTTCCAGGATGCGGCGGCGGTAGCCTTCCGGGTCCTGTTTGGCGTTGGCTCGGGCCTTGCGCAGCTCGGGCGTTTGCGGGAACGAGCCGATGGTGGTGGTGGGCAGGGGAGGAAGTTTCAGCTCGGCCCGTTGCAGCGGATCCCGCTGGGCGTAAGGGGTGCGCTGGAAATCCTCTTCCCGCAGTTGGCCCACGCGGCGGCGCACCTCGTCCTGTACCCGTTGGGGATGATCCATCCAGCGGCTGTGGGTCTCGCGGGCTCGGCTCCAGCCCGGCTCGGCCGCTTCCGGGCCGTGGCGCAGGGCCTGGGCCAGCAGGTGCAGTTCTTCGAGCCGCTGCCGGGCGAAGCTCAGCCCGTCCTTGATCTCCTGTGGCAGCTCGGTTTCCAGTTCCACGTCTTCGGGCAGGTGGAACAAGTTGCAGGAGCTGGAAAGCCAGAGCCGTTCCGGGGCCAGGTGCGGTTCGATCTGCTCGCGCACCAGTTGGAAGACCGCTTCCAGGTCGCTGCGCCAGACGTTCCGGCCGTCCACCACGCCGGCCACGAGCAGTTTGTCCTGGGGAAATCCGTGCTGGGCCAGGGCTTGCAGGTTTTCCTCGCGTCCGCGAACGAAATCCAGCCCCAGCCCGGCCACCGGCAGCCGGACCAACTGTTCGTACACCGGTCCCACGCCGCCGTAGCTGGTGTGCAGAAGAATCTGCGCCGGCAGATCGGCCAGGGCTTCGTAAGCAGCCTGGACGGCGGGCCATTCTTCGGCCGGAACGTCACAGACCAGGTACGACTCGTCCAGGTGAAACACCTCGGCCCCCTGGTCAATCAGTTGCTGCACGCCCTGGCGATAGACGCCGATGAGCCGTTCCATGGTTTGGGCCACGGCCGGGCCTTCGAGCTTGGCCAGCTTGAGAAACGTATAAGGCCCGATGAGGACCACTTTCAGCCGGTCGGTCACTTGCCGAGCCCGTTGCCATTTGTCCAGCAGAAGCTGGCCGTTCAGGGAGAACTCCTGGGGCAGCTCCGGCACCAGGTAGTGGTAGTTGGTGTCGAACCACTTGGTCATTTCCAGCGGGGCGATGCCCTGGTAGCCTCGGGCCAGGGCGTAGTAGAGCGTAGGCGTGACCTGCCGGCCCTGTTCTTCCCACAGCGACTGGAACCGCTCCGGGATGCAACCCAACCACAGCGCGGCGTCCAGCACCTGGTCGTAGAGGGCAAAGTCGCCCACGGGGAGCAGTTCCAAGTGGCCGTCCCGTTGCCGCTGCAACTGGCTGGTTTGCAGTTGCCCAATCCGCTCCAGGAACTCCTCCTCGGAGAGCTTGCCGGACCAGTAGCCTTCGAGTGTGCGTTTGTATTCCCGGCGGGGGCCCAGTCGCGGGTAGCCCGGCACGGTGGTCGTGTACGGCTGCATGAGCTCCAACTCCTGTGTTTATCCTGTGGCGGTAGAAGAACAGCAGGGGGCAAAGCGGCACCCTGGGGACGGCGATTCCCCCCGGCCGACGTGCAGGCCAATGGGTGTTGTTACACCAAAAAAGCCCGGGGAAGTAAAGCCCCCGTGCGGCGGAGCCTGGCAGCCGCGGGCATGCGGCGGGGGAGCACCTCGGTTGCTTTACCCGAGGGTTGCCGGTGCGTATTCTGGCCTCTGGTGCCCGTGCAGTCATCCGTTGGTCCTGCACGAGGTTTTCCCGCTGCAAACAAGGAGCCCTGCCATGTTTCACCACCCCGCCTGGCACAAGAGGAACCCTGCCCCTGCCCCGTTTGCTGGCCTGGCCGGTGCGGCGTCTGGCCGTCCGGGGTGGCTTGTTGCCGCGGCGTTGTCGCTGGTTCTGGGGTTTGCCGTTGCGGAAGCGGCAAGGGCCGAAGCCCAAGAGCCCTACCGAATCGGTTCCCGCCGCGAGCTGTTCGTGGACTCCTTTCTTATCCATCGGCTGGAAAACGCTCGCTTGCAGCTCCATCATCCCGTGCCGCGTCAGGTGGCGCTGGTGCACGACGCCCCCTGGGAAGGCACCGGCTGCGGCTATCACAGCGTGTTCTTCGACGGGAAGAAGTACCGCATGTACTACAAAGCCTGGCACCTGGAAGTTTCCCAGGGGAAGCTCAACGCCGGGCGGCATCCTCTTTACTGCTGCTACGCCGAAAGCGAAGACGGCATCCGTTGGGTCAAACCCAAGCTGGGGCTGCATGAGTTCCAGGGCTCGAAGGAAAACAACATCGTGCTGGCCTACGGCACGCTGGACGGGGTGCTTATCGACCCGGGCCACGTGGCCGTGTTTCTGGACACCCGGCCGGGCGTGCCTCCAGAGGGGCGCTTCAAGGCGGTGGTTCGCTGTCCTCGGCCGCACGGGCTGGTGGTGCTGCAATCGCCCGATGGGCTCCGCTGGCGCGTGCTTTCGCGCAAGGTGTTGTTCGTGGGCCGCGGGGCGTTCGATTCGCAGAACCTGGCCTTTTGGGACCCCGTGCTGGGCAAGTACCGGGCTTACTGGCGCATTTTCAGCCAGGGCAAGCGGGCCATCCGCACGGCCACTTCGCCCGACCTCATCCATTGGAGCGACTTTGCCGACTTGCGCTACGAGGACTCGCCCGCGGAGCATCTCTACACGAACCAGATTAAGCCCTACTTCCGGGCGCCGCATCTGCTGATCGGTTTCCCCACCCGGTACGTGGAGCGTGGCTGGTCCCCCACGATGGAAGAACTGCCCCAGCCGGAGCTGCGGCGGCTGCGTTCTTCGGCCGTGCAGCGTTACGGGACGGCCATTACCGAAGGGCTGCTGATGGCCAGCCGCGACGGCGTGCTTTTCCGCCGCTGGAACGAAGCGTTCCTGCGCCCCGGGCCGGAACGGCCCGGCACCTGGCACTACGGTCATCAGTACATCGCCTGGCACGTGGTTCAGACTCGGGGTTCGCTGCCCGGGGCTCCGCCGGAACTTTCCCTCTACGCCACGGAACGTTACTGGCACGGTCCCGGCACGGTATTGCGGCGTTACACGCTGCGGTTGGACGGGTTTGTCTCGGTCAACGCTCCGCTTTCCGGCGGCGAACTGGTTACCCGGCCGTTGGTCTTCCAGGGGGAGCAGTTGCACCTGAACTTCGCCACCTCGGCGGCCGGTTCGATTCGCGTGGAGATTCAGGACGCCCAGGGCCGGCCGCTGCCAGGCTTTGGTCTGGCGGAGTGTTATGAACTTTTCGGCGATACGGTGGATCGCGTGGTGCGGTGGAAGTCCGGCTCTTCGGTCAGAAAGCTGGCCGGGAAGGTGGTGCGGTTGCGGTTCGTGCTGCGCGATGCGGACCTTTACTCCTTCCGCTTCGCCCCGCGGGAAAAGAGCTCCGAAAAAGGTAAACCTGCAAGCGCACACTAAAAGCCGTTTCGTGCCCGGTGCAGGAATCTCGGGTGGCTGCGGCCCGCCGCACGGTCGTGTGGCCCGCCGCGCTGGCAGAGGGCCGCGGGCGAAGTACAATGGGCGCCGTATTCCTCCCGCGGCCGGAAACTCTCCGGCCCGATGAAACTTCCCCAGTAAGGAGCCCACCCATGCGAAGCATTGCCCCCCTGAGCCTGGTGCTGGTTTGCGTGTCCCTGGTTGCCCAGCCGGCCCGAGCGGAAGAGTGGATCTCCCTGTTCAACGGCAAGGACCTCAGCGGCTGGCAGGGCGACCTGAAAGGCTACGTGGTCCAGGATGGGATGATTGTCGCCACGCCCAAGAGCCACAATCTGTTCACCAAGCAGCAGTACGGGGATTTCGACCTGTACCTGGAGTTCCGGCTTACGCCCGGGGCCAACAACGGCATTGCCGTGCGGGCGCCGCTGACGGGGCATCCCACCTTCGACGGCAACGAAATCCAGATTCTGGACGATTACGCTCCCCGGTATAAGAACCTTAAGCCCTACCAGTACTGCGGCAGTCTCTACGGGGTGGTGCCGGCCAAACGCGGACATCTGAAACCGGCCGGGCAATGGAACCAGATGCTCATTTCGATGCGTGGGCGGCACGTGCGGGTGAAGCTCAACGGCACGGTGATTGTCGATGCCGACATCGACAAGGCCGCCCCGGGCGGAAAGACCATGGATCACCGCCCTCATCCGGGACTGAAACGCTCCCGAGGCTACATCGGCTTTCTGGGCCACGGCACCCGGGTGGATTTCCGCAACATCCGCATCCGGGCATACGACTAGGTGCGTAGCAACTGGTTGTCGGCCGGCACAGGTGGCGGAGTTCCCGGCAAACCGCCGGCTTTGGAAGGCGTGGAGGCTTGGGGGGATGCGGGGAGAGCTTTTGCTCCGGTGGTCTTGTGTCTTGCGTCTTGGGCAGGAGCTTCCGCTCCGAAGCAAGAACAATCGCCGACTCTCGCCATCGGCGAGCCGCCAGCTTTAGTTGGCAGAGGAAAACAACCGCACGCGTTTATCTTCGGCTCTCCCTGGACTGAAGTCCGGGGCTCGCCGGGTTAAAGCCAGCGAGCGGCATGCGCGGTATCTCCGCACCAGCGGATAAACAATCGCTCGTGCTCGTGTTCGGCAGCCTGTTCTCGTTGATCAAGAATCGGCAGGCCACCGACTTCAGTCGGCGGGGGAAGACGCAAAAGATGCGGTTGCGAATGATTTCCCCGGCTTGCCAGTACGAGAACAAACCGAGCACACATTCCACGCATATCAGTCCGTTGACAAACACCTTCCCTCGTCCCGGCCGGAAAATCAGGTCCCCTCCCGGCGTCCTCCGGTGGAAATCGCCGCCTCTTGGTCAGGAAGGGAGGCGTCAGGAGTCTGCCGACGCCGAGAGCCGGAGCCCCCTGTCCGGATCAGCTAAGGCGAAAAGCCCAGTAGCCTCGCCCAGGTGTTCTACCGGCAGCTCGTTCGCCAGAAGGCTAAGAAAGGGGTGAAAGCAAGGGACGAGCCGGGGATCTGGCAGGGATGGCGTGGCAGATCTGGAAGCTATTGTATTGAGATTTTTGCATTTTATCACACAAGGGGGCGTCTTTTTTCCGGAAGTGCAGAATCTTTATTCGGTTTTGTTTGCTGCGACTTGTTGATTCTTCAGGTTTTGTTGTTCCGGGGCCGGGTATCCGCTGTCGTTGCGGACTCGTCTGGGCAGTGCGGGAGGGGATTCTTCAACGGGCTGTTAGCGGTGCCGGCCCGTATCGCTGTTTCCCAAGGTGTGCCCTGGCTGGAACACCCTAGGAGGCGTACAGAGCCGAAGGCGTAGTCAGTGTTCCCACGGCACCTTCGCCGCCGAGCCCAAGAGCCCTGAGGCTGGAACGGTGTCAACTTGCGCACCAGACGAATATGGATCCCCCGGTTGGCTCGCCTGAAACGGAGGCCGCGCCCCTCGACAACCTGCCGGTACCCGATCCGGCGCAGCGCTTCCCCTTGCCCAAAGTGGCCCGATGGATCGGCAACACCCCGGCGGTGGCCATGCGGCATTACGTGGACGTGACCGATGAGGACTTCCGTCGGGCGGCCCAAGGGACAAGCCGCCTGAAAGAGCACCCCGGGGAAAAAGGTGCGCAATTGGGTGCGCAATCTGCTGCAACCGAGGGGGCTGGACCGGACCTACCAGAAAACCAACTTACGGCAAGTCCACTTGGTTCAACCTCTTATGACTCCAGTGACTTACGTTCGACTGACAAAGCGGAAGTGCATGGGAATCGAACCCACCGGCTGTGCGATTTCCACACAGCCCAACGGTTTTGAAGACCGTGGCCGGCACCAGCCGTGCACGCACTTCCGAAGTGCCCGAGGTCATCGGGCCAGGCAGACAAGTGTTTTCGCTTGATGGCTTTGCCCAATGGTGGAGCTAAGGCGTCTACGGCAAAAGCTCCGACCCGACTCGGGCTTGGGATTGCAATTATACCCAGAATCGTCATCGGTGGTACGGGTTGTTTTCCGGCATCTCACCGGCGAATTAGTCGCCTTGCTTAGGGGCGGACGTTTCCTGCGGGCGGCGTTGTCGCTGGCGGGGGTCCAGTTCCAGCGGACCGAACGTGGCCTCGTAGCGCTGGATGGTGGCATGCAAAGCGGCCAGCAGGCGTTTGGCCGCGTAGTAGTTGAGCACCTCGCGATGGTGAATCGGCACGTTGAGCGTGGGCGTGGCTCCCACCGGCTGGGTGTTGAAGCCGAAGTACAACACCACCTCCTCGGGCGTGGCCGTTACGTGGCAAAAGTTGGCGTAGCCGGACGTGGCCTGGGCGTCGTTGAGCTGAATCCGCACTTCGGAACGCTGCCCGGAATGTTGTTGGTCCTGGTCGGAACCGGGAACAGGCTTGGGTCCGGGATCGGCTTGGCTCATCGTAAATCTCTCCTTTCCTGGAATCCTTGGGATTCGAGAACCTCTGCTGCGGAAGCAGCGAAATCAATGCGCGTGATCCTGGTGCCCCGGGGAAGAATCAGCCGGGTAGCCCACAGCCGGGGGGGCGTGTTCATGATAGTGCGTCGGTTCTAGAAAACCAATCGCATAGGCCAGCCCCACTCCGGCCAGCAAGGCCAGAGAGAGCTTCACGCGGTCGTGGGCGTGGAAGTGCACTTCAGGCAGCAGGTCGCCCAGCGAGATGCACAAAAACACCCCGCCGGAAAACGCCAACGCGGCCCCAATCCAGGCGTTGAACGCTTCCTGAACTGGGAACGCCACCGCGAAAAACAGCACGGCCGCCCCGGGACAGATGAGCGCGTAGGCCACGTTGACCCGACGCTGCCACCGCCTCGAGTAACCGGCGGCGGCCATCACCGAAGTGATGCTCAACGCATCAAGCGGCTTGTGCAGCAGCACGGCCACGAAGATGCCCAGCCCCGGGGCTCCTAGCGGCTGGCCGTGCGATTGGGCCAGCAGGCCCGAGGCGATAGCCATCCCGTCGATGGCCGAATGGACCGCCATGCCCAGGGCCACTCCCAACCAGCTCCAGCCGTGGGGAGGACCGGCGGCTAGCTCGGGCGGAGGATGGCGATGCTCGGGACAGGCGTCCTCGCAGCCGGTGGCCCAGGCCGGGGCGTGTTCCGGGTCGGCGTGGTGATGGAACTGGAACGCACGAATCAACAGAAACATCGCCAGCAGCCCGGCCACCGCCCAGGCCATCGTGCGGTCCACCGAGCCGGAATAAACCACGGCGTGAGGCAACATGTGGAACATGCCCACGCCCAGCATCAGCCCGGCCACCAGGCTCATCATCAACTGGGTCCGGGTGTGCGTCAGCCGAACCAGCACCGGCAACGCTCCACCCAGGAGCGATGCCGCCAACACCGCCGCCGAATACAGAAGCAGCCACAACCAGGGATTCATCGCGCCGGTGCTTTCTTCTGGCTCGGGAAAGGTAACCCGCCTGATTCACTGCCGGTGCAGGCGCTGCCTCATGGTAGGAAACCCCTCCTGGCCAGACAACCGCCGCCTTGCCGCAATGCGCCGCAAGAGAAACTGCGGAGAGCAAGGCCGGGAATCCTGCCACTTCTTCCATAAAGCGAAAGAGGACGGGCGAAAACCATGCGTCGGCCCGATGCGGCGGGTACAATGGGCACGAAGTTTTTCCTTGCTTCCGCACGAGAAAGCCAGGCCATGAACCAAACTGCTTCCGCTCCTGCCGAGGCGAACGCCGCGGCCCCGGCCAACCAGCGTCTGGTGGCTCTGGACGCCTACCGGGGCCTGATCATGCTCACGCTGGCCGCGGGCGGGTTCGGACTGCTGGAGACGGCACGCAACTTGGGCTACTGGCCCCAGAGCGACGGCACGTTCTGGGGCGCTCTTTGGAACCAGTTGGCCTTCCACACCCATCATCCGCCGTGGATTAGCCATTTTCGCGGCCTGGGCGTTTCGTATTGGGACCTGATCCAGCCGGCGTTTATGTTCATGGTGGGCGTGGCTGTTCCGTTTTCTTATGCCAAGCGGCGGGCTCGCGGCGACTCCACCGGCAAGTTGCTGGGCCATGCCCTGTGGCGTTCGTTGGTGCTGATCGCCCTGGGCGTGTTCTTGCAGACGAAAAACACCGGGCTGGAACCCAGCGGCCGATTGCTGGTAAACGTGCTGACCCAGATTGGCCTGGGCTACTTCTTTCTCGTGCTGCTCTACTTTGCCGGCACGCGGTGGCAACTGCTTGCGCTGGTGGCAATCCTGGTCGGATACGGCTGGGCGATGCTCCGCTGGCCGGTGCCGGAGCCGCTGCCGCCTGAGGCCCAGGAAAGCATCGCCCAACTGCCGGTCAAGCCCCAGGTGGCCGTCCACTTTGCTAAGGGGGTCAACCTGCCCGAGAGCATCGACCAGCGTTTGCTGGGGGCTCCCAACCCGGGCGGATATGCCACGTTGAACTTTGTTCCCTCGTTGGGGACGATGCTCCTGGGCCTGCTGGCCGGAACGCTGGTCCGCAGCCGCTATTCCCAACGCCGCAAACTGCTGCTGTTGCTGCTGGGAGCCGGGGTGTGCTTTGCCCTGGGACTGGCGGCCGGATACACGGTCTGCCCGATTATCAAGCGCATCTGGACCCCGTCCTTTACGCTTTTCAGCGGCGGCTGGGTACTGCTGATGCTGGCCGGATTCTTCTGGCTGACGGAAGTGCTCCAGTGGCGGCGATGGACCTACCCGTTGGTGGTCGTCGGAGCCAACTCGCTGGCCATGTACATGATGGGCCAGTTGATGTGGTCCTGGGTGGCCTGGCAATGGCAGGTGTACTTGGGGGCGGATGTATTCGCCGGCACCTATGGGCCTCTGGTCCGGTCACTAGTGGTGTTGGGCACGTTGTGGATGTTTTGCTGGTACTTGTACCGGCACAAGTTGTTTTTCCGGGTGTGAGCGACGGCACGCCGGCCGCAAGGGCGAAGCCGCCAGAGAGAAGGTTTCGGCTTACCAGAGGGGCGCCAGAGCGTGGGGTCGGAGCCGGAGCAAAGTGGCGGGCGCTTCGATTCCACGGCGGTTTGCATTAGGATAGGCCGCTGGTCCCGGAACGGGGGATGGGGAGACTTCGTGGTCCTTGTTGCAGGAGTGCGCCTGATGAGCGATCCCAGAATACCCGAACACGGCCCGCATGGCCCGCAACCTCCGCAGCCGTACCCGCAGCCGCAACCCTATTATGCTCCGCCTCCGCGTCGGTTGGGCTGGCTCTGGGTGCTGCTGGCGCTTGCAACTCCGGTGCTGCTTTTTGGCTGCATGTGCTTGATGTTTGCTTCGGCGGCCGCCTCGCTGGGCCAGGTGGAGTCTTCCACCCGCGTGCAGGAAAAACGCTACAAACCCTACCGCTACAAGGGAAATCAGAAGATCGCCATTATCCACGTCCAGGGAACCATCCTCGACGGCAAGAGCGTCATCCGGCAAGCGGAGAAGGTAATCCGGGACAAGTCGGTCCGGGCGGTCGTGGTGCGGATCAATTCGCCCGGGGGAACTATTGCCGGCAGCGACGCCATTCTGCAAGCCCTCAAGGAAATGCGGCACAGCCGCGAAGACGAACCGCTGCCGCTGGTGGTGAGCATGGGAGCCCTGGCCGCCTCGGGCGGATACTACGTGGCCATGGCCGTGGAAGACACCCCGCAGAGCATCTACGCCGAACCGACCACCTGGACCGGGTCCATCGGCGTCATTATTCCCCGGTACAACATGGCCCAACTGGCTGACAAGATCGGGGTGAAGGAAGATTCCATCGTCAGCCACCCGCTGAAGAAAATGGGCGACTTCTTCAGCGACCTGACTCCCGAAGAACGCAAAATCCTCCAAGGGCTGGTCGATGAAGCGTTTGCCCAGTTCAAAAAGGTGGTGCTCTCCGGGCGGCCACAACTGAAGCCCCAGGAACTGGACAAAGCGGCCACTGGGCAGATTTACTCCACCAGCCAGGCTATCCAGTTGAAGCTGGTGGACCGCGAAGGCTACCTGGACGACGCAATCGCCCGGGCGGCCGAGCTGGCCGGACTTTCCACCGACGACATCTACGTGGTGGAGTACCGCGCGCCGTTCGGCCTGCTGGAGCTGCTGGGAAGCCAGACCGCCCAAAAGCCCGACCCGCTGGCCCAACTGCTCGAAAGCACCACGCCGCGAGCCTGGTACCTGTGCACCTGGCTGCCCGGCGTGGCCACCGGAAGCGTAACCGGCCGCACGGCTCCGTAACACGGAAGGTTTTCCGCCGCGGCAAAGAGCCGGTGCGGGACCGTCTCCAGGCCGGTGCCGCAGGCGTTGTGCTCGGACAAGCGGTAAGTCGTCCACGGTAAGTCGTTCGCGGCGACAAGTTGTCAAGTAGTCCACGATAGGTAGCTCACGGCGAGCCGCCAGCTTTAGCTGGCGGAAAAAACAACCGCAAACGCGTTACTCCGGCTCTCCCCGGACTGAAGTCCGGGGCTCGCCGTTTGCAAGATTCCATGTTTATTCTTGCACGGGAGAGGTAGCTCCCTGCGCAACAGCGCACGGCGCAAGTCGCAAGCCGTCCAAAAGTCTGGGGCTCGCCGTTTGCCGACGTGCTCAAAGAATGTCATTCGTTGAGAACCTGCCCCCCGATGCATCCGCTGCTGGAAATCCCCGAAGTCCAGGCCCTGGATCACCGCGGCCAGTTGGTGCGCATTCCGCCGGAGCTGGACGTGCCGCTCACGCCCCGGGTGCGGGCGCTAGTGGACACACCGGCCTTTCAGCGTCTGGCCCATGTGACGCAACTGGGCCTGGTCCGGTTGGTCTATCCGGCGGCGCACCACACGCGGTTCGAGCACTCGCTGGGCGTGTACCGGCTGGGGCTGTTGTATCTGCGCCGCCTGGCCCACGATCCCAGGTTCCAGGTCGTCTCGCCCCAGGAAGCGGAAGTGTTCCTGGTTGCCGCGTTGTTGCACGACCTAGGCCACTGGCCCTTTTGCCATTGGGTCGAGGAGATGGACCTGCCCGGCGTGCCGGAACACGAGCTGTTTGCCAACAGCTTTCTGCTGGAAAGCGAAGTGGCCGACGTGTTGCTCGAGCAGTGGAACCTTCAGCCCCGGCAGGTGGTTACGCTACTGAGCCAGAAGCCCCGCACCCGCAGCAGTCGCATCCTGGCCAGCATGCTGTCCGGTCCCATCGACATCGACAAGATGGACTACCTGTTCCGGGACAGTCTGCACGCCGGGGTGCCCTACGGGCGGAACTTCGACCAGGCGCGGCTGATCGGCTCGCTGTGCCTGAACCGCCGGGGCGACGCTCTGGCCGTAACCGAAAAAGGCAAAACGGCGGCCGAGCTGATGGTCTTTGCCCGTTACGTGATGTTCAGCGAAGTGTACTGGCACCACGCCGTGCGTGCGGCCACGGCCATGTTCCAGCGGGCGTTTTACAACCTGTACCGCGAGCTGGACCTGGACCACCTGTTCCGCCAGCGCGAACCGGAGATGGTCGAGCAGTTGCTCCAGGCCAGCCAGGGGCGGCCCGAGCACGCGCTGCTTGTGCGCATCTTCGGCCCGCGCAGGCAACTGTTCAAACGCGTGGCCCAGTTCAGCTATCTGGAACACCCGCTGGTTTACCGCCAGTTGGCCCACCGCCCTTACCGCTGGTCGGTGGAGTTTTCCGTGCGATTTGCGGAGCTGGCCCGGCGGAAGTTGGGCCGCGATTTTCCCGACGAACACCTGCTGCTGGACACCCCGCCGGTGCGCTGCGAGGTGCAGTTCGACATCGAGGTGTACTATCCCAAACAGGACTGCTACCGCCCGCTGGAACAGGTCTCTCCGGTGGTGCGGACACTGGCCCGGGAACAGTTCGACGATTACGTGAAACGGGTACGCATCTTCGCCGAACGCGGGCTGGCCCAACAGCTAAGAGAGCTGCCCGACCTGGTGGACCTGGTGCTGGAAGCGGCCGAAGCGGCAGAGAGCTAGGCGGAAAGCACTCCGCTTGTAAGCAGCCCCAGGTGGCGTCGTTTCCCGGCAAGCCGCCGACGTTCGAGGGCGTGGAGGCTTGGAG
>WFOE01000256.1 GCA_015488215.1 Planctomycetales bacterium
GCTTGCGCCCTGCGCCTTGCGCGGGAGCTTCCGCTCCAGAGGTCTTGCGTCTTGGGTCTTGTGTCTTGAGCAAGGAGCTTCCGCTCCGGGGCGAGAATAAGCGCCAATTCTTGCCCTCGGCGAGCCGCCGACTTGAGTCGGCCGAAGCCAGCGAGCCGGGAGCGTCAGCTCCCGGAGGCGGCAGGGCCGCCAGCCACTGGGTGCTTCCGCACCAAAGCAAGAATCAACAGTAAACACCGGACCTCCCCAGACTGAGGTCCGGGGCTCGCCGACTTTAAATTGGCTTGCCGAGCGAGAAGTGGCTTGCGCCATGCGCGATGTGCCTTGCGAGGGAACTTCCGCTCCGGCGGAGATACAAGCACTCGTGCTCGTAATCGATTCGTAATCGGCAGCTCGCTCTCGCCAGCCGGGAATCGCCGAGTCGGAGCGTCGGCCGGTTTGTCAAATAATGGGGCGGCTACTCACTACTCAGGCCGCCTGGCGGCGCGGCAGATGTTCAAAGAGCTGTTCCGGACGCTCCAGCGAAACGATCACCAGGCCGTGTCGGTCGGCCAGTTGCACCACTTCGTTGCGGTCCAGAAAGATGGTGCGCCCGGCTTCGATGGCTAGGCAGCCGGCCCCGGCCTGGATCAACCGCCGGATGGTGTGCCGTCCCACCGTCGGCACGTCGAACCGCATGTCCTGCTGCGGCTTGGCCACCTTGACCACGGTAAAGCCGCCGCTGGGGCAAAGTTCTCCGGCCCGGGCGATGCAAGCGTCGGTTCCCTCGATTGCCTCCACGCAAAGCGTGGCCCGGCCTTTGACCACCACGGTCTGGCCCACGTCCAGGCGGCCCATCTCCCGGGCCAGTTCCCAGCCGAAGAGAATATCCTGCTGTTGATAGCGCGTGGGGGCTCGCCGGGTCCACAGCCCGACCGGGGCCAGCAACTCCGGCACCAGATCCGTCGGCGGCACGATGGTCACTCCTTCCCGAGCAAAAGCGGCAACTACTGCTCCCAGCAGCGTATCGTCCTTGCGGTCCCGGGTTCGGGAAAACAACAACGGCCCGAAGCGGAGCAGGAACTTCCAGTCGGGCCGATGGCGCCACCAGACGCCGGGGCGGAAGAACTCCACCTTGCGGAGCTTGCCGGCCAGCAACGCCTCCCGAACCCCGTGCCGGGCCAGCAGCCGCACCGCCCGGCCGAACGAGCCGATGCCAATCCAGTAAAAGTGGTCGCAGCATCGGGCAAGCTCCGGATTGGCGTGGTCCCGGAGGCCAAGCCCCACGACCATGCGGCCCCCGGCGCGCAAACGCCGCGCCAGCAGCAGCGGATAATCGCCCCAACCGGCCAGGATTCCCACCGGGTCGGGCCGCCGGGCGTGCGAGGCATCCGATACGTGGTGGCCACAACGCTGCATGGTTACTGGGCCAGAATAGTCTCTTAGGCGGCCTCGCGCTGCGAATCCAGACGCTGTTGCAACTGTTCCACCTGCCGCTGGAGAGCCCGGAGCTGTTTTCGCATCTCGGGCAGCTTGGCAAACGCGGCCTGCTTGATCTTCTGGTCCCGCTGCTCGGTGGCCGGAATGCCAATCACGGTGGTTTTCTCGGGCACGTTGTTGATAATTCCGGCCATTGCTCCCAGCACCGCCTGGGTGCCGATGTGCACGTGGTCCCTCACCCCCACTTGGCCGGCCATCACCACGTAATCGCCCGTGGTAACGCTGCCGGCGATGCCCACCTGAGAGCAAATGAGATTGTGCCGTCCGATGCGGCAGTTGTGAGCCACCATGACCAGGTTGTCGATCTTGGTCCCCTGGCCAATCACCGTCGGGCCGTAGGTGCCGCGGTCCACCGTGGTGTTGGCTCCGATTTCCACGTCGTCTTCCAGCACCACATAGCCCAGTTGGGCCGAAAGCTCGTGGCGGCCCTGGCGCGTTTCGTAGCCGAAGCCGTAGGCCCCCAGCACCGCCCCGGCGTGGATCAGGCAGCGGTCGCCCACCACCGTGTCCTCGTACAGCACGGCGTTGGGGAAGATGGTCACCTGGCTGCCGATGCGGCAACCGTCCAGGATGCGCACGCCGGAGTGGATTACCGAGCCGGGGCCAATCCGCACGTGGGCGCCAATCCACGCACCGGGAAAGATTGACACATCCGAGGCAATCTCCGCCCGTGGATCAATCCACGCCTGCGGGCTGATGCCCGGGTGAGTGCTGCGGCTGGGGGGGCGGAGCCGGGCCACCACTTGGGCAAACGCCCGATGCACGTCGGCCACCTGCACCACCGGTTTGGCGGAGCTGCTGATCCCTTGCGGCACCATGGCCGCGGCGGCCGGAGATTGTTCGAACTGGCGCAGGCGGTCCGCGCAGTCCACAAGCGTCAGTTCTCCGGCGACAGCGTCGCGCAAGATGGCCGCGCCGGTGATGCGGGTTTCTTCCGCGCCGACCACCTGGCCCCCGACCCAGGCGGCCACTTCCTTCAGCGAATAGGAACCCATGCTCTGCTTCCTTGCTCCAAGCGGCATGGTGTTGGGCACTCAATCATCCTTGACCTGAGCAGGTACCCGGGCGACCGCTCCTGCGCAGCGGCGGTTTGCGGCTCCACGCACTCGGGCACCATGGCGGCACATCGTACTGCCGAGGGCTTCGGCTCACAAGAGCATCCCCCGCGGCTTCCGGGAAAGCACCAAGCGGCAGCGATGTCTGTTCTCCCTGAAAGCACTGCTGGCAGCAGGAGCGAGAGGGAGAGCCGCCCACTTCAGTCGGCGGAGGGCGTGGGGGCGTGGGGGGA
>WFOE01000257.1 GCA_015488215.1 Planctomycetales bacterium
GCATCAAACCCCGCCCGAAGGCGAGGAGTAATCCCACGGCCCGGGGCGTTTCCGGCCGGATTTTGCTGGCATTCGGCGGTCCGGATCGGCTAAAACGATAATGCCCACCCAGGCGGCTCGGTTCCTTCGGGTCGTTCTGCCTTCGGGCCGGTTTCCCCCCCCGCCCTCAGAAACCCAGGAAGGAGGATTCCCGCGATGACTCGCCCCCAACAACAAACCCACCACGCTTCCCGCCGCGATTTTCTCAAAACTTCCGGCGCGGCGGTCGCTGCTGCCGGACTGACCGCCTCGCTGGCGGTGCCCCGCGGCGTGCACGCCGGAGCGGACGAGACGATCCGCGTGGGCTTGATTGGCTGCGGCGGACGCGGCACCGGAGCGGCCAGCCAGGCCCTGAGCACCAAGGGACCGGTCAAACTGGTCGCCATGGGCGACGCGTTCAACTACCGCCTGCAAAGCAGCCTGAAACGCCTGGCCCAGACCTTCGGCGACCGCGTGGACGTGCCGCCGGAGCGGCAGTTCGTCGGGCTGGACGCTTATAAGAAGGTAATCGACGCCGGGGTGGACCTGGTCATCTTGACCACTCCGCCGGGATTCCGCCCGCTGCACTTCGAAGCGGCCGTCAAAGCCGGCAAGCACGTGTTCATGGAAAAGCCGGTGGCCACCGACGCGGCCGGAATCCGCCGCCTGCTCAAGGCCAACCAGGAAGCCAAGAAAAAGAACCTGGCCGTAGGTGTGGGCCTGCAACGGCACCACCAGAACACCTATCTGGAAACCATCAAACGCCTGCACGACGGGATGATTGGCGACATCCACACGCTGCGCGTCTATTGGAACGGAGCCGGCGTGTGGACCCGACCCCGCGACCCCAAAAAGTATCCCGAGGTCAAGACCGACATGCAGTACCAGGTGAACAACTGGTACTACTTTGTCTGGCTCTGCGGGGACCACATCGTCGAGCAGCACATCCACAACATCGACGTGGGGATGTGGGTCAAGAAAGGCGTGCCGATCGTCCGCTGCCAGGGGATGGGCGGCCGCCAGGTGCGCAAAGGCCCCGATCATGGCGAAATCTTCGACCACCACGCCGTGGAATACGAGTTCGCCGACGGCACGCGGATGTTCAGCTACTGCCGCCACATTCCCAACTGCTGGAACAGCGTCTCCGAGCACGCCCAAGGCAGCAAGGGAACGGCCAACATCAGCGGCGCCCGTATCGAAGTGCCCGGCCAGACCAAGTGGCGTTACCGCGGGCCGAAGAACAACCCCTACCAGACCGAGCACGACGACCTGTTTGCGGCCATCCGCTCCGGCACCCCCTACAACGAAGGGGACTACGGCGCCATGAGCACCATGGCCGCGATTATGGGCCGCATGGCCACGTACTCGGGCAAGATGATTACCTGGGAACAGGCCCTCAACGCCCGGCGACTCAAAGAGCACTGGCCGGATATCGACAACCTCACCTGGGACACCTCGCCGCCGGTACCCAAGGTGGCCATTCCCGGCGTAACCGACGTGGGAATCGGCTAACCGCCAATCGGCTAATCACCGCGTCTGCTATCCCATTGCCCGTTCCGCAGCCCGGCTCGGCACCAGAGCCGGGCTGTTTCTTTGCCGCCCTGACGCGCCGGAAGCGCACCGGTTTGCGGCGTGCGCGGGGAGCTTCCGCTTCGACAGGAATCGGCCTGCGGCGTGCGCCTTGCGGGGAGCTTCCGCTCCAGCGCAAGAACACAAGCGCCAATTCTCGCAATCGGCGAGCCGGGGACTTCAGTCCCCGCAGACAGAATGACAAACAAGCGTTTTCCTCGGTTCCTCCCCGGACTGAAGTCCGGGGCTCGCCAAACGAGAATGTGCTTGCGGCTTACGCGGGGAGCTTCCGCTCCGACGTAAAAACAAGCGCCGATTCTTGCAACTGGCGAGCCGCCGACTTCACTTCAGTCTCAGCCGGCGGAGGAAAAACACCAGCAAGCGTTTTTCTTGGCTCTTCCCGAACCGAACTTACTCGGATAGTCACCGAACGTGGTCGCAAAGTCCGTTCGGACGACACGCACAAGACGACTGGCCTGCGACCGTCAATCCAGTCCCCGGGGAGGTTCGTGCCGGCAGCGGTCGGATTCCAGGTAGGCGGCTAGCATGGCCTGGGCGGCCAGCATGTCGCGCCGCTGTTTGGCCCGGCGGCCGCGGAGCTGGGCTTGTTGCAGCACGTGGTCGGCTTCCACGGTGGTGAAACGTTCGTCGAAAAAGACCACCGGCACGCCGGTCACTTCGGCCAGCCAGGCGCCGAACCGCCGGGCTTCCTGCGATTTCTGGCTTTCCCGACCGTCCAGATGAACCGGCAGCCCCACCACCAGCAGCACCGGCTGATGTTCCCGGACCAGTTGCCGGAACCACTGGGCATCGGCCTCCTTGCTGCGGCGGCGATATGCAGCCAGCGGAAAAGCCATCTGCTGGCCCGAGTCGCTTGCCGCCACCCCAATCCGTACCGTGCCGTAGTCCACGCCCAGGATCACACCGGGCCGGGCACTCTCGGGGCAAGGGGCGTTCTGTTCGGACACCGGCAGAAAGCTCTCCACGGGAGACGCCAGGGACAGGGACTGCCGACCGGCAAAATCCCGGCGGCGACGACTTTTCTTCCCCGATTATTTCGCAAGAATGAACTCCCGGGAAGTTCTTCGCCACGGTCGGTTCCTTCCGTCCGGCAAGGGGGTTCGTCCCGGCCGAACAGGCACCAGCGTTTCGGGGCACGCATGGCCAGAACGAACCAGACAACCAGGCCCCTTCTGCGCCCGCGGCAACGGCTGGGCAAGTACCGCATCGAAAAACGCCTGGCCGAAGGGGGCTTTGCGGTGGTGTATCGGGCGTATGACACCATCGAAGGGGTGCGGGTGGCGCTGAAGGTGCCGCATCCCCATCTGCTCAACGCCCAGGTGATGGAAAGCTTCCGCCGCGAGGTGCGCCTGGCCGCCCGCCTGGACCATCAGGCCATCCTGCCGCTGAAAAACGCGGAGGTGGTCAACGGGCACTTTATCATCGTTTCGGCCCTGGGGGTGGAGACCCTGGCCCAGCGGCTTTCCCGGCGGTTGTCTCTGGCCAAGGCGTTGCACTACGGGCATCAGTTGCTTCAGGCGGTGGCCTGCGCCCACCGGCATCGGATTATCCACTGCGACATCAAGCCGGAAAACGTGATTTTGTTCCCCGGCGACCGGCTCCGGCTCACCGATTTCGGCATTGCCAAGGTGGCCCGGCGTACCGTCCAGGCTTCCGGCACCGGCACAGTGGGCTACCTGGCCCCCGACCAGGCCCTGGGGCGGCCGAGCTTCCGCTCCGACGTGTTCAGCCTCGGCCTGGTGCTTTACCGCATGTTGAGCGGCCACCTGCCGCAGTGGCCCTTTGAGTGGCCTCCGCCGGGAATCGAGCGACTGCGGGGCCGGGTGCATCCGGAGCTGATCGCCCTGATCCGCAAATCGCTGGAACTGAAACCGCAGCGGCGGTTCCGCGACGCCGGGCAGATGTTGGCCGCCTACGAGCGCGTGCTGCCGCGGGCGCTGAGCTGGTCGCGACGGCGGCGCCGCCAGCGGAAGAACCACCACGACTGGCAACAGGTGCGCTTCCGCCAGTTTCGCCGCAGTTACGGCGCGGTACTGGAAGCACGGCACACTTGCCCTCGTTGCCAGGGGCCGGTAAGCGAGCCGATGTTCTTCTGCCCCTGGTGCGGCAAAGCCCGGGAAGTCCATCAGCAGCCCACGCGGTTTCCGGCCCAGTGTCGCCGCTGCGGCCGCGGGATGAAGCTGGACTGGACCTACTGCCCTTGGTGTTATGGGCCCGGGTACGAACCGGCCGGGAACCGACAGTACACCGATGTGCGCTACCAGGCCCGATGTAGCAATCCCCGCTGTCCCCGGCGGGAGCTGATGCCTTGGATGCGTTACTGTCCCTGGTGCCATCGGAAAGTGCGGCGGCGCTGGCAGATGCCGAACAACACGGCCCGCTGCACCCACTGCCGCTGGGGCGTGCTGCGGCAGTTCTGGTCGTACTGCCCCTGGTGCGGTAAAGCCCTGCAAGTGCCGTAACGGCCGGGGACTCGGTTCGCCTTCCATTCGGGAAACGGCTGCCAGGGCCGGAAAGACCACCCTCGCGGGGCAAAGCGGCCCAAGCCGGTTATCCCAGCGGGTTTTCCAGCACCACGCGCAGTTCCTTGGGCAGCGGGAACGTCACGTCCTCGGCGCGCACTTCGCACTCTTCCACTTCGGCCCCGAAGTTGCGACGCAGGTAGTCCACGCAAGCCTGGACTACCACTTCCGGGGCGCTGGCTCCAGCGGTGAGCAAGACGGTCTGCACCTGCTGGAACCACTCGTGCCGGATGTCTTCCGGTCCGTCGATCAGGTGGGCCGGTACGCCTTGTTCCCGGGCGATTTCCTTGAGCCGCTGGCTGTTGGAACTGTTCTGGCTGCCCACCACCAGGGCCAGGTCGCACCGGGGAGCCAGGTGCTTGACCGCCTCCTGCCGGTTCTGCGTGGCGTAGCAGATGTCCTCCTTGGGCGGGCAGACCAGCCGGGGAAATCGCTCCCGCAGTCGGGCGATAATCCGCTGGGCGTCATCGACCGAAAGCGTCGTCTGGGTCAGACAGGCCACGCGGTCTGGGTTGGGCACTTCCAGTTGGTCCACTTCTTCCTCGCTTTGCACCAGGCGGATCGCTTCGGGGGCTTCGCCCATCGTGCCCACCACTTCGTCGTGCCCTTCGTGTCCGATGAGAAAGATGGTGTAGCCTTCCCGGGCGAACCGTACCGCTTCCAAGTGCACTTTGGTTACCAGGGGGCAGGTGGCGTCGATGGTGCGCAAGTTTCTTTCCTGGGCCACCTTGCGCACCTGGGGCGAGACCCCGTGGGCGGAAAACAGCAGCGTGGCCCCCTGGGGCACCTGGTGCAGGTCTTCGACAAACACCACGCCCTGGCTCTGGAACCGCTGAACCACGTGCTTGTTATGCACGATTTCGTGAAACACGTAGATCGGCGTGCCGAACAGCTCGATGGCCCGCTGCAACGTCTCAATTGCCATGTTCACCCCGGCGCAGAATCCCCGGGGACGAGCAAGCAGCACTTTCATTGCGGATTCTCGCAAGCTGACAGGAAAGCGGAACGCCCGAGTTCATGATACTGCCCCCCGGAAAAAGAAACCAGCGCACAAGCCGGAGCAGGGCCAATCACTTTCCCTCGGCAGGGTCTCGATAAGAGCACGTCCACGCGGTAGGCGTTCTCTCGGAACGCCGCCGTGATGTTCCCATCCCCTCGCCGCGGGCAAAGAGCAGTTTGGAAAGTGGCCTTACCGCCCGGACCAGGGCCACCAGTTCCACGGAGGCGTTTGCAACCGCCGCGGTTGGGGCCGGGGGGCGTCGTACTCCAGGGGGCGAGCCCCGTCCATGTCCGGTCCGTTGGCCGGAGCTCCGCTAGTCGGTTCCGGATAGGGGTCCCACTGCTGATCCACGTGGCGTTGCACTTCCGGGGGATTGTGGTTCCAGAGCGTGGGCCAGGCGGTGCTCTGGCAGCCGGAGGAGACGGCTGCCACCAGCAGCAGCCAGGCGCACCATCCCCGGCCGGAACACTTCGACCACACCGGCGGCAAGGACGAGGCAGCGTGTTTCATTCCGCACCTGGCTGGGTAGGAGACTCGCTTTCCGGCCCGCAGGCCCCGCGAACCGGCACGGCATTCTAGCGCCGCGCGGCGGCCCCGGCCAGCCGCAGCACCGCCGTCGCCGCAAGCGGTAACGGCACTGCAGGCGCCGAACCGTTTTCTGCATCGAACCGCCCCCGGGGCAGTCTTTACCCGGGCCGGTCGTCTGCCGCCGCAAGAGGGACCGGAGCGGCACACTGGTTCGGGCTGGAGAAACTTTGACTGCCGTTTGCCTCGGGGCTTTGGGGCCGCAGGGTGGGATTCTCGGCCCGCGGCGGCTGCTCTTCCCGGCGGCGACTGCGGCGGTAAAAGCCCAGCGGTTCCAGAGCCCGATAGACCTGCTCCAGCGTCTTTTGCGCGAAGTTGGGAATGGCCAGCAGCTCCTGCGGCCGGTGGGCCAGCAGGTCGTACACCAGCAGGATGCCAGCTTGTTCCAGATAGTTGACCACTCGCACAGGCAGGGCCAGCTCGGCCACCGGCACTTCCAGCCGCCGGCGGAGCCGGGGAGGAAACGATTCCAGCGGCGGCAGCCGGTCCCGCCAGTCGTCCCCCTGGCGACGAAGCGCTTCGGTCTGAAGCTGTTGCCGCAACCAGCAGCGCCGGCAGGGCGGATAGACCCGGCAGCGGCACCGGGGGCACCACACGGCTGCTTCGTCCTCTTCTTGCGGGCAGTCCTGGCGAGTGAACCGGTGGCGATTCTGACGGATTTTGTACACGGCCGACATGCTCAACCCGGTCCGACGGCCGATTTCGCGGGTGCAATAGCCGCGCTGGACCAGGTTCTGCACCTGTTTGACCAGCTCGCGCGTTACACGGCGTGCCATCGCAGACCTCCCCGGCAAACAAAAGCCCCCAGAAAGAACTGGCGAACCTGCTCCCTCAAGGGCCCAAAGCGCTTCAGCCGCGGATTTGCCGCAGCAGGCTCAGCACCTGGGTCACCAGCGGCAACCAGCGCAGAAAAGCGGCCGTGGCCACGGTCGTCTGGCTGCCGTCGCGGGCGGTCAGGGTGAGCGTTTCGGCCGAAGCCTGCTCCTGGCAGACCAGTCCGCCCAGGTACTGCACGATGGCCCAGGCCACCTGGAACGCCTCCTCGTCTTCGACCAGGCGCTGCAGCGGCGCCAGTCCTGGCCGATCCAGGCCCGTGACCCGGCCCAACTGAAGCAGCAACTCCAGCGACTGCTTCAGCCCCGGGGCCGAAGTGAACGGCTGTCGCACGCGGCGCAGGGCGGTGATGACAGCCAGCGTCTGGCGAATACGGCTGAATCGGGTCAATACCGACGGCGACAGTTGCATGGCAGCTTCCCCCTTTTTGGACTGGATGGATGAAACACCCCACGAAACCATACAAACCGCGAACCGCTCTGGTGGTTCAGAGCAGGTGTTCCC
>WFOE01000258.1 GCA_015488215.1 Planctomycetales bacterium
CGCAAGCCGCAAGCCGACTCTTGCCCGGAGCGGAAGCTCTCTCCCCATCCCCCCAAGCCTCCAAGCCCCCACGCCCTTCCGGAGCGGCAGCTCCGGCGGGCTTACGCGGCCGGGGCTTCGGGTTTGGCCCCGGGCACCACGCGTTTTTGCACGTCGGTTTCAATGACGCCGAAGGCCGCCTCGTGCCGTTGCAAGGTCAGTTCCAGTGCCCGCAGCATCCGCTTGGCCGTGTAGAAGTTCAGCACCACGCGCTGCTGCACGCGGATGGGTTCCTGCGAACTGGAAAACGGCTGGGTGTTGATGCCGAAGTCCAGCACCACTTCTTCCGGCGTGCCTGTAACGCGGCAGAAGTTGGCATAACAGGGCACGGCGGCCGTATCGTCCACTTTCACTCCCGGGGCAGCCGCGCCGTTACTGCCCGGGGTGGCCGTGCCGTGGCCGGCGTGCGTTTTCAGCATGGGTTCTTTGGCCGGAGTCTGTTTCGCAGCGTCCATTTGTCGAGTCTCCCGTTTGGGTCAGGTTAGCCGCAGAGGCTTGTCAGGCGTTGTCCTTCCCGCCGCGGGGCTGTCCGGCGGGGGCGGCTGGTCGAGGCGGTCTTTTACCGAAGCGGCCCGCCAAGGGCCAAGAGAGATTCCGCCTCCCGGGTGCTAGCACGGCGGGAGAACTTCCCTGGCCCCGTTTTCTGAAGAGTCGATACGATACGCGGTCCGGCGTGGCCGGGCGCCAAATGCGACAACGAGCCCCTTTCCTGCCCTTGCCGTGTGGGAGCGAGGTGAAACGATGAATCGCAACGTGGTTTTGCTGTGCCTGGCGTGTGGGCTCTGCGGCGGCGTGGCCGGGGCGTGGTTCGCCCGGGCGGTGGGCGATCCGCCCGCGGCACTTCCGCAGGCTCGGGCTCAGGTGGCCTCGCCGCTGGTTCCCGTTCGGCCTCCGGCGGCGCAGGTGGCCCGGGCGCCCCGGCGAACGTTCCCCCCGGGCACTCCTCCCCAGGTGGCCCAGCTCACTCCCGAAGAACAGGTCAACGTACTGGTCTATCAGAAAGCCAACCGCAGCGTGGTGAACATCAACACGCGCACCGCCCGGGTCAATCCGCTGTTCTGGATCGAAGTCATCGCCGAAGGGTCCGGCTCCGGCGTGGTGCTGGACCGCCAAGGACACGTACTGACCAACTACCACGTGGTGGAAGAGGCCGAAGCAATCGAAGTGACGCTGTACGACGGCAGCAGCTATCCGGGCCGCCTGGTGGGAGCCGATCCGAACAACGACATCGCCGTGGTGCGAATCGAATGTCCGGAACAGAAGCTGTTCCCGGTCCAACTGGGCGATTCCACCTCGTTGCTGGAAGGGCAGAAGGTTTACGCCATCGGCAACCCGTTCGGGCTGGAACGCACGATGACCGTGGGGGTCATCTCCAGCCTGAACCGCACCATGCGCAGCCGCTCCGGAAGGCTGATTCGTTCCATCATCCAGGTGGATGCGGCCATCAACCCGGGCAACAGCGGCGGGCCGCTCCTGGATTCCCGCGGCCGGATGATTGGCATGACCACCGCCATCGCCAGCCGTACAGGGCAAAGTGCCGGGGTGGGCTTTGCCATTCCTGTGGGAATCATCCAGCGAATCGTGCCGCAGTTGATTCGCTTCGGCCGGGTGCGTCGGGCCGATATCGGCATCGCCCGGCTCTATCGTACCGAGCAGGGCTTGGTGGTGGCCCGGGTGGTGCCGGGCGGGCCGGCGGACCGGGCGGGCCTGCGCGGTTTTCGCATCGTGCGGCAGAAGCGGCGACGAGGGCCGGTGGTTTACTACCGGGAGTACATCGACCGCAGTTGGGCCGACATCATCGTCGCCGTCGACGGCCAAAAGGTGGAAACCGTGGACCAGTTCCTGGATATTATAGAAAGTCGCCAGCCGGGCCAGAGCGTAACGCTGACCGTGCTGCGCCAGGGCCGGCGGATTGAGCTGGTGGTGCGGCTGGCCGAATCGTCCAACTGACCTTCGCCTGGCGACGGTGGGTTGTGTTTCGCGTCAAGGTTTGCGGTATCACCCGTGCTGAAGACGCCACGGCGGTGGCCCAGGCCGGCGGGGACGCCGTGGGATTGAACTTCTTTCCCGGCTCGCCGCGCTGCCTCTCCTGGGAGCAGGCCCTTCGCCTGCGCCGCGCCTGTCCGGAGTCGCTGAAGACGATTGGCGTGTTCGTCAACGCTCCGGTGGACTTCGTGGCCCGCTGCGCCCAGCAGTTGCAACTGCACGCGGTTCAGTTGCATGGAGACGAGGAGCCGGAATACCTCTGCCGCCTGCGGGCTCAATTGCCCCCGGGGGTCGGCGTCATTCGGGCGTTTCGCCCGAGGAACTCGCTGGACGGAGTGCTGGACTACCTGCGCCGCTGCCGCAGCCGGAACGTACCGCTGGAGATGGTGCTGCTGGACGCCCCCGGCCCGCGCGGCACCTACGGGGGAACGGGCCACGTGGGCTGCTGGGAACTGGCCGCACAGTACGCCGAGCTTTCCGGCCAGCCGCCGCTGGTGCTGGCCGGCGGATTGAACCCGGCCAACGTGGCCGACGCGGTGGCCGTGGTGGCCCCGGCCGCCGTGGACACGGCAAGCGGAGTGGAGAAGGCCCCGGGAGTAAAAGACCCGGAAAAAATACACCGCTTCGTCCAGGCCGCCCACCGCATCTGGGAGCGATTGCAAGCCGCCGAATAGCCGCAGGAACTACACCTGGTCCCGGAGAGCTTCTTCCAGCACTTCTTCGGCCACGTAGATGGGCAGCACGGGATCGCAGGTCACGGCCACGGCAATCGCGTCCGAAGGGCGGCAATCCACTTCGATTAGCTCACCGTCCTTTTTGATCCGCAGCACGGCGTAGTAGGTGTGGTCGCGAAGCTCGGTAATCATCACGCTGTCCAACTCCCCGCCCAGGTGCTCCACCACGCTGACGATTAGGTCGTGCGTCAGCGGCCGGGGCGTGGGCGCCCGATTGACCCGGCGGTGGATGCTCGTGGCTTCGAAGATGCCGATGACGATGGGGAACTCCCGCTCCCCGTCCACTTCCCGCAGGTAGATTACCTGGCGGTCGTCGATTTCGCTGATGATGATTCGCGAAAGTTCCATCTGCACCGGCATGAGGGCACCTCGGCACAGCCAGGGGAAACGGGAAAAACCGCCAGGAATCTGCGGGACACCTGGGGCGCCTTTTCATTATAAGCTCCGCAGCGGCCAAACCTAGAGTGCTGCCGGGGCGTCGTCGCCGCACGGGGGCGCCCTTCCACGGCAGCTCCTCCCGGCGGAGACGGGATTTCCCGCGGAAGGCGTTCCCAAACCGGGGGCGGCCCCGTCTTCTGCTCTTTGCTCCGCGGGCGTTGCGCTGGCAGAATAGCCTCGCCCGGGGCTTGGTGTTCCGGGCCGAGCCGATTCCCCTTTCCGTGCCAAGGCCTGCCGATGGCCGATTCCCCCGTAGAAC
>WFOE01000259.1 GCA_015488215.1 Planctomycetales bacterium
GACCTGCCCCATCAGGAACAGCTCCACCGAGTTGCCCTGGCGGCCATGTGCCCTGGAAACGTGCATCGCGTTGGGGGGCGAGCCTTGCCTCGCACCGGCGCGGGGGATAAAAAACACAAGCCCACCCCTTGGGCTTGTTCCTCCGTGGATTTTACCCCAAGCCCTGCCGGGACGGGAGACGGCCCCCCTTTGCGGAAACACGAACCATGGCGGCCAAGAAGAACAAAAAGAAAAAAAAGGACAAGCCTGCCGGGCCGTTCCGCCGGGTGGTGGCCGAGAATCGTAAAGCGCGCTTCGAGTACGAGATTCTGGACACCCTGGAATGCGGCATCGCCCTGGTGGGCAGCGAAGTGAAAAGTCTGCGGCAGGGGAAAGTCTCGCTCAACGAGGCGTTCGCCAAGGTGAAAAACGGCGAAGTGTGGCTGCTCAACTGCGATATTGCCGAGTACCCGCACGCCAACCGCTTCAACCACGAGCGGCGCCGCCCCCGTAAGCTGCTGCTGCACCGCCGCGAAATCCGCAAGTTCGCCGCCCAGGCGGCCGAAAAGGGGCTGACGCTCATCCCGCTGAAGATCTATTTCAACTCCCGCGGACTGGCCAAGGTGGAACTGGCCCTGTGCCGCGGCAAGCGCGTGTTCGACAAACGCGAAGCCATGAAGCGGCGCGAAAGCCAACGCGAAATGCTCCGCCTGCTCCACCGGCGGCGCTGAAAGCCCCGCGGGCGCCTTCTCGGTTCCTTGCTCATCTCCGCGGAAGATGCGTCCGCAGGGGGGTAGGGCGAACGCGGCAATCAACCGGCCGGTTCTGCCGCTGGGGGGCGCAAGCGGCGGGTCAGACGCAATTGGGTCTCGTAGGTGAGCGTAAAGAGCATCGGCACCAGCACCAGCGTAAACACGGTGGAAAGCAGCAGTCCCCCCAGCACCACCGAGCCCAAGCCGCGGTAAAGTTCGCTGCCGGCCCCGGGAAACAGCACCAGCGGCAACATGCCAAGCAGCGTGGTCATCGTGCTCATCAGAATGGGACGCACGCGCCCGCGTACCGCTTCGGTAACCGCCTGGCGATGGGGCATCTGCTTCTGGCGAATCAGCACCAGCGCCTGGTTGACAATCAAAATGGCGTTATTGACCACCGTGCCCACCAGGATGATGAACCCCAGCATAGTGAGCGTATCCAGCGGCTGGAGCTTGACCAGGTTGAGCAGCCGCAGCCCCAGAAACCCGCCCACGGCGGCCATCGGCACGCTGACCATAATCACCAGCGGATACAGGAACGATTCGTACAGCCCGGCCAGCAGCAAGTAGGTGATAACCACGGCCAGCAACATGCTGCCGCCCAGGGCGGAGATCATCTGCCGCAGCTCGTCGGCCGTGCCGCCCAGGCGGATCTGGTAACGGCCGCCTTCGAGCCGCCCGCTGGCTTGCAGCGGAGCGACGATCTCCTGCTGGATGCGGTTCATGGCGTCTTCCAGGGCGATTTGAGGACCGGGCTTCACCTGCACGGTAACGGCCCGTTGCCGATCAATCCGCACGATGCGGTCCGGCCCGGTCGTCGCCTTGAGCGAAGCGACCGCGGCCAGCGGCACCACCTCCCCCCCGGGCGTGCCGATGGGCAATTGCTCCACGGCCTGGGTTCGGGGAACCAGTTCCTCCGGGGCGGTGATGACCAGGTCGATCTGACGGTTCTGGTGCCAATAGCGGCCCACGTAAGCCCCATCGACCAGGGCGTCGATGGCGTAGCCCAGCTCGTCGGTGCTGATGCCCAGTTCGGCGGCCTTTACCAGATCGGGCTGGATGCGCAGCTCCGGGGTGGAAAATTCCAGGGCGGGGATGGGCCGCAGGGCCGTGCGCGTCGTTTCCGGCGGAAACATCTGCTGCAACTGGCCCATAATCTCCCGGCCCAGGCTCATCAGCTTCTCCAGGTCGTGGCCGACAATCTGGATGTCGATGGTTCGTCCGCCGGAGATGCTCCGCTCGAACAGGCTGGACTGGCCGACGAAGGCGACCACGTCGGGCAGCCCTTGCGTAGCCCTGCGAAAAACTTCGACCAGCTCGCCGGCCCGAGCCGGATCCACGGCCCGGCCTCCCATGAACATGCCCGTGTTGCGGGCCACCAGAAAGAAGTTGGCAA
>WFOE01000260.1 GCA_015488215.1 Planctomycetales bacterium
AGCGCAAGCTGCGTTGCAGTGGCAGCGCGAGCTGGGTTGGGGCGACAGCGGGTGCTGGATGATTCAAGCGGTCGTTGTGGCCGCGGCGCAGAGCGTATACTCCGAAGAGGTGGAAAAGGAACGCTTCCTTCCCTTTCCGTGTCCACCGGCCTCAGAAAAAGCGGAAACTTTCCAAAAAAACCGCTCCCGGCCAGTTGACACGGACAGAGGTACTCGTGCTCGTAATCGATTCATATCGGCAGCTCGTTATCGTCGGGGAAGAACGTCTGCTGGGCTGCTCAGAGACTACCGGCTGACCTCTTAGAGCACCTCCGGTTTTACTCCCATCCTCGGGCGGGGCGCGTGCGGCCGGAAGTTTGGTGACAACCTCTTTAGTTGCTTACCTGCTCGTAGGCCCGGGGCGAGCTACCGGGCTGCTGACCCGGTGAGCGTAGCATCTGGTAGAGCCGGCGCCCCCAGGCCGTGGGATACTCGCCCGTCAGGCACGCCTGGCAAAGCTGGTCTTCAGGGAATCCGATGGCTCGGGCCACCGCCTCTACCGGCAAGTAACGCAGCGAATCGGCCCCCAGGGCTTGGGCCATGCGGCGCTGGTCTTCTTCGGTCAGCCGCACCCGACCGTGCAGGAACTTGGGGGCGAACAACTGCTCGATGTCGGCCATGTCGATGCCGTAGAAGCAGGGAGCCACGATGGGCGGGCAGGCCACCCGCACATGCACCTCGCGGGCTTTCCCCTGGGTGCGGATTCGGTCCAGCAGCACCCGCATGGTGGTGGAACGCACGATGGAATCTTCCACCAGCAGCACGCGTTTGTTTTCCAGCACTTCGGGCAATGGGGTGTATTTCAGCGCCGCTTTCTCGGCCCGCGTCACACTCCCTTCGATGAACGTCCGCCCCAGGTAACGGTTGCGGATCAAGCCTTCCCGCGAAGGCACTTTCAGGTGATAGGCCATCGCGTCGGCGGCTGCTTTGCTGGTATCCGGCACCGGCACCACGATGGTGTCTTCGTCGATGGGCACGTCTTCCAGCCGGGCCAGCTCTTCGCCCAGCCGGGTACGGGAAAGGTACACGCTCCGCCCGTCCAGTGTGCTGGCCACGTTGGCAAAGTAAATCCACTCGAAGAAGCAGTGGGCCCGCTGCTTGCTCTCAGCGAACTGCTCCAGCCGGAACTGTTCCGGCGTGACCACGATGGCCCAGCCCGGTTCCAGCGAGCGGATTTCCTCCGGGGCAAAGCCCAGGTTGAGCAGCGCCACGCTTTCACTGGCGGCGGCAAACAGTGGGCCGCGGCGCGCCCAGCACAGAGGCCGGATGCCCAGCGGGTCGCGCGCCACGAGCATATGCCCCAGCGCGTTGAGCAGCACCAGGCAATACGCCCCGTCGAACTTGCGGCTGATGCTTCGCATCACGTCCACCAGGTCGGGCCTCCGGTCGCCGGAAAACTGGTGACTGATGGCATGGAGGATAATCTCGGTGTCGGTTTCGCGGGCCAGGTAGTTGTCCTCGTCGTCCAGCAGCTCCTGCCGCAGTTGGGAATAGTTGGCCAACTGCCCGTTGAAAGCGAACGCGAACCACTTGTGCTTTTGCAGGTGCTGGCGTTCAAAAGGCTGGGCGTAGCTGCGGTCTTCCCGGCCGCAGGTGGCGTATCGCACATGGCCGATGGCGGCCATGCCGGCCGTCTGTTCCATCAGCGAACGGTACTTGCCCTGGTGCCCCATGCGGAACACTTCCTGCACGGTGCCCAGGTCCTTGTACGTGACCAGCAGTTGGGGGCGCAGGGGGCTGTAGCTGGTGATTCCGGCCGAAAGCTGTCCGCGGTTCTGGATATCCAACAGCATCCGCGGCAACAGACGGGAGGCTTCGGCCGCGGGCACTTTTCCCAACAGAGGACTCACCTCGTGGCCGGCCTGATGGTACACGGCGGCCACTCCGCAGTGGTGGTGCATGGCGAGCAAGCTTCCTGCTGGTGATTTCCAGGGGGCGGCAGACCGGCTCCCATACCGGTCCGGAGGCACGTTCTTGATTGTAAACCTCCGGGAAAGCGGCCACAACGAGCCTGGTGCACGGTTTGCTGCGCACAGGAGGCGGCTGGCCCCGGATGCCTCCAGTTTTCACGGTATTGCAGAAAGGGAGTCCCGCGGCGGCCAGCGCCCTCTACACCAGCCAGCGAAGCGGCAAAGGAATGCTTCCCCGGCGTAGCAGCACGAACAGCCCCGCTGCCACCAGGTCCGCTGTGGTGCCGGGATTGCGCTGATGACCGTCGCTACGTAGGTAAAAATCCAACTCGGCTACCTGGAAGTAATACTCGGGACTGCCCGGGGTGAACTGCTCCACAATGCGTTGGGCCCGGGCCGAGACGTTTTGGGCCACCTCCGGTCCGCACTTCCGCTGAATCAGGCTATCGGGCCATCGGGCCAGCAGTTGCAGGTACGTATGTACAATGGCGGGGCTGACTCCCCAGTCGCGCTGCAGGTTTTCTTCCAGTTGTGGCACCACTACGTCGAACACGTCGGCAAAGGCGGTGGCGTACTGTCGGGCCACCCGGTCGCGTTCGGCGGCGGCGTTCATCGCCTGGAGTAGGTCTTCCGGCGGAGCCTGGCGGATGTCGTGCTGTGGGGCGCGTCCCAATCCACCGGCTCCGGCTCGGCGTATGGCCTGATACACCGCCACCGCGTCTTCCGAGTTCATCTGCTGCAGTTCCAGGGCCACCGCTTCGCTGTGGAGCCGCTCTTGCGGCAGCCGGGCCAAGGGGGCCAGCAGCAACACGGTGCCCAAATGCGTGTTGCGGCCAATGTAGCGACGGATTGCTTCGATAGCCCGCAGCACGGTCTGCCCGATGCTCTGCCCTTCGGCGGCGCGCTGCATCTGCTGGCCGATCAAGGGAGCAGCTAGCACCATATCCAGATAGCTCATATCCTCGAAGTCGGCTCCGCGGTGCACGTTACCCGGCTTGGGAGCCGTGGCCTCCAACACACAAGCCCATTGGGCGGCCAGACCCGCGGGAAGTCCGTTCGAGTCGGGGGAAGTCGAATCGGTCAAACCAGCTCCTCCCGTGTGTTCCAAGGGGATCAATCCGCAGTTGCCACCGGTTGGCTACGAGCCGGACTACCGCCGCAGCCCCTCACCGCCAGGTTCGGGCTGCGCCACCCCCGGCCAGTTCCTTGGGCCTAGTGGGAAGAAGCTGCGTCGCCTGGCCGCCAGGTGGTTTGTGTGGGGCTTCCCTCTACCCTACACGGCCAGCCGGGCAGCCGACAGCAAAATCCGGCGCAAAAAACGGGAATCTTTTGCGTGCTACTCTGCACAAAACAGGAATTGCCGCAGACTTTCAACCCGGCGACAATGGGCTCTGCAAAGAACAAATCCGCGGTGGTGAACGATTCGGCCCCTTGGAGCGACTAATAATTAAGCGGGACGCCCCGGAGGCGTTTCGTGGAAGAACTCCTTTGCCCAGTTGGAGATCCAGCCCGATGGTCCACCTGCTGAATCGACGCCGGATGTTGCAAGCCTTGGCCGGATCGGCACTTGCAACCGGTACCCTCCTGGCTCCCCGGGGGCGGACTGCCCGGGCTGCTGTCGACCCCAAGCTGCGTAAGGCCGTGCGCAAAGGGCTGGATTGGATTGCTCGAACCCAAAGCCGCATCGGTCACTGGCATGCCAACAACAGCTATCGCGTGCCGATGACCGCCTTGGCCGGGGTGGCCCTGCTGTGCGAAGGCTCAACCACCACCCAGGGCCGCTATGCCGAACCAATCAGCCGAGCGGTGGACTATCTGGTGCGCAACAGCCGCCCCAACGGATTGATTGGCGAGCCGAACGACCACCGCTACACTTACGGCCACGGATTCAGCATGTTGTTCCTCTCCCAAGTGTTGGGCGAGGAAGAGGACATTGACCGCCGCGAAACCCTGGTCGATGTGCTCACTCGGGCGGTGCGTTTTTGCGGGCAGGCGCAGACTCGGGCAGGCGGCTGGGGCTACGTCAGCGCCAAGGACGGGAACGACTTCGACGAAGGCTCCACCACCGTCACCCAGGTGCAGGGCCTGCGCGGCTGCCGCAATGCCGGTATTCCGGTGCCCAAGGAAGTGATTGACAAGGCCATCAAGTACATCCACTCCTGCACCATGCCGGACGGAGGCATTTGCTACAGCTCGCGCAACCGTTCCGGTAGTCGTCCGGCGCTGACGGCCGCGGCCATCGCCTGCTTGTTCAACGCCGGAGAGTATGAGGGACCCTACGTCAAAAAACTGCTCAACTACTGTCGCAAGCGGCTCTACAACAACGTGAACAACGTGGCCGGCTCGTTCGGCCACTGGCACTACACGTACTACTATTACTCCCAGGCTCTCTATCGCATCGGAGGCAAGACCTGGGAGGACTTCCGCAATCGGCTCTATGCCAAACTGCTCCGCGAGCAGACCGGGGACGGCTATTGGAACGGCAACATTGGGCCGATTTACGTTACTTCGCTCAACCTGACCATGCTCCAGTTAGAAAACGACTATCTGCCCATCTACCAGCGCTGAGCCGATGCACTCCTGAGCGTCCCTCAAGCCGATTCAAGTTTGGCGAGCCAGTTCTAGTTTGGCGAGCCCCGGACTTCAGTCCGGGGGAGCCGCCTCCGCCAGCTAAAGCTGTCGGCTCGCCGATTGCAAGAATCAGCGATTGTTCTTGCACCGGAGCGGAAGCACCTTGCTCAAGACCTAAGACGCAAGACTTCCCGGAGCGGAAGCTCCGGTGCTGCGTCTACTTTTCGTAGCTGCTGGGCTGGACCACGATAGTTGTCTGCGTGCTGCCGGGCCAGGCGAACGGATGGGCGGGATGGGAAACCCAATGCGGGGCCAGCGGCTGGCTCCAGGGCATCGAGGACCACCGGGGACGCATCAGCGAAATGCCGAACCACCGCCGCGAGGCCAGCCGCAGATAGCGTTGCCGGGCGCGGAACTCGGCTTTGCGGCGGGCCATCATCTTGGGGTCCATGTAGTGCTTCATCTGCTGTTCGTAGTACCACATGCTGGGCGTGGGCGTCATCTGGCCCCAGCTCACCGCCGGCTCGACGATCCGCGCGGTGGAACCTTGTTTTTCCTGGGCCCAAGCTCCGGCGGCCAGCAGAGCCCAAACTGCCACGGTCGGAAGCCAGAAGTGTTTCATGCCCGGTGTCTCCCATCTGCTGGTTTTCTTTGGCCGTCGTTCCGGACGGCGCTGCGGCCCGGGCAACGGCTTTGCCTCGGCCCGAGCCGGGGTAAAATCAGCCTGCAAAGGGGCCCGTTCGGCCCTTGAACCGTTTTCGGCCCACGGCCCCGGGAAAACTGAGCCGTTTTTAGCGAAATTGCCGGTTTTGCTAGCACGACGCGGCCAGCCCCACTCGCTTCCGGCCGTGACAGGAGCCCATTGCGCGATGTTGCACCTCAAGGCTTCCAGCAGCCCGAAGTGGCTTCTCCGGGTAAAAGACCACCTGGACGAGCTGCTGGTGGATCATGCCCACTGCGAGAAAAAAGCCGCCGGCACGGCGATGAACCTGCTGTTTGCCTACGTGGACCAGGTGCCCGTGGTGCGACAATTGGCCGACATCGTTCGCGAGGAGCTGGAACACTTCGAGCAGGTGCTGGATCTGCTCCAACAGCGGGGCATCCCCTTTCGGCGGCTCAAGCCCACCAGCTATGCCCGGCGATTGCATGAACAGATTCGCAAGCTGGAACCGCAGCGGGCCGTGGATCGGCTGCTGGTGGCCGGACTGATCGAAGCCCGCAGTTGCGAACGGTTCGACCTGCTCCGCCACGGGATCGAGGACGCCGAGCTGGCCCGGTTCTACGACTCGCTGTTTGAGTCCGAAGCCCGGCACCATACTACCTACGTGCAGTTGGCCACCCACTTCGCTCCCGAGCAGGAGGTCTATCGCCGCCTGGACGAGCTAGCCCAGGCCGAAGCCGACATCCTGCAACAGGTGGAACCCTGGGTGCGGATGCACAGCTAGGCGTTTGCCCGGCTGGGGCGACAAACCGCGTGCAAATTGCCGCTGTGGTGGTACACTCGAAGCGGGGCGGCCCCGGGCCGTCGCGGCCGCCTGATAGGTTGTGGTTCTGCCGCGCAGAGCCGCACGAGTTGCCCGTCGTTTTTGCCAAAGTGAAGTGCCTGCCCATGTCTGTTGAGATTCCCTGTCCCGGGTGCGAACAAGCCGTCGTGCTGCAAGAGGAGCTGCTGGCCGAGCACACCTGTCCGCACTGCCAGGCGGTGTTTCGAGTTCAAGCGGTGCTGATTGACCAGGAGGCAGCCCAGCCGCAGCAGGAGCAAGCCGAAGCGGAAGCGGCCGTCCAGCCCCCGGAAGAATCGCCGCCGGAAGCCGCCCAGCCGGAAACCGAAGCCGCCACCGTGGAATCCGCGGCGGAAGAACCTGCTGCCGCAGAAGACCTGCCCCGGGAAGAGGAACAACCGGCTACAGAAATCGAGGAAGAACCGTCGTTGGACGAAGTCGTTGCAGCAATGGCAGCCAGCGGAACTGGTGAGGAAACCGACCAGCCCGAAACCGACGCGGCCAATCACCTGGAACAACTGGCCCAGCAGCAAGCCGAAGACGGCCCCGACGACAGCTCGCAGGAAGAAGAAGCCGAGTCGGGTGTGGCGATTCAGCTTGATGAAGAAGCGGACGAAGAAGCCGAAGAACAAGCCGACGAGGAAGGGCGGCAAGACGATTACTGGGATTCCCTGGCCGGGGAAGAAGCCGACACCCCCCAGGAATCGCTGACCGAGAAAGCCCGCTCGCTTAGTCGCCGCCAGGGGCCCAGCCCTTTGGTGCACTTGCTGGGAATCATCGGCAGCGGTTTTCTGGGGCTGGCCATTGGGTACTACATTCTCAACTACTTGGGTGGGCCGCGGTACAACTTTTTGAACATACCGCTGCCGGGCATTCCGCACACGCAGCAGGGGGACACCGGGGAACAGGCTCCCTGAGCAACTGGGAATCCGGTCCCTGTAGCGCAGCAGCCACCACCCGGGTGCGGATGGGACGAGGACGGACTGATGGAGCGCGAAGCGACACTGCCGTGGCTGTGCTTGTCGCTGGTGCCAGGGCTCGGGCCCCGGCGAAGCCGCCGACTGCTCGACCGCTGCGGCTCGGCCACCGCGGCCTGGGAAGCCCTGTGCCGGGGCGAACCGTGGCTTGCGGAACTGCTGCCCGCTTCGCTCCGTCGCAAGCTCGCCCCGGCCGAAGTAGAGCATCGGGCCGAGCAAGTATTGCGGCAGTGCGAAGAAAACGGCTGGCGGGTCGTCTGCTTTTCGCAACCGCAGTATCCGGGCCTGCTGGCCCAGATTCCCGATCCCCCGCTGGTGCTTTACGTCTGGGGAACTCTGGAAGCCGCAGATTGCTGGTCGGTGGCCATCGTGGGCACGCGGCACGCCACCTCCTACGGCAAGCTGCACGCTCGGCAACTGGCCGCGGGGCTGGCCCAGGCGGGCATGAGCATTGTAAGCGGGCTGGCTCGCGGCGTGGACGCGGCGGCCCACCGCGGGGCACTGGAAGCCGGGGGACGCACGCTGGCCGTGGTGGCCGGGGGACTGGACGCCGTGGCTCCTCGCGAAAACCTGGAACTGGCCCGGCAAATCGCCGCCCAAGGAGCCGTGCTGAGCGAACAACCCCCGGGCGTGGCCCCTCGGGGCGAGCTGTTCCCCATCCGCAATCGCATCATCAGCGGCTTGAGCCTGGGGGTGCTGGTCGTCGAAGCCGACGTGCGCAGCGGGGCGCTGATCACCGTCACCCACGCCTTGGAACAAGGGCGCGAAGTGTTCGCTCTGCCCGGTCCGGTGCAGAATCGCACCAGCCGCGGTCCGCATCAACTGCTACGCGAAGGGGCCCATTTGGTCGAACGTCCCCAAGACGTGCTGGCGGAACTGACCACCAGCCCCTTGCTCTGCGCAGTAAGTACTCCGGCGGAGAAACACGCCGCCGAAGAAACGCTTTCTGCGGCGGAACCGCATGGGGCCAAAGAAATCCCTGCGGCGGAGGAACTTCCCCGGAGCGAAGCGCCTGCGGAAAAGGACTCTCCTCCGGGGGCGAGCTCACCGGCTGGCACTCCCCCGCGGGCGACGGGGGCCTCGGCCGCAGAAACCCAAGGGACCGAAGCCCACCTGCTCGACGTGCTCATCCGTCAGGGCGGCTCGTGCGCGGTAGATGAGTTGGTGGCCGCCAGCGGCCGGCCCACCGCCGAAGTGCTGGCCGCGTTGAATCTGCTGGAACTGCAGGGGCGGGTGCAGCGGGTCAGCGGCCAGTTGGTGCAGTTGGCCGCCGACTATTTGTCTTCGTCCGCGTCCAGGTCATCGAAGTAATCCGGCGGGAAAGGGTAGTAGGGGTTGGTCATTTCCTGGGCCGGATCGTCAGCCACCTGGGGCACGTCGGCCGCGGCGGACTGGTCCGCCTGTGGTTCGTCCCACAGCTCGTCCAACTGTTCCAGGTCGCCTTTAGCGAACAGGTCCATGTAGAACTGCACTTCTTCCGGCGGTGGAGTTTCCGGTTTTTCGGGCCGGGCGGGGGCCTCGTGCTGCCGCCGGAAGCGTTCCCGGGCCAGGCGTTCCATCCACTGGCGGCTGGGCGTGCTGGTGGCTCCGCGGCGCTGGGCTGCCTGGCGGATGCGGTGGTCGCTGGAGACGACTTCCAGGGCGCGGGGAGTCCCCTCGCCGGCGATGAGCTGTTCAATCAGCTCGTCGGCTTCCTGGCGCGTGGCCGAAAACAGCACGGTGATCCCCTCGTATTGCTGCTGCCGGGGCAGGTCGGCCGGAGCTTCGGCGGCATCGAACACCACGGTGGTTTTTTCTCGCTGTTCGGGCGTGAGTGCAGCGGCTAGAAACCCCAACAGCCGCCGGCGCCGCAGTTGCAACACGCCCGGGGCGGCCCGACCGGGCGAGAGCCAGCCCAGCTCGAACAACACGTTGTATCCGTCAATCAGCAGCGGCATGACAAGCAGCTCCCGGAATAGAACTCCCCAGGCCGAAGCCCCCCCCGCCTGCTCGTTTATTCTAGGAGCGAAAGCCGCCACCGGCCATCGACCAGCACGCCCACCACGCGCCCGTAGAGCTCCTGGCCGGCAAGCGGGCAACTGCGGCTGCGAGAAGCGAATTGCTGGGGCTCCACCTGCCAGCGGGCCTCCGGGTCCACGATTGTTACGTCGGCTGCCGAACCGGGGGCCAGCGATCCGCCGGGGACGCCGAGAATCCGGGCCGGGGCCGTCGAAAGCCGCTCAGCGGCCTGAAGCCAGCTCAGATGCCCTGGGCGGATCAGATGGGTAACAACCGCCGCCAGGGCCACTTCCAGGCTCACTGCTCCGAAGGGGGCCAGGTCCAGGTCCTGCACCTTTTTTTCTTCGCACCGGGGAGAATGGCCCGAGCAGATGGCGTCGATTGTTCCGTCGGCCACCGCCTCGCGGCAGGCTTCCACATCACTAGGACTGCGCAGCGGCGGCCGCAGCTTGTACCGCGAATCGAAGCTCCGCAGGCACTCGTCGGTCAGAATGAGATGAAACGGCGTGATCGAAGCGGTCACTTGCACTCCACGGGCCTTGGCTCGCCGCAGCACTTCGACCGCTCCGGCTGTGGAGATGTGGGTCAGGTGGAGCCGGCCGCCGGTCGCTTCGGCCAGCGTCACGTCGCGGCTGACGGCCACCACTTCCGCCGCGGCCGGAATGGACTTCAAGCCCAGCACCGTGGAGACGTTCCCTTCGTGCATCACGCCCCGGGCCAGCTCCGGGCTTTCGGGAAAACTGAGCACCACGCGCTGGAACATGCCGCAGTACTGGAACACGCGCCGCAGCAGTCCGGGATCGCGGATTGGGGCATCGCCGTCGCTAAACGCCACCGCGCCGGCCTGGACCAGTTGGCCGATTTCGGCCAGCTCGCTGCCCTGGGCGCCGCGGCTGGCGCAGGCCACCGGCCACACGCGGCACCCTCCGGCCCGGGCGGCCTGGTGCAGCAAAAACTCCACGGCCGCCTGGCTGTCCACCGGCGGTTGCGTGTTGGGAGCACAGGCCACTGCGGTGAAACCACCCCGAACGGCCGCCTGCGAACCGGTGGCAATCGTTTCGTCCTCCTCGAACCCCGGCTCCCGAAACTCCGCATACAGGTCCACCAGCCCGGGCAAAATGACCTTGCCGGAAAGCGGCACCACCTGCTCCCCCTGCTGGGGCGGTAAGTCCACTCCCAACACGCGGCCCTGCTCAATCACCAGATCGGCCACGCGGTCCAGATTCTGGCTGGGATCGACCAGTCGGGCTCCGGCCAGGCGCAGGCGTTGGTTTTCCACGGTGGCGACCCTCGGCCCAGGAAGGGAGCTGTAAACTAGCTGCGTTTGAACTTCAATTGCGTAAACTCTCGCACGCGGTTGCGGATGGCCGGTTCAACCGGCAGCCGCTCGATGCTGCTTGCGCCGTAAAAGCCCACCACGCCTTCGGTGTGGTCCAGAATGTACTGGGCGTCCTCTGGTTCGGCGATCGGGCCGCCGTGGCAGAGGACCAACACCTCGGGGTTAATCCGCTTGGCCGCGTCGTGCATCTCCTGCACCCTCCGGGCGGCTTCTTCCAGCGTGAGGGCCGTCTGGGCACCGATGGTGCCTTTGGTCGTCAGGCCCATGTGCGGGATGAGAATATCGGCCCCGGCTCGGGTCATCGCTTCGGCTTCTTCCGGGTTGAAGCAATAGGGAGTGGTCAGCAGGCCCAGTTCGTGGGCGGTGCGGATCATGTCCACTTCCAGGCCGAAGCCCATGCCGGTTTCTTCCAGGTTCTGGCGGAACACGCCGTCGATCAGGCCCACGGTGGGAAAGTTCTGCACGCCGGAAAATCCGGCCCGATCCACCTCCTGCAAAAACAGCTTCATCACCCGAAACGGATCCGTGCCGCACACCCCGGCAATCACCGGCGTGTGCTTGACCACGGGGATCACCTCGCGGGCCATGTCCATCACGATCTGGTTGGCGTCCCCGTAGGGCATCATTCCGGCCAGCGAGCCCCGTCCGCCCATGCGGAACCGGCCGGAGTTGTAGATGACGATCAGGTCGATGCCGCCGGCTTCGGCCATCTTGGCCGAAATGCCCGTGCCGGCCCCACCGCCGATGATGACTTCGCCTCGGGCCACCTTGGCCCGCAGCCGCTCAAGAATCTCCTGCCGCGAATACAACGCCATGGTCGGTTCCTCACCGCAAGAAAGTTCCAACCGGGGGAACGCTCCCCCCTTGCCTTACCCGGGTCGGACCGGCACCGGCCTGCCCGAACCGTTCCCGCCTTGGCGGGAAACCGCTCCCATGATAACGCTCCCCGGAACAGGTCAACACCGCGAAGAAAGTTCTTCCTGCCAGGGATTGGGCCAGGGAGCCCAGTGCTCCAGGTATTGGGCGAACGCGGGCACGTCCTCCCGCTGCCGGAGCCACTGGTGGGTTTGCTCGACCAGGTGTTGCTCCTGCTCCAGTTCCAGCCAGCCCAGCAGCACCGCCGCCCGCAGGAACACGAAGTAGGTGTCCAGCACGTCGCACATACAGTACTGGTTGATCTGCTCCAACTGGCCGGCGTCGTACAGGTCCTGGACCATGTGCCCTTGCACGTCCATCTTGCCCGGTTTGCCCAGCAAGCTGGCCGCTAGGTTCAGCCCGCCACTGAACCGCGTGGCCCCAAAGTTGGTCAGCAAATCGTGCAGGTCCAGGTGAGCCCGCACGTTGTACCGGTTGCGGTTCTGCTGGTAGCCGGGCGAGGCCAGATCGAACCACTGCGGGATGCTAATCCCGTAGCGAAACGCGGCCAGCTCCAGCAGCGGCAGGTCGAAGCTGCGGCCATTGAAGCTCACCAGCGTGGGCTGACCGTAACGGGCCCAGCCAAGCCAGAAATGCCGCGTGATGACATGCGGCCGGTACTGCGGCCGGTCCAACACCACCACGTCCAGCAGCCGGAAGTCTTCGGCCACCTTGGCCACCGCCACGGAAACCGGCACCTGGAACGTGTAAGGAATGAACTCGTGGTCGTATTTTTCGAGCAGCTCGCGACGATACCGGGCCACGGCTTCCTGCGGGCCGAGTCCTTGTCCCGGGTACTGAATCCGGCTGACTAGCTCGCCGTCGGCCACGCTTTCCACGTCGAAAACCAGATACCGGGGTCGGGCAGGGGCGGGGGAACTCATAGGCCGTCCTCGTCGGCAAGAGCCTCGGGGTGCTGTCCGTCGCGTGCGTTCATCTTGGCCCAGTCCTTGGTCGGGTACAAGCACCGCGACGGGGCAGGAGCGGTTTGCAAAAACACCGCTTGCCCGCGCACCAAACTCGGCGGCATCATCCGGGCCAACAATCAAGCGCCGGAAGTGGCCCGGCCCTTCGAAAACCGTTCCTCCCGTTCCAGGAGAGCCGCTCCGATGAATCCCACCCCGCCCAGTGCCCCGCCGGCCGCGGCCGAGCCGAAGCCCACTTCCTGCCCCGCGGCGGAACCGGCCGTGCTGGAAGCCGAAGTGACGGAGTTCGTCACCAGCCGCGACGCCTCGCCGGTGGTAGACCGCAACCAGGGAGTTATCCGCAACGTGAAAGTCTTGGGGACCACAAGCCGCAACGGCCGCGTCTATCCCCCTTCGACCATCCGGCAGGCCGCCTCGCTGTACGAGCACGCGCGGGTCAACGTCAACCATCCGCAGGGCGATCCGACCGCCCCGCGCCGTTACGAGGACCGGCTGGGCTTTCTGGACCGCGTGCGCGTCACCGACCAGGGCTTGTTCGCCGATTTGCACTTCAACCCGCATCACGCCGTAGCCGAGCAGCTTGCCTGGGACGCCGAGCACGCCCCGGAAAACGTGGGCCTGAGCCATAACATCCGCGCCCGGCTCAAACGCCAGGGAGACCAGTGGCTCGTGGAACAGATTCTGCAAGTGCACAGCGTCGATCTGGTGGCCGATCCGGCCACGACGAGCAGCTTGTTCGAAAGCCGCCGCTCGGACCGAGCCGCAGCGGCACCGGACGGCGGGGAATCCCCCTCCCGGCTGCCGGAGCAACAAACGTGGTTGCAGCACCTGATGGAACAGACGCTGCGTAACCACGGCTGTTCCCCCTCGACGCTTCCCCCTCGACTGTGGCGCCTGTTGCTCCGGCAGCCTCCTGATGAAGCCCTGGCCGTGCTGCACGAATGGATTGCCGCCACGTGCTACCAGCGGCAGCTTCCCCCGGTGCAAAGCGCAGGTCCGGCCGAGCCGACCGCGACGGATATCCGCCAGTGGGCCCGCTCGCTCACCTGAGACACAACAGGGCAGCGACCACTACCTGCTAAAAACCAGATTCTCAAAAAATAACCGCGGGGATATTGAACCGCGACTCCTCTGCACAAGCGTAGTGTGCAAGCGACGGCTGCCATTTCTCAAGAAAGCAGGGATTGAGAGCGTGTCACAAAACTTTCCGGCGCTGTTCCAATCCTCGTGCGTGGCCCTTGCGGCTGGAAGTTTTGTAACAGCCTTTTAGATTCTCCTCCAATCCAAGGGGTAACTGCTCATGCCCGATCAATTCCGCCTCCGTCATACCGACCTCTCGCACCTGGTGGCCGAAGTGGCTCCGGGGACCACGGTCCAGATTGGCGACCTGGTGTATCTGGACTCCGGCAAGCTCCGGCCCGCGGCCGATCTGCCCGACCAGGGCACCCTGGAAGCCAACCAGGCTCGCTTTGCCACTGCGTTTTTCGGCGTGGCCATGCAGGCAGCCACCGGCAGCGGCAGCGTGTTGGTTCGTGTGGCCGCCGACGGGGTGTTCGAGATGGACTGCGCCGCCCGCTCCTGGCAACTGGGCGAGCTGGTCGCCGCGGCCGAACAGCCGGGCGGTGCGGCACTGGAAAACCAGCAGGTGGCTCCAGCGGCCCGTCCGGAACTGGCCCTGGGCTACGTGGTGCAGGATTACCCGACGGCCACCACGCGGGTGAAGGTACGGCTGGTGGGACGGCCCGGAACGCTGCTGCAACTGCTGCGGCTGGAACGGCGGCAGACGGCCAACGTGGAAACGCTTGCTGCCGACAAGACGCTCACCCCGGCCGACGCCCGTATCCAGGTGCTCGACCCGGCCGATGCGGTCGGCCGCAGCGTGACGCTGCCCCCGGAGGCGGCCAGTGCCGGAGTGGACTTCTTCCTGCACAACGCCGCCGATGCCGCCGAGCCGCTTACGGTGAAAAACGGTGCCGGTACGACCGTCTGCACCGTGGGACAGAATCAGGCGGCCTATCTCCACTGCGACGGGACCACCTGGCGGGCGCTGGTGGGCGCCAGCAACTGATGGGCGGATTTTGGAAAACTAACTAAAGGCAAGTTTGAAACCTTCAAACTCTGCTACACGCGATTTCTCAACAGAACACATTCCGCATTTCCGTTTTCTCAATTCCAGGAGGAACCTGCCGTGCCGCTAGTTAAAGCCAAAGAACTGCGACGCCGCTACGAGCTGGAAGGGGCGCAAGCCACCTGCGACCACCTGCGCGAAGCGCTGGAACAAGGCCACCTGCAACCGGAAGACTTCAGCCTCCGCGACCTAGCTGAACAGTTTTGCGGGCCGGAGTGGGTCCGCTGCCTCGATCCCCGCGGCGACAGCTTCCATCTGCTGGAAGACTCCTACGACGGCGTGGACGTGACGGCCTTCCGCAACATCACCGGCCAGTTGATCTCCACCAAGATCCTGCAAGGGTTCCGGCACGAAGCGTTCGTCGCTTCCCAACTGGTGCAAACGATCCCCACCCGACTCGACGGAGAGCGAATCCCCGGCGTGGAACGCCTGGGCGATCATGCTGAAGCGGTGCACCCGGGCATGCCGTATCCCACCTACGGCTTCGGGGAGGACTACATCGAAACCCCCTCGACCACCAAGCACGGGTTCATCGTGCCGGTAACGCGAGAAGCGGTCTTTTTCGACCGCACCCACCTGGTGCTTCAGCGGGCCGCCGAAGTGGGCCAGGCCCTGGGACTGAACAAGGAAAAGCGGATTCTCGACACCATCATCGGGGCAGTGAACACCTTCAAGTGGAAGGGCACCACCTACAACACCTACCTGACCAGCGGACCCTGGACCAACTGGGTGCAAAACAACCCGCTGACCGACTACTCCAGCGCCGACAAGGCCGAAGGGCTGCTGGCCCGAATGCTCGACCCGGCCACCGGCGAGCCGGTGCTGGTGGAAGCCACCACGGTGCTCATCTCTCCGGCTCTGCGGCACGCGGCAGCCAAGGTGTTCCAGGCCCTGGAGCTGCGGCACACCGACGGATCGGTCGTCACCGTGATGCAGAACCCGTGGCGTGACCAGTACCGCGTGGTGGTCAGCCGCCAGATGCTGCGGCGGATCGAAGCCTCCGGCGTGGCAAGCAACGAAGCGGAACAGTGGTGGTTCTTGGGCGACTTTACCAAGGCGTTCGCCTACATGGAAAACTGGCCCATCACCGTCACCCAGGCCCCGGCCGGCAGCGAAGCCGAGTTCACCCACGACATCCTCATCCGCTTCAAGGCCAGCGAACGAGGCACCCCGGCGGTGATTAACCCCCGCTACGTAATCAAGAACACGCCGTAGCCCTTTTCTCGCTGGCAACACCCTGGCAGGAGGTCTGCGCGATGAAACGCAAATCCCCGTCCCGAAAAAACCCCGCTTCGTCCACTCGGACCAAAGGACGCCGCTACCGTGTGCAGCTTCCCTTTGAAGAGACGCTGGAACTGGTGGCCCCTTCGGCCGAGGAAGCCTGGCGGCGCTATTGCCAGCAGCGGGGAATCGTCCGCAGCGACCACGTTCCGCGGATTGAACCAGTGGATTGATTCCGAAAGCGGCGATTTCCTGTCGGCTCCGCGGGAGTCGTCCCGCCCCGGGAGCGACTCCCGCCCGCCCGATTGGCACTGCTCATTTTGCAAGGGAACCCTCGCCCATGAGTAACGACGACCTGGCCACGCTGAAGCTGATTCGCAGCCAGTTGCTTGAGCGGATCCAGGAAATCTCCGCCCAGCCGCGCCCCAGCTACGCCCTGCAAGGACAGCAGGTCCACTGGCAGCAGTATATGGAAACGCTCCAGCGGATGCTCTCCTGGTGCGACCGCCAGATCCGCGCCGCCGAACCAGCCGAGCTGCACACCCAAGGAGAAACCCCATGAACACCGCCTGGAACCCCCAAGGCGACTTCGCCCTGGTGGCCCAGCAGGTGGAGACGGTCCAGTACGAAGACCCCCTGGGCAATCCCACCACGATTACCCACGCCCTGCCCGTAGAACAGCAGGACGAAGCGGCGGACGGGGCCACCCAGGGTTTGCTGCTGGAGCGGCGTCGGTGGCTCGTTCCCCAGGAACAACTGCCCCAACCGCCCCAGCCGGGCGGGCGCGTTCTCCGCGGCAGCCAGAGCTGGAGCATCTTCCGGGTAACTGCTCAGCGCCCGGCCGGCACCTACCGCCTGGACGCCCGAGGCTGGCGACTCCATCCGGCCGGACAGCACACCGTGGAGCTGCTTTCGCCCCAGTGGGCGTCCGACGCCCTGGGCGGAGCCACCCGCAGTTGGACCACCACGGCCAGCGGACTTGCGGCGCAAATCCAACGGGAAGCAATCCGTCCCGAGCCGCTCGCCGTGCTGATGCGGCATGCGGCACACTACCGCATCTTGATTGAGACGAGTTTGACAATTCAGCCCGGGCAGCGCATCCGGGACGATCTCAATCGCTCGTTCGACGTGGTCGAAACCTCGGCGTTGAATCCGGACGAAGGCTTCCAGCTCCTGCGCTGCGTATTGAGAAACTGATTGAGAACATGAACCTGGAACAAGTGCTGCGCAACCACTGGGCAAACACCACTTCGCTTGCCGCGCTGGTGCCCCCGGAGCGTGTCTTCACCGGCCCGGCTCCCCCCGGAACGGCTTTGCCGCTGGCAAGCCTGAGTGTTCAGCGGCAGGCCGTCGTGGTGCAGACCAGCCATCATCACGTCTATCGTGTCGAGGTGGACTGGGACGTGGTAGCCGCCGGACTGGAGCAGGCCCGCCAGGTGACCGAACAGGTGCGCCAGGCGTTCCACCACGCCCAGCTCTCTGGCGGCGACGAGCAGGTGCTGTGGCTCCGCTTCGCCGGCACCCGGAGCCGGCGGCACGAGGAGGAGCTTTGGCAGGAAACCATCAGCTTCCAAGGGCTGCTGGCCCTGGCCCACAACCCGGCATGAGGTGAACCATGCAACTGAACGTGGACGCCCAGGCGCTGGTGGCCTGGCTGCAAAGCCAACAGCAGGCCACGGCCGACCTGAAAGACTCCGGCCGGCTGGAAACGGCCGTCGCTCTGGCCCCGGGAACCGGCGAAAACCAGGCCGATCTCATCTGGCACACCCAAGACACCCTGGCCGCCGGAGCAGACCAGATGCTGGACCTAACAGCCCTGAGCCGTTCCGTCCTGGGGGCAAGCGGCACCGTGCAGTTTGCCAAGGTGAAGGTGGTTCTGCTGCGTAACCTGGGCGATGCGGCAGGCCAGGTGCTGCAAGCCGGCCCGAGCGGCACGGCCGACGGCTGGACCGGACCGTTTGGCGGGGTGGGAGCGGCGAAGGTCGAGATCGGCCCGCTGGGTTGCTGGTTCCAGGCGGCTCCGCTGGGTGGCTGGAACGTCTCGGCCACATCAAAAGTGCTCAAACTGCACAATCCCAACAGCGTCGAGTTGACCTACCAGATTGTGCTGGCGGGTACGTCGGTCTAGGCAAAGCGCCGGAACGACCGGCCGATGGAGTCCGCTTGCTCTTTGTTGAGGGTGGTTTGACTTATGTCCCTGATTCACGGTACGCAGGGCAAGGTATATCTCAACTCCACAGAGATACGGGACGTGGTGGAGTGGGAACTGCGGGAAGAGAGCGAACTGCACCGCTATACCTCTTCGGCCACCGGCCCCGTGCCAGCGACGCTTTGCGGCAAGCGACAGTTGCGGGGAACGTGCCACCTGGCACTGAGCACGGATTTCGATCCCGGAGCACTTTTCCCCGGCAGCAGCGTGACCTTGGAACTGTATCTGGATGCCAATCGAGTGTTTGAGATTCCGGCTCGCGTGACCGAAGTGTCTTTTCTCAAGTCGAAACGCACAGGCGACCCCGATTTGTTGCAATTCCATTTTGTCAACGACGGCCCCTGGACTCGTCCCACGTGGAATTGAGGCGCAAGCGATGGCCGTAGCGTTTGAAGAACTGGAAGGCTCGCCCCGGCTGGAAATAGGCGAAGAGGGAATCCTGGCCCGGCGGTGGTTTCGCGTATCGTGGCAGGATTGGCCGCAACTGGCTCGGCAACTGCTCGGCTTTTACCGCGTGGTGGGCGGCCAGTGGGTGTTCGAGCCGCCGGAACCGTTCCCGGGTTTTCCCAATCTGCTGGTCGAACGACTCGTAGTGGAGCCGTTCGAACCGGCCGTGCCCGATCAGCAGACGCTGTCCAGCCCGCGGCAGGGCACGAACCGCTATTCTCAATCCGGGGCTCGAGTCACGGCAGAATATCGGACGCAATTCGACGCGGACAACCGGCCCCGGAACAAGCTGCCCAAGGTGCCCGAAGGGACATATCTCACTTACGAAATCGACCACGGACTGGAAGCCTTGGTCACGCCGGCCCGGCTGTGGCATTGGGATGCTCCGCCCCAGAACCCGAAACTCGCCCCGGACGAAGTGCCCGCGGTGTTCATTCCCCATACGGTGGTCAGACTGCGCTGGCACCGGGTGGCATCGCCCCCGTGGGAAGCGATCCGGGCGTTGCGGGGATGCGTCAACGCGGCGGAGTTCCTGGGCAGCCCGCCGGAATCGTTGATGTTCCTGGGAGCCAAGGTCAAGCGGCAGTTTCATTTCTTCCAGACCGGCGGATTCTGGAACGTCGAGTACCGCTTTCGGGAAACGGCCCGGTCCTTAAGCGACGGTACGCCCGTGGGCTGGAACCACCTGTTCAAGGAGGAGCCGGTCGGGGGCGAACACTGGGTGCGCGTGTTGGATTCTCAATCGCGTCCACCATACAAGCCCGCCGATTTTTCGGCATTGTTCCATTTCGCTCCAGCGTAAGAGGGGCGGGGGTGAATTGATACGGCAGCAAATCCACAGATAAGGCCACTCGCCACTTTTTTAGAAGACCCAATTCTGTTTTCCGTCCGCTGATGCGTGGCCCAAAATGGCAACTTGCCTTTCCATAGCAATTCCGTCCTGCATGATTCGAGGCACCGGTGGTGTGTTGATGGCTCCGCCCCCCGCCGAGGCGGCCGAGGTGGTCCAACTGGCCGGCACCTTGAGCATGGGCGGTTCGGTCCCGGCCCGCATCCTCCGCTACGACGGCACCACCTGGCGCGACACCGGCGAGGAGATCACCGTGCACGACGTGGTCGGCTCCATGGAAGGCACGCCCGGCAAGCGGGGCCTGGCCTGGTTCCACCGCCAAAGCGGACTTTGGATTCTGTGGCAGTTGGAATGCTAAGGAAGCTTGGAGGCTTGGAGGCTTGGGGGGG
>WFOE01000261.1 GCA_015488215.1 Planctomycetales bacterium
ATGGTGCACGGTGGGCAGCGCGGCCATAAAACGCTGGAAGTACGGCACGACCGTCTGCACCTGAGTCTGTTGCAGCATCACTTCGGAGACCCAAACCCGATACGGCGTGGGCTCATCCCGCCAGGGAAGCTCCCGGGCGTGCTGCGCAAACCAGCGGAGCAATCGCTGCCGCATACGGCGCCGCCACGGGGGCGGGGGCAACCACCAATCGGGGGCTTGGGCAACTCGTGCAGCCATCCGCGTCAGAGATCGACAAAGCGTAAATCGACCAGGAAAACGCCGCCCGTTCTTCGGACGCGTGCCATTGTACGCCCGACTGGGAATCGGGCCACCGTGTCCGGGCGGCGATTCGCGGTGTTTTGTCTTTTGCACCCGCGGCGATTACAACTAGGCTGTGTTATGGCGATTTCGAACCCCAGCGAAGAAGGAGAACGACGATGCTTTCTCGATTCAAGGCCCCGCTTTGGCTGAGCATGGGACTTCTGGCCGGTCTGGCTCTCGGCTGGTTTGCCGCAGTCCCCAGCCAGGAGGCTCCCCGACCCATGCTTTACGAGCTGCGCATCTACACCACGGCTCCGGGCCGGCTGCCCAAGCTGCACCAGCGGTTCCGCCAGCACACGATGAAGCTGTTCGAAAAGCACGGCATGGTCAACGTGGGCTACTGGGTGCCGCTGGACAAGAAGGACACGCTCATTTACATCGTGGCCCACGAAAACCAGGAGGCGGCCAAGCGTTCCTGGGACGCGTTTCGCAACGATCCGGAGTGGCAGCGGGTGTTCCGCCAATCGCGCCAGGACGGCCCCATCGTCACCAAAGTGCAGCGGCACTTCATGCGGCCCACGGATTACTCGCCCCTGCAACGCAGCCGCTAGCTGCCTGTGGAAAGACGCCTTCGGCGTACCAACCGCCGCGGCTTTCCCGGGGAGAAGATTGCCGGAATGGTCTTCCTCGTCCGGCGGGGAAACTCGCCTGGAAAGGGGAGACTCACCTGGAGAGAAGAATATCCCCGGCAGGGCTCGAACCTGCAACCTTCGGCTCCGGAGGCCGACGCTCTATCCAATTGAGCTACGGGGACACGGATGGTCGCTTGCCAAGAGGTCAAGCAGCCAACCCACTGAAACATTCTATCGCCAAGGCAGCGGTTTTCCAGAGCAGGATGCCCGCTTTTTTCCAGCCCGAAGCGGCCTTCAGCGCACGAGAAAGAATCCACACATCACACCCCGAAAAACGGCCAACCCGCTGGCTACAGGAAGCCTCCGCACCCGGGCAAGAAACGGCGAAAGACACCGGCTCTGCCCGGCGGAAAGCCTGCGGAAAGTCAAGGTTCTCCCGGTGCGAATCGCACCACCGGGAAGCCTCGCAGAGCCCCCGGTGCGAGCCAAGCCTACGGGCCGAGCGTTCCTCGCGCCTACTCCTGGGAAGCTGCTTCTTGCTTGGCCTGGGGCGAATCGCCCTCTTGACTCGAGCTTTCTGCGGCCACTTCAGCAGGTTCCTGCTCGGAAGCCTGGTCCTTGGCCGGTTCAGATTCCGGCTCCGGTTCGGTGTCAAAAGCCGGGGCGATAGTTTCGCGGGCCTGGCGATCACGTACGCCAACAAACTCCAAAATGGCCCGAGTGCCGCCGTCGCCCAATCGAGGACGAGCCAGTCGGAGGATACGGGTATAACCGCCGGGTCGATCCAGATACCGGGGCGCGATTTCTTCCATCAGCACCCACATGGCTCGTTTGGCCTGGCGGTTCCCCCCCAGCAGGGCGACCAATCGACGGCGGATGGCCACGGCCGGAGCAATGGCCTGGTTCCACTTTTGCCAGCCGTCCCCTTGGCGCCAGGATTGCCAGGCTTCGGTTCCCCGTTCCGCTTCGGTGGCGTGGGCCTGGGCCTTCTCTTCAATTTCCAAGGCGCGGCAGGCCAGCCGCACGCAGCGTTCCACCAGGCGGCGCGCTTCCTTGGCCTTGGGCAAAGTGGTAACAATCCGCCCGGGCACTTTGGGCTTGAGCGGGTCGCCCTCGTCGTAAATATCCTCGGTCAAGATCAGGCTACAGGCCATGTTGCGCAACATGGCGCGGCGGTGTTTCGGAGAACGACCGAGCTTGCGTCCACGTCGGCGATGTCGCATCGCTGAAGGTTCCTGACAACGAAAAGTGGCTTGGTGAAAAAGGGGCCTATTCTCCTACACTCCGGCGGCGCTGGGCAGCTTCATGCCCAAGTGGAGTCCCAACTGGCTCAGTTTGGATTCCACTTCTCGCAGCGTGGTGTCACCGAAGTTGCGCAATTCTAACAACTGGTCGGGCGTGCGCTGCACCAAGTCCCGCACGGTGGTGATGTTTTCGCCTTCCAGGCAGTTGGTGGCCCGAGCCGAAAGCTTCAAATCGGCCAGCGTCATGTTGAGCTTTTGTTCCAGTTCCGGGTCCAGTCCCGAGGGCGAAAGCGCTCGCGGCTGCGAGTGGACGTACTCGCCCAGTTCGGTGTACTGGACGAACGGGTTGAGGTGTTTGCGCAAGATCTTGGACGCTTCCACCAGGGCCCATTCGGGGGTTACCGATCCGTCGGTCCAGATCTCCAGGATCAGGCGGTCGTAGTTGGTCTTTTGGCCCACCCGGGTGTCTTCCACTTGGCAGCGGACGCGGACCACGGGGGTAAATACGGCGTCGATGGGGATGATACCGATCTCGCTCACGTTGGCGGAGTGCTCCGAAGCAGGTACGTAACCGCGGCCGTTCTCCACCACCATTTCCATGCCGAAGGAGACGTCCTCGGTCAGCGTGGCGATCACATGGTCTTTGTTGATCACCTCAACCGAGTCGTCGGTTTCGATATCAGCGGCGGTAACCAGACCGCGGGTGTTCTTTTCGACGCGGATGACCTTGGTCCCTTCGGCGTGCTTGCGAAGCACCAGCGACTTGACGTTGAGCACAATGTCGGTCACGTCTTCGACCACGCCGGGCAGGGACTGGAACTCGTGTTGCACTCCGTCGATGCTGATCTGGGTGACGGCCGTCCCTTCGATGCTGGAGAGCAGGATGCGCCGCAACGAGTTGCCGATGGTGGTGCCAAAACCGCGTTCGAACGGTTCGGCGATGAACTTCCCATAGGTCCGCGAGAGCGTTTCCCGCTCGCAGGTCACCTGACTGGGAAGCTCCAGACCACGCCAGCGAATCCGCATGGGACTTCCTCCCTTGGAGTAACGGAACCGAAACGCCCTGTCCTGGGCGAACCGGGGCGATCGTCTCCTGAAAACCGGAATCGGCAGGGCCGCCAACGACTACCGAGAGCAGATTTCCACAATCAGTTGCGGCTGCACCGGCAGGGCCACTTCTTCGGGCATAGGTAAACGGCCAAAATGCCCCTGCGGCACGTCGCCATCCACCCGGGTCAGGAAGTCGGGCACTGGCCGCGACAACTCGCTCAAGTTGGCCTGAACCCGTTCGATACTCTTGGGCTTAGGCCGCACGCTCACCACGTCACCGGGCCGCAGCAAGAAGCTGGGAATCGTCACCCGGCGGCCGTTGACCGTAATGTGGCCGTGGGTAATCATCTGCCGGGCCTGGCGGCGGCTGGCGGCGAACCCGAGCCGGTGCACCACGTTGTCCAACCGGCTTTCCAGCAGTTGCATGAGCCGCTCGCCGGTGTTGCCACGGGAACGTTCGGCCATCTGGAAGTAACGGCGGAACTGACGCTCCAGCACGCCGTAGAATCGTTTCACTTTTTGCTTTTCGCGCAGGTGGATGGCGTAGTCGGTCATCTTGCTGCGCTTCATGCCGTGCATCCCCGGCGGAATGCTACGGCGTTCCAACGCACATTTGGGGGTATCGCAGCGTGTCCCTTTGAGGAACAGCTTCTGGCCTTCGCGCCGACACAGCTTGCAAACCGGTCCAGTGTATCGTGCCATGATGGTTCCAAACGAATGTGCTTTTGCAGGAACAGAAATCAGGAACAGAAATCTCGAAACACGCTCCTTGCCAGGTTTCGGTCAGCCTCACCCGGAGCTACACCCGGCGTTTTTTCCGCGGACGGCAGCCGTTGTGGGGCAGGGGGGTAATGTCTTCGATGGACTTAATGGTGATGCCGGCTGCTTCCAGGGCCGTGATGGCACTTTCGCGGCCCGAGCCGGGGCCTTTGACCTTCACGTCCAGCTCCTTCACCCCGAAGCGGGCAGCTTTTTCGGCCGCCTGCTGGGCGGCGCACTGTCCGGCAAAGGGAGTGCTCTTGCGGCTCCCCTTGAATCCGCAGGTGCCGGCGCTGGCCCAGCAAATCACTTCGCCCTTCAGGTCGGTGATGGTAACAATCGTGTTGTTGAACGTGGCTTTGATGTAGGCGATTCCTGCCGTGACGGTTCGGCGGGGCTTCCGCTTGCCTCGCACTCTGGCCATCGAGCTACCTCCCAGTCAGATTGCAATCCTGAAGGATGAATGTACGGGGACCATGGGCAAAAACGGCTGCTCCGGAGAGGGACTTGCCGCCGGGACTAGTGGCGCAGGTCCTTAACCCCTTTCTTTCCGGCCACGGTTTTGCGGGGGCCTTTTCGGGTTCGGGCGTTGGTCCGGGTCCGCTGCCCCCGGACCGGCAGTCCGCGGCGGTGGCGAATTCCCCGATAGCAGCCGATATCTTTCAGCCGGGCAATGTTCTGGGCCACCTGGCGGCGGAGCTGCCCTTCCACCACGTAGTCCTTGTCCAGCAGGCTGGCTAGCCGGGCCAGCTCTTCTTCGTTAAGCTCCTTGGCCCGACGCTGTGGGTCCAGCTTGGCCTTGTAGCACAGCTCGCGGGCCGTGTAGGGCCCCACGCCGTAGATATAGGTCAGCGAAACCCAGGTCGGCTTGTCGTTGGGGATATCCACACCCAGCAGACGCGGCATCTCCGGTCAACTCCTTGCACGAACGGGGGAAGCGGCCCGACTCCTCAAAGCAAAACTCTAATAAATCCGAAAGGTTACAGCAACCGCTCGACTACCCCTGGCGTTGCTTGTGCCGGGGATTCTTCTTGCAGATGACGTACACCACTCCCCGACGCTTCACGATTTTGCAACTGTCGCATATCTTCTTCACGCTGGCTCGCACTTTCATCGCTTCGATCCGGTCTGGAGTCTCTTCTTTCCGAAAGCCTTTTAGTATAAAGGTTCTTCCTCCGAAGCAGCAAGCCCCCTGCGGTTTTTTTCCGCTCCCAAGGAACAAAACCTGCAAGGGGAGTGTCCGGGTAATTCCCTCCGGCGGCAAGGCCCACAGACGCTTGTCCGCCCAAGTGGAATAACCAAAGATTACAAAAGCCGGGCGGTTTTGAACAGATGACCAGGCCGCCGGAACGAACAACCTGAGACAGAAGAGCTTCTGACCCCTTTGCCGAGGGCAAAAGCGGTATCATGAGCCGGTACAAGAAATGGTGTTTGAGCATCGGCGGCGGGCTGCTTGTAGCGGCGGCTGGGCTGTGGGCGTGGCAGCAAGGCTGGTTCTTGCCCCCGCCGGAAGCCCAAAGCAACGTGGCCCTCTCGCAAACCGTTCAGCAAGTGGCCACGGCGGTCGAAACAAGTGCGGAAGAAACTCTGGGCCGCGCACTGGATCTGGCCCGGGAATCCCTCCAGGTGCTCGAACAGGTCAAAGATTACACGGCCACCTTCATCAAACGGGAACGCGTGGACGGTAAGCTGCTGGACGAAGAGGTCATGCTACTCAAGGTGCGGCACCGTCCGTTCAGCGTCTATCTGAAACACCTGGCCCCGCCCCGGCTCAAAGGGCAGGAAGCCATCTGGGTCCAAGGAGCCAACGACGACAAGCTGATTGCTCACGGGGCGGGAATCTTGAGCCTGTTCACCGTCCGGCTCGATCCGGAAAGCCCCCTGGCCATGCAGGGCAACCGCTATTCGATTCGCCACGTTGGCCTCAAAAAGTTGTTGCGAGAACTGCTCCAATTGTACGAAGAGCACCGCCAACAACTGCTCCAGTGCCGAGTTCGCTTGTTGGAAGAACAACTCGACGGAATCGACTGCCTGGTGCTGGAAGTCCAGGCCCCGCGCCGCTGGGAAGACTTCCCCTGGGCCATGGCCCGAGTCTATCTGGACCGGAACAAGCGGGTGCCGATCCGCTATGAAGCCTACGACTGGCCCACCGACGGCCAGAAAGAACTGCCCCTGTTGGAACACTACTACTACAAAGACCTAAAGCTCAACGTAGGGCTGACGGACAAGGACTTCGACCCGAAGAACGAAGAATACGGGTTTCGCTAACACTCTCCCGTGCCGCCGGCGGACTCCGGAAGCCCCTCAGGTCCGGCCCAACACAGCCGTTGGCACTCCCCCCTGCAAGCGATTAAAATTACTTGGTGGGTTTCCTCACCTCGTTTTACGCCGGAAATACTGGCTATGGCTCTGATTACGTTGCGGGTGTTGGACGGCACGGACCGCGGTCGGGTGTTCCGCAATCTTCCCACCCCGGTCACCATCGGCCGGGAAGAAGGCAACAACGTCCAACTGAACGACGAACGGGTCAGTCGCTTTCACGCCAAGATCCAGGAAGACCAGGATAAACTGGTCATCACCGACCTGGACAGCACCAACGGAACCAAGGTGAACGGAGAGGAGATTTCGGTCCACATTCTGCGTCATGGGGACTTGATCACACTGGGACGTTCCGTGTTGGTGTTCGGCACCCGAGAGCAGATTGCCCAACGCCTGGCCCGGCTGCGTCAGAAGGAACTCTCCGGCAGCCCCACCTGGCCCGGCTCGGACAAGTTGCCCCACGCCGATTCCGGCTCCTTCGAGCTGAACGTGGACCAGATTGACGAAGCGGCCGACTTCTACGCCGCGTTGCAGCAACTGGATCCGCCCGTGCTGCCCGAACAACTCAGCCCCGCCCAGGCCGGCCAACTGGCCGAACTGCTCACTTACCTGCACACGCGGTTGCGGCGGCTGATTGCTTCGGTGCAGATGGAAGAAGACGGCGAGCGGGTCACGCTCGACCAAAGCCGCTGGCAGTCTTTGCTGGACCTGCAATGGCGCCTGGCCACCTACTTGCGCCAGGTGGGCGACCCGGAACGCCGCCAGGCGGAAGATTGAGCCGGCTCCGGCACCACCCAGCCTCTGCTGGTACCGGCCTGCCGGAACGGCTAAGCTGACGGTTCCCTTGGCCGGCTTTTCGGTGCGTTTTCCCCGCGGGAGCGTTTGCCCCTGCCAATCTTGCCCCTTGGTGCGTAAGAGGCGCAATGAAGCTGGTTCTGGTCCACTATCATCTAAACCGCGGAGGAGTTTCCCAGGTCATCGCCAACCATCTGCGGGCGCTGGACCGGGTGCTCGACCACCGGTTGGAAGTGCTCGTGCTCTCCGGTCCGCGTGCCTTGGGCTGGCCCCGGGAACTGGCCGAGCAATTGGAACGAATCGTCCTGCAGCGGGCCACGTTGGCCGGGCTGGATTACGAAGAGCTGGCCACCGCGGAACAACGCCGCCGGCTGCCTGAAGAAATGGCCGAGCTGCTCCGGGAAGGGGGGGGCTCTCCCGGAGAAACGGTCGTCCACATCCATAACCACAGCCTGGGCAAGAACTCGGCCATGCCGCGCCTGGTCGGCGAGCTGGCTCGCCGCGGCTTCGGACTGGTGCTGCACGTGCACGACTTTGCCGAAGACTGCCGTCCGGAAAACTACCAGCGGCTGCGGGACAGTGTAGGGGCAATCCGACCCCAGACACCTGGTGTGGCTTGGGCCTATCCGCAAGCCCCGCACATTCACTACGCCGTGCTCAACGACCGGGACTACCACATCCTGGCCCGGGCCGGCGTTCCCGAACACCGCTTGCACCTGTTGCCCAATCCAGTGCTGATGCCTCACGTTGAGGCCGACCGGCGCCAGGCCCGGCAAAAACTCCAGGCCCGCTTCGACGTGCCGCCGGAAGTGCCGTTTTTGCTCTACCCGGTCCGCGGAATCGCCCGCAAAAACCTGGGCGAGATGTTGCTGTGGAGTCTGACGGCCCCGGACGGAGGCACCGTGGGCATTACGCTGGCCCCAATCAATCCCGCCCAGCAACCCCGTTACCAATCCTGGGTGGAACTGAGCCGGAGGCTCGGGCTGCCGGTGGTGTTCGAGTGCGGCGAAGCCGGGGGGCTGAGCTTTGCCGAAAACCTGGCCGCCGCCGACGCACTGCTCAACACCAGTGTGGCCGAAGGGTTCGGCATGGTGTTTCTGGAAAGCGCACTCTTCGGTCGGGAACTTTGGGGCCGCGATTTGCCGGAGATTACCCGCAGCTTCGCTGCCCACGGTGTTCGCTGGCCGCGGCTGGTCCCCAAGGTGGAAGTACACAGCACGTGGTTCAACCATCGCCGGTGGCAACAGGTGGTGCAGCAGGTGTATCAGGAAACCGTGGAACAGTACGGGCTGTCTGCCGACGGCGTCTTTCCCCACTGGCAAACCGAGCTGCTGGAAAAGTTCCCCTCGGACGGGTGGGGCGATTTTGCCGACTTGGACCCCGAGGGCCAGCGGCAGGTATTGAGCCAGCTCCGGGAAAGCCCGGCCGAACGCGAATCATTACTAAAAAGAAATCCCCTTCTTTATTGGGATCCTGGAGAATCTACGCAAATCGAGCAATGTGCCCAAGCCGTTCAAAAGCACTACAGCCTTGAACCATCGGGGCGGCGGCTGTTAGCTATGTATGCCTCGGTACTGGAATCGGCCAGGGGAGAGCTTGTCCCGTTGGACCACGCGGAACGGATACTGACCGAGTTCCTGGCCCCGGGCCGATTCCGACTCATTCGCATGTGATGCGCGGAGGGTTCATGCAGCGCGTGCCCCAGCAGTTTTTGGAAATCATCCGTCGGCACAGCCGCCCGCTTGAGCCTCTGCCCACGGGCGTGGCTCCGGTGCTGAAGGAGCTTCCTGACGTAAAGTGCGTTCTTTGGGATATTTACGGCACGCTATTCATTTCCGGCAGCGGGGAGATTGGCACGGGGGCCCAGGAGGCCAAGCAGCAGGCCCTTTCCCAGACGCTCCAAGCCCTACAAATTGAAGCAAACCTTTCCCCGGGAGAGCTGTTGGCCTGCTACGAGGAGGAAGTTCGCCGACAGCACGAGCTTCTGCGCCAGCAAGGAGCCGAGGTGCCGGAAATCCAAGTGCCCCGGCTGTGGCAAGCTCTGGGCTGCCGCCTGGCCGAAGAGGGACGGTGGCGACTTCCGGCCGAAGCGGCCCAGCCGTGGTTCTGGCACCGCTTTGCCCTGGAGTACGAGGTGCGGTCCAACCCGGTGTGGCCGATGCCGGGCGTGGAATCTGTCTTGCACCGTTTGCGCAACTCGGGCATTTTGTTGGGTCTTGTGAGCAATTCGCAGTTTTACACGCCGCTGCTGTTTCCGGCTCTGCTGGGCCGGGAGCTGTCAGAGCTGGGTTTTGACCAGGAGCTGTTGTTGTTTTCCTACCAGTTCGGCGAAGCCAAACCGGGCACGTTCCTGTACCGGGAAGCCCGGCGGCGATTGCAGCAAAAGGGCATCCGCCCCGACCAGGTGGTTTACGTGGGCAACGACATGCGCAACGACGTTCTGCCGGCCCAGGCGTGCGGATTTCTGACCGCTCTGTTTGCCGGGGACCGGCGTAGTTTCCGCCCGCGGCCGGAAGACCCTTGTTGTCGCGAGGCGGCGCCCACGCTGCGACTGACCCAATTGCAACAACTGCTCTCCTGCCTGGCCGGCTGCGGCGGAACGGCTGCGGAAGTTGTAACGTAGAATTGCATGCCCGGTGCGACTTCCCCGACTTGCCCTAGACCATTCCGGCGATGAGCAGGCCCACGCGAAACATCGGCTTCGTTTCCACCCGATTTGCCGGCACCGACGGAGTTTCGCTGGAGAGTGCCAAGTGGGCCCAGGTGCTTTGGGATCATAAGTACGTCAGCTACTGGTACGCCGGCAAGCTGGATCGCGATCCCCAGGCGAGCATGCTGGTGCCGGAAGCGTACTTCTACGACCGCGAGAACGTGGCCATCAACGAGGAGGTGTTCGGCCGCCGCACCCGCAGCCCGGAGCTGACCCAGCGCATCAACCAGATGGCCGAGTTCCTCAAGCAGACGCTTTACGAGTTTGTCGAGAAGTTCGACATCGACATCCTGATCGTTCAGAACGCGTTGTGCATCCCGATGCACATTCCCTTGGGCGTGGCCCTGACGCACTTTATCGCCGAAAAGGGGATTCCCACCATCGCCCATCACCACGACTTCTACTGGGAGCGGCCGCGGTTTGCAGTCAACTGCGTGCAGGACTTCCTGAACATGGCTTTTCCGCCTTCGCTGCCCTCGATCCAGCACGTGACGATCAACTCCACGGCCCAGCAGGAACTGGCTTGGCGCACGGGCAACTCGTCGGTGCTGGTGCCCAACGTGCTGGACTTTGAAAACCCGCCCACGGTGGACGAGTACGCTTCGGACTTCCGGCAGGAGCTGGGTTTGAGCGAAGACGACATCATCTTTTTGCAGCCCACCCGGGTGGTCCCCCGCAAGGGAATCGAGCTGGCCATTAACCTGATTGCCCAACTGAACGATCCCCGCTGCAAGCTGGTGGTAACCCACGAAGCCGGCGATGAAGGGATGGAATACCACGACGCGCTGATTGAAATGGCCCAGCACGCCGGCGTGAGCCTGCACTTCGTCTATACCCGCGTGGGCGAAAAGCGGATTACCGACGTGGCCGGGCGGAAAATCTTCTCCCTGGCCGACGCCTACGCCAACGCCGACCTGATTACCTATCCCAGCCTGTACGAAGGGTTCGGCAACGCCCTGATCGAAGCCTTCTACTATCGCAAACCGGTGCTGGTGAACCGCTATTCGATCTTCATTACGGACATCGAGCCCAAGGGCTTCCGTGTCATTCCGCTCAACGGCTACATCACCCGCAAGGTAATCGAGCAGGTGCGCGAGGTAATCAACAACCCGAAGTTCCGCGAAGAGATGGTCAATCACAACTACGAACTGGGCAAGAAGTTCTTCAGCTATTCGGTGCTGCGGCGGAAACTGCGGTCGTTGATTACCAACTTTACCGGGATGGAAGAACTGTAGCCCGCTCTCCGCCAGCTCACTCCCCGGCACGTTGAACTACCTGGCCCATGCCCTGACGGTGCTGGACTGCCCCTATCGCCTGGCCGGCACGGCGCTGCCGGACTGGCTGCGCGTGGCCGCCCCGGGAGTGCGTCTGCGCCCACGCCGCCTGGCTCTTTTGATGCCAGATGCCCTGGCAGATCCCTGGCAACAACTCGCCCAGGGGGTGGTGCAACACTATCGGGACGACGCGGAGTTCCACTACCGCCCGGCGTTTGTGGCCCTGTGCCAGCAGGCCCGCTGCTGCGTGCAAGAGAGCCTGCCGGACCAGTCGCCCCATCTGCTGGCCTTCCTGGCCCACATGCTGGTCGAACTGCTGCTGGACGCGGCGATTCTACATCAGCGTCCTGAGTTGGGCCGGCGGTACTACGCCCAGCTCGGCCGGATAGCTCCCGGGGAAGTGCAGCGGTTTGTAGAAGCAGTCACGGGCCGAAGCGCCGCCGGGCTGCCAGCCTGGATCCACCGCTTTTGCCGCCTGCGGTTCTTGTTCGACTACCTGGACGATGGCAAACTGTGGTTTCGTTGCGGCCAGGTAATCCAACGCTTGGGCTGTCCCTGGCGGGCCCGGCTTCCGCAGGGACTGGGTTCCCTGCGCCGCGAGGTGTATCGCCACCGGGCGGAACTACTGCCGGATGCGGCTTTTAATCCGAGGGAGAACTTCCCATGAACTACGGCATGAACCTGCTGCTGTGGACCGACGACTTGAACGACCAGATGCTGCCCGTGCTGGAACAGCTCAAGCAGATTGGCTACGACACGGTGGAGCTGCCCATCTTCGATCTGAACGTGGACAAATACGCCGCGTGGGGCAAGCGGCTCGACGACCTGGGACTTCGCCGCACGGCCGTTACCGTCCGCACGGTTGAAGACAACCCGATTTCTCCCGACCCCAAAGTGCGTGCCCTGGGCGTGGAGCGGAACAAGCAGGCGTTGGATTGCTGCCAGGCGGTGGGGGCCACGGTGCTGGTCGGGCCGTTCCATTCTGCCCTGGGCCATTTTACCGGACAGGGGCCCACTCAGGACGAATGGCACTGGGGCGTGGAGAGCATGCGCCAAGTGGCCGAGCACGCCGCCACGTGCGGGGTGACGCTGGGCGTGGAGTATCTGAACCGCTTCGAGTGCTATTTTCTCAACTCGGCGGCCGACACCGTGCGGTTCGTCCAGGAAGTGGACCATCCGGCCTGCCGCCTGATGTACGACACGTTCCACGCCAACATCGAAGAAAAAGACGAAGCCGAAGCCATTCGCACCTGTAGCCCATACCTGGCCCATGTTCACATCTCGGAAAACGACCGTTCCACCCCGGGCCAGGGACACGTCAACTGGCAGAAGACCTTCGCCACGCTGAAGGAAGTGGGCTACGACGGCTGCCTGATGGTCGAAGCGTTCGGCCTGGCCCTGCCCGCGCTGGCCGCAGCCACCAAGATTTGGCGCCGCATGTTCCAAAGCGAAGAACAACTGGCCCGCGACGCCCTGGCCTTCATGAAAGCCCAGTGGGAAGGCTAGGCGAGCTTGCCTCGGCTCTCCTGGTCCGGAACCGGCCCCCCCTATTTGCCCGAGGGGGGCGGGTGATATGATGGGCCGCAAACTGGCCCATTTTGGTTTTCTTCTTCCTCCGATTCGATTGCACGGATCGCCCCATGGTTCGCATCGCTGTGCTGGACAAGCTTTCCCCGGAAGGACTCAAGCTGCTGGAACAAGCCCCGGACGTGGAGTACGAGGTGCGCACCGGGCTGGCCGGCGAGGAGCTTCGGGAGTTCCTGCTCCAGTTCGACGGAGCCATCTGCCGTTCCGGGGTAAAGCTTAGTGCCGACGTGCTGGCCGGGAACCGTCGCTTGCGGGCGATTGCCCGAGCCGGTGTGGGGACCGACAACATCGACAAGCAGGCGGCCACCCGAGCCGGCATCGTGGTGATGAACACCCCGCACGGGAACACCATCAGCACGGCCGAACACACGATGGCCCTGCTGCTGGCCCTGGCGCGGAATATCGCCCCGGCTTTTGAAAGCCTGAAACAAGGCCGCTGGGAACGCAGCCGGTACATGGGCACCCAACTGGCCGGCAAGACACTGGGCATCATCGGCTTGGGCCGCATCGGCCAGGCGGTGGCTGCGCGGGCCAAGGCGTTCCAGATGCGCGTGGTGGGCTATGACCCGTACCTTTCGCGGGAGCGGGCCGAAACCCTGGGAATCGAGGCCCTTGAGTCGATTGAAGAGCTGCTGCCCCAGGCCGATTTCCTCACGGTGCACACGCCGCTTACGCCTGAGACACGCAACCTGATCAACCGGGAAAACCTCCACCTGCTCAAGCCGGGTGTGCGGCTGATCAACGCCGCCCGAGGCGGAATCTACGAAGAGCAAGCGCTGCTGGAAGGGCTCAAGAGCGGCCACATTGCCGGTGTGGCGCTGGACGTGTACGAGCAGGAACCCTGCACGGAAAGCCCCCTGTTCGAGCTGCCCGGTGTGGTCTGCACGCCGCATCTGGGAGCCAGCACCGAGGAGGCCCAGGCCCTGGTGGCCAAAGAAGCGGTGGAGCTGTTGCTGGAGTTTTTCCGGCACGGGACCATCCGCCACGCGGTGAACGTGGTGCCGCTTTCCCGGCAGGAGCTGGACGCGGTGGGCAACGAGCTGAACGTGGCTTACCGCCTGGGACGCTTTCTGGCCGCCTGGCACCAGGGCGCTCCGCGCCGCTGCCGCCTGGAGTACCGCGGCCAGGTGGCCGAGAAGGCCACGCGCCTGGTGACGGCCGCGTTTTGCGTCGGGTTGCTCGAAGGGGCGCTGGAGGAAGAAGTCAACCTCATCAACGCCGAAGTGCTGCTCCGCGACCGGGGCATCCAACTGGAAGAACAAACCCGGGACCGCAGCCTTTCGTTCCAGTCGCTCATCACCGCCCAGGTGGAAACCGACCGCGGCACGTTCAAGGCCGGGGGCACCGTGTTCGGCCAGCGGATGATCCGCCTGGTGCAAGTGGACGACTTCCGCCTGGAAGCCTATTTGGACGGCATTCTGCTGGCGTTCCGCCACCGGGACGTGCCGGGCATCATCGGTCACATCGGCACCATCTTCGGCAGCCACGGGGTGAACATCGCCCAGATGGCCGTGGGCCGCGCCGGAGCCGAACCCGGGGGCGAAGCCGTCGGCGTGATGAACCTGGACAGTCTCCCGCCGGAAGAAGCGTTGCAACAGGTGGCCCAACATGAGGCGATCCAGCGCTTACAGGTAATCCAGCTCCCCGCTGCGGACGAACTACCCGCCTGGCTGGGTGGCTGAGCGGGCTTACTAATCGGATTGGACTTCCCGAAGCAGCGAAAGCAGAACTTCCCGGGCGGTTTCCAGCACCAGTTGCACACTCCGCTGGGATTTTCCCAGTTGCTGGGCGATTTCGTCCGTGGACAAGCCTTGCAGGCGGAGCATGACAATCCGCCGCTGCTTGCGGTTCAGACGCTTCATCAAGGTTTCAGTCACATCGAAGATTTCAGCCAGCTCGGCCGGATCGGGTTCGCGAGCCAGGGCATGCCAGGCGGCAGGATCCGACGGTGCTGCTTCGGACGATTCGGAATCGGCCAGTTGCAACTCGCGGCGTAGGTCGCGGCAAGCGGCCAGGTAGTATTCGATCTTGTGCCCGCACTTGCGCAGCGTGATCAATACCAGCAGCGACCATAGCGAGTGCCAATCCGCCAGCTCGAACTGTCCGTCCTGTAGCCGCCAGAAAAAACTGCCCATGGCCGATTGCACGACGTCCTCCGGGTCGAGCTTGGTGCGAAGCTTTGCCGGAAGTTTTTGCCGGGCCAGGGCGACAAGTCGTCCGGCGAACCGGCGGTACAGCTCTCCGGCAGCGTCTGCGTCTCCTTGTTGCAGACGTCTAGCCAACTGGTCGAAGGAGGACGGGTTATCGTTCATGGGACGTGCTAAATGGGCAGGGACGGAGCAAGCGGCCCTGGCGGTGCTTGCGGCCAATGGCCCAGCAGCGCCGGTCGAAGCGGCCAGCCGGACATCTTCGGACCGAGGATGCGTGCCTTGGGAAATGCGGAAACAACAAAGCGAAAAGTCCGGCCCTGGCCAACGTGGGCCGAGGGCCGGACAAGGGTTTGCATCAGAATCCGGGAATCAACCGGCTTGGGCTGGGTCGGTGTTTTCGTCCGGCCACGGGCCTTCCAGCTTCTGATACGAAGGCGGAATCTGGCGGCTGAACATCGGGTCATCGTAGGGCGGGTTCCAGCCGGGCACGTGCCGCGGAGGCAACCGCTTGTGCGACATGGCTTCCCAGCCCTTGGCATAGTTCTCGTCGCTCTGGACGATTTGGAGCTGGTCCTCGCTGGCGCCGGTGCTGCGACGCAGCTCGAACACCTTCCCTTCGCGGTAGCTCTTGGCACCCAGCACGATGGTCACCAGGGCTGCCGCACCCAGGTCGGGCGGGTTGTTACAGGCTTTCGGATCGCCCTTTTGCACCGCCGCCACAAAGTTTTCCCAGTGGGCATACGTGGGATCTTTCGGTTGTGGCGTGGTCACATGATGGGCCTTCTTGCGATACGGGCGGGGCACCACTTGGGGCCGTTCGGGCAGGAAGTCAAACCCGTCGGCCGTATCGAAGGACAGCGTACCGTAAAAGCCACGGATGCACCGCTCAATCGCATGCGCGTTGCACATGGTGGCCGTCACCACGATCTGCAACCCTTCGTCGTAATCGGCGATAATCGTGGCCGTATCCGGCACGTCGCGGCCGTCGTATTCCAGGAAAATGCCGCCGCCGCCGGTTACCCGACGCGGATAGCGAACGCCGATGGCCACCAACATCTGCGTCAGACGGTGGACGAACAGGTCGGTGAACAGCCCGGAGCCAAACGGCCAGTAGCAGCGCCATTGGGCGAACTTGGCCCGGTCAAACGGCATCTTGGGAGCCAGGCCCCATTTGTGGCCGAGGAACATGTCCCAATCGATGTTCTTGGGCGTCATGTCCTTGCTCAGGGCGTAATAGCGCCACTGGCCCATACGGCTGTTGCGGTAGTAGTGGTTCTGCGCCTGGATTACTTTGCCGATGCCGCCGGAGCGGATGAACTCGTTGGCTTTGTGCCAGCGAGGCTCGCTGGTGCTTTGCACGCCCACTTGCATCACCTGGCCGGTTTCGCGCCAGGCGCGGACTACGTCGAGGGCCTCCTCGATGTGCTTGGTCATCGGCTTTTCGCAGTAGACGGCCTTGCCGGCCTTGAGCGCCTCGATGGTCATCTTGGCGTGCCAGTGGTCCGGCGTGGCCACCACGACGATGTCGATGTCCTTGTCGTTGATGATGTCCCGGTAGTCGCCGGTTTTGTAAACCTCTTTGCCGCAGCGGGCTTTGATCCGATCGGCCGTCTGGTTGCGGTAGCGGTTGAACACGTCGCAAACGGCGGCTGGTTCAATGTTTACGCCGTTTTCCATCAGCTTCATCACGGCGTTGATGTGGGCCTGGCACCGGCCTCCCACGCCCAGGAATCCCACCCGCAGGCGCTGGTTGGCTCCGGCGGCGGCAGCGTAATTCTTGGCCGTGAGCAGTCCGGTGGCCGCCGAAGCGGCTGCGGCTCCGGCCGTGGTGTTCTTCAGAAAATCCCGACGCGAGACGCTGGACTTGGCTTTGCGATCACCCATGCTTCGTGCTCCTCCAGAAACGCCAATGAGGAAAGTGAGGAAAACGGGAATGCCAGTTTCGAGGCAGGACCGCCGGAAGCACCCACCGGCCTCCAGGTAGCAGGCGGCTGGGCTTTATTGTACTATGGCCGCGTTGTTTTTGCATCCGCTTTTGCCCGCGGCCGAAGGTTTTTCTTTCGATGCAGGCCCCGTTTGCCGATCGTCTGGCTCAGGCGGTGCGACAAAAACGCACACCGCTGGTGGTAGGGCTGGACCCGCGGCTGGAGATGCTCCCGCCCGAGCTGGCCCCGGACCGGCCCGGCCATCCCGCGCAAGTGGCCGCTGCCTACGAGCGGTTCTGCTGCCGGGTAATCGAGCTGGTGGCCCCGTTGGTGCCGGCGGTCAAGCCGCAGGTGGCTTTCTTCGAGCAGTGGGGACCCCCGGGGCTGGAGGCACTTGCTCGGGTAATCGCCCGCGCCCGCCAGAGCGAACTGCTGGTGCTGGTGGACGCCAAACGGGGGGATATCGGCTCCACGGCTCAGGCTTATGCCCAGGCTTACCTGGGCCCGCAAGCGCCCTGGCCGGGGGATGCCTTGACGGTGAACCCTTACTTGGGGCCTGATACGCTGGACCCGTTCGTCGCAGCGGCCGTGGAGCAGGGCAGGGGGGTGTTCGTGCTCGTGAAGACCTCCAACCGGCAAAGCGGCGTCTTTCAGGACTTGCTGGCCCCGGAAAACCCGGTGTTTGAACACGTGGCCGCCCAGGTGGAACGCCTGGCCGGGCAAACTGCCGCTTCCTGCGGCTACGGGGCCGTGGGAGCCGTGGTGGGAGCCACTTATCCTGAACAACTAGCCCGTCTCCGCAAGCTGATGCCGCATGCCTGGCTGTTGGTGCCCGGCTTGGGCGCCCAGGGAGCCACCGCAGCGGACGTGGCCGGGGCGTTCGATCCCGGCGGGTTGGGGGCCGTGGTGAACAGTTCCCGGGGAATCATCTTCGCCTGGCACCGGGAAGCCTATGCCCCCCTGGGAGCCGCCCGCTGGGAAGAAGCTGTGCAGCAGGCCGCCCGGGACACCATCGAACAACTCCGCCGCCACACCCCGGCCGGAGCTTTATAGGAAGATGTCTTCGCACGGTCCGGGCCAGGATGTTTCAACGCAAGCTCCCCGGCGCGGCCGGCTGTTGCGGCTAGTCGTGCTGCTTGGAGTGTTGGGACTGCTGGCGGCGGCGTGGCTTTCGGGACTGGCCTCTCCCGGAGCGGAGCAACTAGGGCGGCTGTACCACTTTCTCCAACAGGCCCAACGGGAACACCCACTGTTCACTTATCTGGCCGCATTGGCTCTTTACGTGTTTGTTACGGGGCTTTCGATCCCGGTGGCCAACGTGCTGAGCATCCTTTATGGCATGCTTTTTGGTTTCTGGCCTGCGATGGTACTGGTGAGTTTCGGTTCCACGGCCGGGGCTACGCTGGCGATGCTCCTGGCCCGATATGTGCTTCGCCCCTGGGTGCAGCGCCGCTTCGGCTCTCGGCTGGAAGTGCTTCAGCAGCACTGGCAGCGCGAAGGGGCCTGGTACTTGTTTTCGCTGCGGCTGGCCCCGGTGGTGCCCTTTTGGTTCATCAACCTGGCTATGGGGCTGCTGCCGGTTCGGGTGGGGACGTTCTGGTGGATCAGCCAACTGGGCATGTTGCCCGGCACGGTGCTTTACGTGGGAGCCGGAGCCTCCTTGGACCTGGAACGCCTGCTGGCCGAAGGCCCTCCGGCGGTGTTCACCCCGGGCGTGCTGCTGCTTTTCTCTCTGTTGGCGGTGTTTCCGTTGGTTACGCGCTGGCTGTGGCGCCGCTTGCGAGCCAGCAAGTGCGCAGGCTAAACTCCCGCGGCTACGGCACCACTCGGGGCGGGTCGCTTTTGAGGAAGAACAGCTCCTCAAGCACTTTGCCTTGCAGGTTCTTCACCTGCACCTGCAGCCGCACCGGGTGCCGCGTGCGATTAAGCACAAGCAGCAGGTAGTTATCCTCCCCGGCCAGGAACTGGGAATGTGGGTCGGGGTAACGGTCCCCCGTGCCACGAAGCGACGTGTTGTACCAGGCCACCCCTTGCCAATGGGCCCGTTCGGCAAAGTGCCCGAAGCCGCTTATGCAGAGCGTGTTTTTCTTCAGCAGTGGGGTCCACGCCCCCCGGGCCAGCGAGCGGACCGTGGCATGCCGTTCGTTGTAGAGCGTGACGGTGTACCGCGGGCCGGGGCCTTCCATCAACTTGCGGTACCAGCGGAACTGAGCCGATTCCCGACCAAACGCGCTGGCCGATTGCCAGGTGGTGCCCTGGTCGCTGGTGTGGTGCAGGTCCAGGGCGACGAAGCGCACTTCGAACTGCGGCACCTCCACGTGCCACCAGAGTTCCCGGTCCGGCAACTGCACAAAGCGGCAAAACGCCTCGGCCTCCACGTCGTAAACCGCCTGTGGCGGGAAGCGCTTTCCCCGGGGGCGGATTTGCTTGTCGTGATTGCCCAGGGCCGGCAAAAAGATGACCGAGCGGAACAACTTCGGGTAGGCCCGCACCAGTTTCAGGTAAGGCTTGATGCACCGCCGCTTGCCCTCGCCGCAGAGCGAGTAAAGGTTGGGCACGTTGTCCCCCGCGGTGAGCAAAAGATGCGGCTTATCCTGTAGCAAGGCATCCAGCCGCACGTGCTGGTGCCAATTGGCCACCACGGCCGCGCGCAACTGCTGCTGGCCCAATCCCTGGAACGCATACCAGGGGCTCTGCCGCGCCGCACTGCGGACCCGGTAGCGATACGTTCCCGCAGCGGGCACTCCCAGCGGCACGCTCACCTGGTGCAGCGTGCGCTTGCCCGCAACGCGCACGCGGCGAAGCGTACCATCCGGCCAGCGCAGCTCCACTTGCGAATCGGCCGGCTCGGGAGTCACCCAGTTGACCGTTATATGGTCCAGCACCGGGCGATTGCAGGTAAGCCACACGGGGAACGGTTGCTCCGCCTGGCCGGGGCAGGGCAGGGGAGCCAACAGCAGCCAGACCACTGCAATCGCCGCGAATCGTTTGGCCATTTCAACGCCTCCGCAAAGGATGGGTTTACGCGATTCCCGGTGGGCCTGGGCGGTAAGGGATGTGCCCATGATCGTTACCCGCAGCAGCAAGTGCAACCGAGGCAACGTGCCCATGGAGCGAAAAACGGCCGTATTGACGAACCACGACGGATTGCCACAATGCGGAAAAACGCTTGCCCTCCGGTGCCCGTCTGCTTGCGAGGACGCCTGCAATGAACCGTCTTCAGCGCCTGGTCCAAAGCTCCATTGGGGCCAAAATTGCCATCGCCACCACGGGGCTGCTGTTGTTTGCCTTTGTGATTGTTCACTTGCTGGGCAACCTGCAGCTTTACCGCGGGCGGGACGCCATGAACTCTTATGCCGAAACGCTCCAGCACCTGGGACCGCTGCTGTGGCTGGCCCGACTCATCCTGCTGGGGCTTTTCCTCTCGCACCTGGTGCTGGGGTTCCGGCTCTATCGGGCCAATCGTCTGGCCCGAGGGGAGGAGGATTACTACGTCAAACGCTCGGCCCATCGCGACGACCTGCGCCGCCAAAAGGCCAAGGCCGCGGCTATGATGCTGGCCAGCGGGGCGGTAATCCTGCTGTTTGTGCTTTATCACCTGATGCACTTCACCCTGGGTTGGATTCAACCAAGCGCCCACCATCTGACCGAAACCTTGCCCGACGGCTCCACGCGGCACGACGTGTACGGAATGGTCATCGCCGGGTTCCAGAACCCGATCAACGTGTTCGTTTACGTACCGGCCATGCTGCTGTTGGGCTGGCACTTGTTCCACGGGGCCGTGAGCGTGTTGCAGACGCTGGGGCTGACCCATCCGGTCTGGCGCCCCGTGGCCGAAAAAGTGCTCTGGTTCCTGGTAGCTTTCGTGGTGGTGGGAAACTGTTTCATTCCGCTTTCGATCCTGTTGGGCTTCGGGCCCCAGGGAGGTTGAGCCGATGACCGTGCTGGACGCCCACGTGCCTTCCGGGCCGATCGACCAGAAGTGGGACCTGCATCGCCGCCACCTGCGGCTGGTGGCCCCGGCCAACCGGCGCAAGTTCCGCGTGATCGTGGTCGGCTCGGGGCTGGCCGGAGCTTCGGCCGCCGCCACGCTGGGGCAGTTGGGCTATCAGGTGGATTGCTTCTGCTTCCAGGACAGCGCCCGGCGGGCCCACAGCATCGCCGCCCAGGGCGGGATCAACGCCGCCAAGAACTACCAGGGCGACAACGACAGCGTGTGGCGCTTGTTCTACGACACGATCAAAGGGGGCGACTTCCGCTCCCGCGAAGCCAACGTCTATCGTCTGGCCCAAATCTCCACGGCCATTATCGACCAGTGCGTGGCTCTGGGTGTGCCTTTTGCCCGCGAATACGGCGGGCTGCTGGCCAACCGCTCCTTCGGCGGCGTGCAGGTCAGCCGCACCTTCTACGCCCGGGGGCAGACCGGGCAGCAACTGCTGCTGGCCTGTTACAGCGCCCTGGCCCGGCAGATCGACGCCGGCAACGTGCGGATGCACCCACGGACCGAAATGCTCGACCTGGTGCTCGTGGACGGCAAGGCCCGCGGCATCATCACCCGCAACCTGGTTACCGGGGAAATCCAACGCCACGCCGCCCACGCCGTTTGCCTGGCCACAGGCGGCTACGGCAACGTGTTCTACCTTTCCACGAACGCGGCCGGGTGCAACGTTACGGCCACCTATCGGGCCTACAAGCGAGGAGCGTTTTTCGCCAACCCGTGCTTTACGCAAATCCACCCCACCTCCATCCCGCCGCACGGGGAGCATCAGTCGAAGCTGACGCTTATGTCCGAATCGCTGCGCAACGACGGGCGCATCTGGGTGCCCAAGAAAAAAGGCGACAAACGTCCTCCAAACGAAATCCCTGAGGACGAACGAGACTACTTCCTCGAACGCATGTATCCGGCCTTCGGCAATCTGGTGCCGCGGGACATCGCCTCGCGTGCCATCAAGCGGATGTGCGACCAGGGATACGGCGTGGGTCCCTTGGGAATCGGCGTCTATCTGGACTTTGCTGACGCGATGAAGCGGCTCGGCCGCCGCGTGATCGAGCAGCGATACGGCAACCTGTTCCAGATGTACGAGCGGATCACCGGCGAAAACCCCTACGAGGTGCCCATGCGCATCTACCCGGCCAGCCACTACACGATGGGCGGCCTGTGGGTGGACTACAACCTGATGAGCAACCTGCCCGGGCTGTTCGTGCTGGGCGAGGCCAACTTTTCGGACCACGGGGCCAATCGCCTGGGAGCAAGCGCCCTGATGCAGGGCCTGGCCGACGGGTTTTTCATCATCTCCAACACCCTGGCCCACTACCTGGCCGGAGAGACGCTGCCGCCGGTTTCCACCGACCACGACGCGTTCGCCGAAGCCGAAAACGACGTGCGGGTGCGGATCGACCGGCTGCTCAAGGTGCGCGGGCGGCGCACGCCCGATTCGTTCCACCGCGAGCTGGGCCGACTGATGTGGGACAACTGCGGCATGAGCCGCAACCGGGAAGGGTTGCAGCAAGCAATCGAGCGAATCGGCCAACTGCGCGAGGAGTTCTGGGAAAACGTCAACGTCCTGGGCGAAAACGGCCAGTACAACATCATGCTGGAAAAGGCCGGCCGCGTGGCCGACTTCCTGGAGTTTGCCGAACTGATGTGCTACGACGCCCTGCACCGCGAGGAGTCCTGCGGGGCCCACTTCCGCGAAGAGTACCAGACCCCCGAAGGCGAGGCCCTGCGCAACGACGAGAAGTTCAGTTACGTGGCCGCCTGGGAATACCAGGGCGTAGGACGCGAGCCCGTACTGCACAAGGAGCCGCTGGTGTTCGAGGAGGTCAAGCCTACGGTTCGCAGCTACAAGTAACTCGCAGCTACAAATAAACCGAGTTCAGTCGGTCGAAGCAGCGGGACCGCCGACCACTGGGAGTTTCCGCTCCGAAGCAAGCACAAACGCACCAACCGCCAACGGCGAGCCGCCGACTTTAGTCGGCGGAGGAAGTACCACGACAAGCGTTTTTGTTTATCTCCCCGGACTGAAGTCCGGGGCTCGCCGGCGGCAAACGCCGATGACAAACGCTACTGGCAACCGCCAACGGCAAGTACCGTCGGCAACCGCTAACAGTAACCACTAACACCAACCGCCAACGGCGAGCCGCCGAAGAGAATACAAGACCGCTGAAAAATCCAACTTCCGACCAGAGCCGAGGGTCGTCCACGATGAAACTGACGCTGCACATCTGGCGGCAAGCGGACCGCAACAGCCCGGGCCGCCTGGTCACCTACCAACTGGACGGCGTGTCACCCGATATGTCGTTTCTGGAGATGCTCGACCTGCTCAACGAGCAGTTGGCCTCCTCGGGCCAGGAACCGGTGGCCTTCGATCACGACTGCCGCGAAGGCATCTGCGGCATGTGCTCGCTGGTAATCAACGGCGTGCCGCACGGGCCGCTTAAAGGCACCACCACCTGCCAACTGCACATGCGGCACTTCAAAGACGGCGATTCGATCTACATCGAGCCGTTCCGGGCCAAGGCGTTTCCGGTCATCCGCGACCTGGTGGTGGACCGCTCGGCGTTTGACCGCGTGATCGAAGCCGGTGGATACATTTCGACCAACACCGGCTCGGCTCCTGAGGCCAACACGGTGCCGGTGCCCAAGGAAGAAGCCGACACGGCGCTGGATGCGGCCACCTGCATCGGCTGCGGGGCGTGCGTGGCGGCCTGCCCGAACGCGTCGGCCATGCTGTTCGTGGCGGCTAAAGTGGCCCATTTCGCCCACTTGCCGCACGGACAGCCGGAGCGGCATCGGCGCGTGTTGCGGATGGTGCAGGAGATGGACCGGCAGGGGTTTGGCAACTGCTCGAACTTCGAGGAGTGCGAAGCGGCCTGCCCGAAAGAAATCCCCGTGCGATTCATCGCCGAGATGAACCGCGATTACCTGCGGGCGCTTTGTTCCCGGGCGGCCGACGAGGTTTGAGAGCTTGCCCAGCGCTGCGTCCCGACGGAAGCATGGCGTCGCTCCTTGCCACCAGGAAAGCCGCCTTATCAACGTAAAAGCATTGCTGTTTCGTCCTCGGTCGGACCAAGAAGCAGGCAATGGGCCTGCTTTTTTGGTATCTCCGCATCCTGGCGATGCGTCCGGTCTGTTTTACCGGCCATCCGGCTCGGTGGTTCCTTCCTGCCGGATGCCCGGATGGACGTTTCCCGCACCGGCGGTTTCCCTACAATGAAAACAGGGACGGCGAGCTCCGGAACAGAACGGCCTTCCCGATAAGGGAGCGGCCAATCGAGGCACATCGCGGCGGCAGGAGCGGTTGAACTCGTCGCAACTCGGCGGCTAGAACGGTCAGCACAGAAGATGCCGCTTCGAGGACAGCAGGTTCATGGAACCATCACCAGGAAAATCGGGATTTCTCTCTTCGCCGGGAACCGCTTCCGGTGGGAGCGTTCCGTCTTCGGTGTTCGGCTTGGGAGCCTTCGGTCACGGTGAGGCGATCCAGCAGGGGGCGCTGCCCGGGCTGTGCGCCGCCGTGATGGAAAACGTGCACGACGGCATCGTCGCCGTAGACAGCCGGGGACGCTGCCTGTTGTGGAGCCGGGGGATGGAACTGCTCAGTGGCATCGCTGGCAGCCAGGTGTTGGGAGTGCCGCTGGAAAAAGTGTTTCACACGCAGCCTCCTAGCTGGCTGGTCCACATCGGCCGCGCGTTGCAGGGGACGCCGGTCCGCGTGGAACGAGAACACTTCTTCCACGGTCGCCTGCGGCGGTACTACGAAGGAAGCTTCCAGCCGTTGTTCGGCCTGGCCGGCGAAATCGTCGGCGCCATCGGCGTACTGAACGACATTTCCCGCGAAGTGCGCATCCAGGAAGAGCTTCGCTTCCGGCTGGGTTTCGAACGGCTGCTGACAAGCGTCTCCGCCGACTTCGTGGCCCGGGACTGGCAGAACATCGACGCGGGACTGCAAGCGGCCTTGGCCCGGGTGGCGCAGTTCACCGGTGCGGACCGGGCGTTCATCTGCGTGCTGCGCAAAGACGGCATCACGCTGGATACGCCTTACGATTGGGTTTCGCCGGGCACCGCTTCACTGAAGGACCGGTTCCAGGGATTTTCCATGGCGCCGTACCAGTGGTTCAACTCGCTGATGCGGCAGGGGAAGATCTTTTACATTACCGGCCCGGACGACTTTCCCCCGGAAGCCAAGGCCGAGCGGGAAATCTACCATGCCTTGGGAGTCCGCTGCCAGCTCTGCGTTCCCATGATGGCGGGACGGCGGTGGATGGGCTTCATGGGTGTGCAGACAATCAAACGGGAGCTGGACATCCACGAAGAAATGATCACACTGATGCGGGTGGCCGCGCAGATCATCGCTGCCGCCTTGAGCCGCAAAGAAAGCGAACAAGTCCTGCACAACAACCAGATCCGCTTGCAGCGGATCGTGGATGCCAACCTAGTGGGGTTTTTCTTCTGGGACCACCGGGGCATGATCACCGACGCCAACGACGAGTTTCTGCGTATCGCCGGCTATTCGCGGGAACAACTACAACAATCTGCCATCCACTACAGCAGCCTGCTGCCGGCCGAAGCCAAGGGGGTGACCCAGCAGATCGCCCAGGATCTGCGGAAACAAGGGGTCAGCCGCGTGGTGGATACGGAACTGGTTCGGCGCGACGGTTCCCGGGTGGCCGTGCTGGCCGGGGTGGCCGCTTTTCCGGAAGAACCCATGAGCGGCCTGGCCATGGTCATCGACGTCTCCAAGCGCCGGGAGGCCGAGCAGCGGCTCCAGGAAAGCGAACAGAAGTTCCGCACCCTCGTAGAAAACATCCCGGGCGTGGTGTATCTGTGCAAGAACGACGCACGCTACACGATGCTGTTTCTCAACGACGCGGTGGAGGAGCTGACCGGCTACCCGGCGCGGGAGTTCCTGGAAGACCGCATTTCCTTCGTCGATCTGTACCATCCTCAGGACGCTACCAGGGTTTCCCAGGAAGTGGACCGCTGTGTTGAGCAGCGCAAACCGTTCCAGTTGCTGTACCGCATCCGGCACCGCGACGGCCGCTGGCGGTGGATCGAGGAACACGGCCAAGGGGTGTACGACCAGCAAGGGAACCTGCAATACCTGGAAGGCACTCTGTTCGACGTAACGCGGCGCAAGCAGGCCGAGGAAGAGCTGCGTCGGTCGCGGGATCAGGCCGAAGAACTAGTCCAGCAACGCACCGCCGAGCTGCAAGAAACCGTGCGGCAATTGCAGCAGCAAGTGACCCGGCGAGAGCAGGTGGAACGTACCCTCCGCCGCGTGGTGGAACAACTGGAAGAAGATCGCAAGTTGGTCAGCTACGAAATTCACGACAGCCTGATTCCTTACATCACCGGGGCGCTGATGCATCTGGAAGCCTGGGCCGCTCGTTCCAATGGCGACAGCAGGGACGATCCGGCGCTTCGGGAGGTGTTCCACCTGCTCCGCTCGGCGGTGGTGGAAGCGCGTCGTTTGATCTCCGGGCTGCGCCCCCCGGTGCTGGACGATCAGGGGATCGTAGCCGCCATCGGCTGCCTGATTCAGGAGCACCCGACCCTGGGAGCCAAGGCCCGGTTCGAGCACCGGCTCAGCCGCGACCGGCTCCCACCGCCGATGGAAACGGGCGTGTTTCGCATCGTTCAGGAAGCGTTGAACAACGTGGCCAAACACAGCGGGAGCGACCGCGTGCTGGTTCGTCTGGTGGAAGAAGGCCCCCAGTTGCTGGTGCAGATTCAAGACTGGGGTCGCGGCTTCGATCCGGCTCGCGGCGGCAGCGGCGGACATGGACTGCGCGGAATGCGCGAACGGGCCCATCTGCTGGGCGGCAAGCTGGAAGTTGTTAGCCGCCCCGGCCAAGGAACCACGGTCCGTGTTCTGCTTCCCCTGGACGATTTGCAGAGCGGGACAGAGCTCGATACGTAATCGGCTTTCCCGTGGCAATTCGGCCGGCAGCTACGATTCGCGTGCCATCTGCCGGGCCAGCTCGGCAAAGCGGGCCACGGTTTCAATCAGCTTTTGGCGATTGATTGGCTTGGTCAGATATTCATCGCAGCCGGCTTCCAGACATTTTTCCCGGTCGCCGGAGATGGCGTGCGCGGTCAGGGCCACAATGGGGCGGGTGTAGTTTAGTTCGCGCAGCCGCCGCGTGGCCGTATAGCCGTCCATGATGGGCATTTGCATGTCCATCAGGACCACGTCGAAGGGCTCGTCCGGGTCGTCGAACCGTTTTCCCCAGCCGGGGAACGTGGCCATGGCCATCTCCACGGCCTTTTTGCCGTTTTCCACCACGGTCACTTCCGCCCCAGCTTTTCGGAGCACGAAAGCGATGAGCCGCTGGTTGTCCGGTCCGTCTTCAGCCAGCAGCACGCGATACCCGGCCAGAGGACGAGGGCGGTCTTGTTGGACAACCTGGGCCGGCTGCAGCGTTTCGGCAATCTGGGGCCAACTTCGTCCCTGCACCAGCGGGACGTCTTGCGTGTTTTCCAGCGGCAATTCCACCTCGAAACGCGTGCCTTGTCCCGGACGGCTTTCCACCCGGATGCTCCCCCCGAGCATTTCCACCAGGCGTTTGCTGATGGCCAGTCCCAGTCCCGTACCCCCATGTTTACGCGTGGCCGAGTTGTCCACCTGGGTGAACGGAGTAAACAACAGTTGCAGCTTGTCTTCAGGGATGCCGATGCCGGTATCCTGTACCGAGAAGATGAGCCGTGGGTTTTGCGGATGCTCCTTGAACCGCACGTCCACGGTGACTCCGCCCAGCTCGGTGAATTTGATGGCGTTGCCCACCAAGTTCAGCAGAATCTGCCGCACACGGAGCGGATCGGTGTAAATCGTCTCGGGCACCAGGCCGTGGATTTGGGCGTGCAAGTACAGTCCCTTGGCTTCGGCCCGTACCCGCATTAGGTCGATCACCTCGCCGAAGAGCTTGAAGGGCGAGATATGCGTCTTGCTGATGGTCATCTTGCCTGCTTCGATCTTCGACAGGTCGAGGATGTCGTTGATAATCGACAGCAGGTGCTCGCCGTTTCGGTAGATGGTCTGGGCGGCGTCGCGCTGTTCCTGGGGGTTGTCGGATTCCAGCAGCACCTGGGCAAATCCGAGGATGGCCGTCATGGGAGTGCGCAGCTCGTGACTCATGTTGGCCAGAAATTCGGTCTTGGCCCGATTGGCCTGCTCGGCCTGTTCTTTGGCCGCTTCCAGCCGCTGGAAGGCTCGATCGTGCTCGATGGCCAGGGCGGCAAAACGGCCCAATTCCTGAATCAGTTTTCGCTCTCGCAGCGAAGGAAGCCTGGGCGTGGGATAAGTGAACGTAAACGTGCCCAACACTCCACCGTCGCGGGCGCAAATGGGCACGGACCACGAAGCGCGAATCCCGGCCCGGCGAGCCACAGAACGAAACGGCTCGCAGTTGGGATGCACCATCACGTCTTCGATCATCACCGGCTCGCCCAATGCGGCTGCGGCACCGCAACTGCCCACCGTGGGACCGATTTCCAGCCGGTCCACTTCTCGGCGATACCACTCGGGCAAACTGGGGCCGGCCACGAGCCGCAAACGCCGCTGTTCGTCCAGCAACATCACGCTGGCCGTCAGGTCAGGAAAGAGCTGCTCCACTCCCCGGACCAGCATCTCCAGCACTTCGTCCAAGGGGGCGCCTTGGGCCATTTTTTGCAGCACGTCGTTGCGCAGTTGTTGCAGTTGTTCGTCGAACTTGCGGTCGGTAATGTCGCGAGAAATGCCCACTGTGCCGATGATTTGCCCGCGATAGTCCCGATACGGGGTTTTGCACACCAGCAGCGTGCGGCGTCCTCCCTGGACGCGGCGTTCGTAAGTGAGTGGTTCGCCCGTGCGCATCACGTGCAGGTCGGTTTCCCGGGAGCGGCGTCCCGAGCCCGGACCGTAAAGCTCCGCATCGGTTCGCCCCAGTATTTCCTCTTTGCTGCGTCCGGCCAATCGGGCGGCCGCTTCGTTCAATAACACATAGCGGCCTTCGAGGTCTTTGATGTAGATGGCGTCGGTGGCCGATTCAATGACGGCCGAAAGCCGCTGCTGGCTTTCGCGGATGCGCTGTTCCACCTCCACCTGGGCACTAATGTCCCGAGTGCATTTGGCCACCTGATTGACGTTCCCCTGAGTATCCCGAAGGGGCGTGGAACACGATTCCACCCAGACGAAATGTCCCTGCTTATGGCGGCAACGCCATCGCAGGCAGGAGCTTACCCCCTGGAGATTTTGTTCATGTTGCTTCTGCAAGTTAGGCCAGTCGTCGGGATGGGCCAGCCGCCGGCAGCCTTGTTGGATCACTTCCTCCGGAGTCCAGCCGAGCATCCGCTCCACCGCCGGACTGACATACACAATCTTCCCGGAAACGTCGCACAGGCAGACTACGTCCTGCAGCGCCTCGGTCACGCAGCGGAAGAAATCCTCCTGTCGCTGGAGCTGCTCTACCAACTGTTCTCGGTGCCGGTCCTGCCGATAGTGATGCAGGATCATTGCGGCGGTGTTCAGCAACGGTTCCAGGTGGCGGACCATCGCCTCGTGGTAGCCGCCTTCGCGGTTGGCCAGGCCCACCATCCCCACGATTTCGTCCTGGTGGAAAAAGGGGATGCCTAGAAAACTTTCCAGCGGCGGGTGTCCCTCAGGCACGCCCTTGGCCCGCGGATCGTCGCTTACCCGGTTGCTGATGACCGCACGCTGTTCGGTGACGACGCTCCCCCAGAGCGTGTCGATGTTGCGGAACTCCAGCGGCAGCCCGCCGAACCGCTCCAGCACCGGAGCGGCTTCCGCGGCCCAGGGCCCCAGTTCCGCCTGATGGATGCGCAGGTGGGGGCCTTGTTCGTCCTGGAGAATCTCGCCGATGAAGCCCATCCGGCTTTCGGTCAGTTCCACCAGCAGCTTCAGCACGTACTGGAGCAGTTCGGTCAGGTTCTTTTCGGCCAGGGCCAAGGCCATAGCGTGTCCCACCGCTCCGCAGAGCCGCTCCAGGTACTGGTGGCTCGGGCGGGATGTCGTACTTGGCTGCGACATGGCGGCCCCTTCGTTTCCAACAGGGTTCGACAAGATTCCCTCCGCTGCCTTCGGCTTAGCAAAAACGACCGGGCGACGGAATCGAAGCTGGCCGGGGTTGGTGTAACTCAGGGCTGCTGGATCGGTGGTTCTGGCCGGCAGGAGGGCCGGACTCTGAGGAGTCCGGCACCTTTGAAACGTAGAACAATTCCCCGCCCTTGTAGGGAAAAAGCACCACCCGGCCCGCTTCCCGGCCATCGAGAAAGTTCAGGACCGGCCCTAGAATCGTTACAGCCGGCAGATTCCCCGTGCACGACAGGCTGCGGATTGGCCGCTCTCTCCCACCGCAGGCCGGCGGCAACCGCTCCCTTGGGGCGACGAATTCCGCCGGATACAATGACCGTATTCGTGCCGCAAGACGCCCCGGTTTCTTCCGCCAGATGGAAAGCGAATGAGGGCGACCATGAGCGACCCGTTGTTCTCCGTAGCCGATCAGGTGGTGCTCGTCTCCGGTGGTTCGCGCGGCATCGGGCGAGCCATCGCCCAGGGCTTTGCCCAGCGAGGAGCCACCGTGGTGATTTCCAGCCGGGACGAAGAACAGCTCCGGCGCACCGCCGCCGAGATTGCTCCGCCCGACGGCCAGGTCCACTACCAGGTGTGCGACGTGCGGGACTTGGACGCCATCCGGCGAACCACCCAGCAAGTCATCGAACGCTTCGGCCGGATCGATACGCTCATCAATGTGGCGGGAGTGAACCGGCGACAACCGGCCGAAACCTTCACCGAGGAAGACTACGATTTCGTAATGGACATCAACCTGAAAGGGGCGTTTTTCTTCTCCATAGAGGTAGGACGCCATCAGCTCCAGCGCGGCCAGGGATGCCAGATTAACATCGCCTCGCTCAACAACTGGACTCCGCTGGTCCACGTGGCCCCCTATGCCATGAGCAAAGCGGGGCTGGGCCACATGACCCGGGTGCTCGCCGCCGAATGGGGCCCCCGCGGCGTGCGGGTCAACGCCTTGGCTCCCGGGTTCATCCTGACGGACCTGACCCGGGAACTTTGGGCCCGGCCCGAGATGCAAGCCTGGGGGCTGCCCAACACGCCGCTTCGGCGGCTGGGCCAGCCGGAAGACATGGTCGGCACGGCCATCTTTCTGGCCTCGCCGGCCGCGGCGTTTCTCACCGGACAGATTATCTTCGTCGATGGCGGGTTTTCCGCCGCGCTTCATTGGCCCATCCAGCAGTCCGGCTCGGACTCGTAACGATCCTCAGCCGCTGACCTATCCCCACTTTTTCCTGCCCGGCGCACAAAACTGGCGATGACATCCAAGTGACTAGTGAGTAAAAGGTTAGCGTTTATTCCATCCCGCTAGCCACGGAAGGCATCGCCATGAATCACGAGAAACAGGCTCTGAATGCTCTGGC
>WFOE01000262.1 GCA_015488215.1 Planctomycetales bacterium
AACAACCTGGAACGGGCCGAGCTGGGCTGGGCCGTAGGACAAGAGCCCACCCAGGTGTTCAACCGCCGCTGGTTCGTCAAGAACGAACAACTGCTCAAAAACCCCTTCGGCGGACTGGACCGTGTGCGGATGAATCCCCCGCGGGGCAGCAAGGCGCTGGTCAAACCCGCTGGCCCCACCGATCCGGAAGTGCCCGTGCTCTACGCCCGCAGCACGTCGGGGCGCCCGCTTGCGCTACTGGCCAACTACTCGCTGCACTACGTGGGCGGCACCGGGCCGGGCCACATTTCGGCCGACTACTTCGGCATGTTCGCCGACCGGATGCAGTATCTTCTGGGGGCGGACCGCCTGGACCCGGCTTTCGTGGGAATCATGAGCAACGGCACCAGCGGAGATATTAACAACATCGACTTCACTCGCCGCACGGTGCGTAGCGCCCCCTACGTGCAGATGCGCCGGGTGGCTTACCTGGTGGCCGACGCGGCGTGGCGTGCGATGCGGGGGATGGAGTACCACGAGTGGCTGCCCATCCGTGTGGCGCAGGAGCCGCTGGTGCTCAAGCGTCGCCTGCCCACGGGAGAGGAGGTGGACCGGGCCCGGGCAATTCTGGCTCGCAGCAGCGGTCCTCCTTACCGCACTCGGGAGGAGATTTACGCCAACGAGACGGTGCAGATGGCCGACTGGCCGGAGACGATCGAGATTCTGTTACAAGTAATCCGGCTGGGGGACCTGGCCGTGGTGGCGATTCCCTGCGAGGTGTTCGTGGAGATTGGTTTGAAGATCAAGCGGGAAAGCCCGATTGAAACCACCTTTACCATCGAGCTTGCCAACGGCTACGCCGGCTACCTGCCCACGGCGGAGCAGCATGCCCTGGGCGGATACGAAACCTGGCGGGCCCGCAGCAGTTTTTTGGAGGTGGAAGCGGATCGGAAAATCTACGCCGTGGTGCGGCGTTTGCTCGACCGCGTGGCCGGCTGAGAGCTATGCTTCGTTGATTCCACAAAGCGGGTGCAGACGGCCGGCAGCCGGAAGGCGTCTTTGCCCGAGAGACTGGTAAAACTTTGACGGTTAGGAAGGTCCCAGGGAGAGGTTTTTGTGGAATCTATCTCCAAACAGGACTTGAGGAGGATTGACGCCTTGGGGAAACGTAATTGAGATACCAGTAGTATCACTTCATCGTACAACCAGGGGAGAAGCATCCATGCCCGTTCGCACCGACGATCGCCAGGTGTTGTACTTCGAGGATTTGTCCATCGGCGATTGTTGGGTTAGTCCATCGCGAACCATCACCGAGTCGGACGTGGTCAACTTCGCCTGTTTGACCGGCGATTTCAATCCCCTGCACATGGATCACGAGTTCGCCCGGCAGACTCCCTTCGGGCGTCCGATTGCCCACGGGCTGCTGGGGCTTTCGTTCATGGCCGGGCTGTCGAGCACGGCCCCGGCGGTAAGCACCGTGGCGCTGCTGCGGATTATCCACTGGAAGTTTCTGCAACCCATCTTCTTTGGTGATACGATTCGGGTGGAAACCGAAGTGGTGGACAAGCAACCCAGTGGCCGCCGTCGCGGGCGGGTGATGTGGCACCAGCGGGTCATCAACCAGCACGGGCAAGTGGTGCAGGAAGGCAAGCTGGAAACGCTGGTGATGGGGCAGTTCGTGCGGCCCAGCCAGCCCCGGTAACCGCCCGGAGCGGGGACAAGCGGGATAATTTTCGCTGTGCTCAACCGGTTGCGTTCCCGAGAGTTATAACAACTCCCCTCCGCGGCCGGTGAAGGAAACCCCGGCCCCCCCTTTTCATCTTTCGGCCAGGGACTACACTAGGCGGCGCATAAGGGAAAGATGTTCCCTGCCTTGGGTTACCTGCCCGCATGGAAAACCCGCCTTCGTCAAGCGCCCGGCAACCATCGCTCTTCAGGGCCCTCGTCTGGTCCTACCGGGCCGTTTTGGGTTCCGCTGTGCGGACCGTCTTTCGCGGCGCGTGGGCATGCCGCTCAGGGGCTCGGATATCGCACGGTGCGTGGAAACCGGTTCCGCCGGGGAGCCGGAACTTTGCCAACTGCTCGGCATAGCAGGAGAAAACAGGGATGAACGACGGCAATTCGATGCGAGCGTGGGCTGCTGTGGCGCTGCTGGCTGGCTTGCTGGGCGGGTGCTCCGGCTCCGGAGAAAAAAAGACGGTCACCATCGACGGTTCCAGCACCGTCTATCCGATCAGCCAGGCCGTGGCCGAGGAGTTTCAGAACACGCACCGGAACATCTACGTCACTGTGGGCATCTCCGGTACCGGCGGCGGGTTCAAGAAGTTCCTGGTCGGCGAGACGGATATCAACGACGCTTCCCGGCCCATCAAGCAAAGCGAAATCCAGAAGGCCCAACAGCAGGGCATCCAATTCATCGAGCTGCCCGTGGCCTACGACGGCCTGACCGTGGTGGTCAACCCCAAGAACGACTTTGTGGACTACCTGACCGTAGAAGAGCTGAGGAAAATCTGGGCCCCGGATAGCAAAGTGCGCACCTGGAAGGACGTCCGCCCCGAGTGGCCCGACCGGGAAATCAAGCTCTACGGTCCCGGAACCGATTCCGGTACGTTCGATTACTTCACCGAAGCCGTGGTGGGCAAGGCGGGCCAGAGCCGTTCGGATTACCAGGCCAGCGAAGACGACAACGTGCTGGTCACCGGGGTCAGCTCCGACGTGGACGCCCTGGGCTACTTTGGCTTCGCCTACTACGTGGAAAACAAGGACAAGCTGAAAGCCGTACCAATCGACGGCGGGCAGGGGCCGGTCGCCCCCTCGCTGGAAACGGTCAAAAGCGGCCGCTATGTGCCGCTGTCGCGTCCGTTGTTCATCTACGTTTCCACCGCCGCACTGAAGCGGCCCGAAGTCGAACAGTTCGTCCAGTTCTACCTGGACGAATGTCCCCAACTGGCCAAGGAAGTGGGCTACATCCCGCTGAGCGATTCCATCTATGAGCTGGTCCGCCAGCGATTCCAACGGCGGATCACCGGCACCATGTTCCAGGGCCGGGAAGGAGCCGTGGACCTGGAGAAGCTGCTTCGGGAATCGATGAAGTAGGTTCCAGGTCATGCGCTCCTCTCAGCAGCAAGCGCTGTTTCGGCCGCGGCGCAGCCAGCAGTGGCGCGAGGGGGCCATTCGCGCGCTGCTGGCCCTCTGCGCGGCTGTCTCCGTGGTAACCACCGTGGCCATCGTGGTGGTGCTGCTGTGGGAAAGCGCGCTGTTTTTCCGCGAAGTGAGCCCCTGGGAGTTTCTCACCGGCACCCGCTGGGCCCCGAAGTTCCAGCCTCAGAGCTTCGGCGTGCTGCCGCTGGTCTGCGGCACGCTGCTGGTGGTGGTCGGTTCGGCCCTGGTGGCCTTGCCTGCCGGGCTGATTACTGGCATTTATCTGAGCGAGTACGCTCGTCCCCGCACGCGCGCCGTGCTGAAACCCATTCTGGAAATCCTGGCTGGGATTCCCACGGTGGTTTACGGCTACTTTGCCCTGTACTTCATCACGCCGGGGCTGATGGCTGTCTTTCCCGGTACCGAGCGGTTCAACGCCGCCAGCGCGGCGATTGCCGTAGGCGTGATGATCCTGCCGATGGTTGCTTCGATCTGCGACGACGCATTCCAGGCCGTACCCGACTCGCTGCGCCAGGGGGCCTACGCCCTGGGGGCCCGGCGGCGCCAGGTGGTGCTGCGGGTGGTGCTGCCGGCGGCTCTTTCGGGAGTAATCGCTTCCTACGTGCTGGCGCTTTCGCGTGCTGTAGGCGAAACGATGATCGTTACGCTGGCCGCGGGAGCCAACCCCCAGTTGACGCTCAACCCGCTGGAAGCCATTCAAACGATGACCGCCTACATCGTGCAGGTAAGCCTTGGCGATACCCCGGCCGGCACGGTGGAGTACCACACGCTCTACGCCGTGGGGCTGCTGCTGTTTCTGATTACGTTCAGCCTGAACGTGGTGGCCCAGCGGATTCTGCGCCGTTTTCGGGAGGAGTACGAATGAGCCCACCGAACGGCCCGCACGCAAACGCTCCGGACCGCCCCTCGTCCCAGCGGCGCCGTGACGCACTGCCCCGGCTGCTCCGCCGTCGGGGGGACGGGCAACTTTGGCGCGAGCGGCTGTTCCATCTGTTCTGCGCGGCGGTGGCCTGGTCCGGGCTGGTGATTCTGGTGGTGCTGTTGTTTCACGTAACGCGGGTCGGCTGGCCGGTGCTTTCCTGGAAGTTTCTCACCAGTCCGCCCAGCCGCTTCCCGCACCGGGCGGGTATCTACCCGGCGCTGATGGGCACGCTGTGGCTGATCGGGCTGACGACGCTGTTTACTGTGCCGGTGGGGGTAGGAGCGGCCATCTACCTAGAGGAGTTCGCCACCCCTTCCCGGTGGAATCGCTTTATCGAGCTGAACATCGCCAACCTGGCCGGCGTGCCGTCAATCATCTACGGCGTGCTGGGGCTGGGGGTGTTCGTGCGCTGGATGCACCTGGGCCGCAGCGTGCTGGCCGGGGCGCTGACGATGAGCCTGCTCATCCTGCCGGTGGTGATTATCGCCGCCCGCGAGGCGATTCGCGCCGTGCCCGACTCCATCCGCCAGGGGGCTTTCGCCCTGGGAGCGACGCGCTGGCAGGCGGTTCGGGACCACGTGCTCCCTTCGGCGTTGCCGGGGATTCTGACCGGGATTATTCTGTCGATTGCCCGGGCCATCGGGGAGACGGCCCCGTTGATCACCATCGGCGCGCTGACCTACGTGGTGTTCGTGCCCGAGTCCCCCCTGGATCGTTTCACCGTGCTGCCGATCCAGATATACAACTGGGCCAGCGACTCGCGCCGCCCGTTTCACGACCTGGCCGGCGCGGCCATCGTGGTGTTGCTGGCCGTGCTGCTTACGGTCAACGCCGTGGCCGTGTGGATTCGCCACCGCTTCGAGAAGTACCGCATGCGATGAACCAGTCGCCCCCTGTGGAAAAAGACGCCCCGGCCGTGCCCGTGCTCCAAGTGCAGGAGCTGACGATCCGCTACGGCGACAAGGTAGCCGTGGACCGCGTGTCGCTGGATATTCCCGAGACGAAGATCACCGCCATCATCGGCCCCAGCGGCTGCGGCAAAAGCACGCTGCTGCGGGCGCTGAACCGCATGAACGACTACATCGAAGGGCTGACCATGCAGGGCCGCGTCCTCTACCGCGGCGTGGACCTGTACGCCAAGGACGTGGATCCGGTCCAGGTGCGGCGGCGGATTGGTATGGTGTTCCAGAAGCCCAACCCGTTCCCCAAGTCGATTTACAAGAACATTGCCTGGGGCCTGGCGATCAACGGCATCCGCGACGGCGTACCGCAGCGCGTGGAGCGGGCGTTGCAGCAGGCCGCCCTCTGGGACGAAGTGAAGGACCGCTTGCACGATTCGGCCCTGGCCCTCTCCGGCGGCCAGCAGCAGCGGCTATGTATCGCCCGGGCGCTGGCCCTGGAGCCGGAAGTGCTGCTGATGGATGAGCCCTGCTCGGCCCTGGACCCTATTTCCACGGCCCGGATTGAGGATTTGCTGTTTCAGCTTCGGGATACCTATACCATTGTCATCGTCACACACAACATGCAGCAGGCGGCCCGGGTTTCGGATTACACGGCGTTTCTGGACGGGGGGCACCTGGTAGAGTTCGGCCCCACGGAGCAGGTGTTCACCCGACCTAAGGAAAAGCGGACCGAAGATTACGTAACCGGCCGGTTCGGTTAGCGGGCTGCGCCTGGGGCGGCCGGGCAAGCCTGGCGGCAGGGGGCTGTATTCCCGGGACCCCGGCCGGCTCGGGCCGGTGCGGGAAACCGAACGCGGCACCTGAGACACTTCCCCCGAGGCAACGAAAGCGCGCGACATGACCATCCACCTGGAACGCGATCTGAAGCGGCTGGAAAAAGAGCTTTGGGACCTGGGCGCCCTGGTCGAAGATTCGATCAATCGGGCCATCGCCGCCCTGGTCCAGCGCCGGCCCGAGCTGGCCGAGGAAGTGGTCCAAGGCGACATGCGCATCGACGAAAAAGAAATCCAGGTGGAAGAAGAATGTTTGAAGGTGCTGGCCCTGCACCAGCCGGTGGCCGGCGACCTGCGGTTTATCATCATGGTGCTCAAGGTGAACAACGACCTGGAGCGGATGGGCGACCTGGCCGTCAACATCGCCGAACGGGCCATCCAGCTCGCCCAGCAGGAGCCGCTGCCGGTCCATCTGCGATTTCCCGAAATGACCGACGCGGTCAAGGCGATGGTCCGCCGCTGCCTGAATGCCCTGTTCTCCTCCAGCGCCGAAGAGGCCCGCGCCGTGCTCAAGATGGACGACGCCGTGGACCAGTTCCACCGCGGCATGTTCGACGCCTTGCAGGAACTAATGCGGCGCGACCCGGACACAATCGAACGGGCAATCCACTACCTGTCCGCTTCGCGGCATCTGGAACGGATTGCCGACCTGGCCACCAACATTGCCGAAGACATCGTGTTCCTGGTCGAAGGGCGAATCATCCGCCACCGCCCGCTGAACAACGGCGCTTGAGCCCACCCGGGTTATCGGCATCCCGATCGGTGCCCGCTTCGTTCGGCCACATCGCGTCGGCGTCTGGATGTCGAGGCGGCGTTTGCGTGGCACATCTGCGCCAGCGCGCAGGATTCGGCGCAACTATGGCAACCGGCCGCTTTTTCGCTGCCGCAGTCGGGACCGCACCCTTCCTGGGCCGCCTGTAGAAAGTCCTGCAATCGCACCTGCGATTCGAACTCCCGGGCCAGATGGTCCAGCAGACTTTCCAGCTCCGGCGACGGCGGCCCCAGAAAGTAAAACACCACCGTGCTGCCGTCCAGCAGGTATTCCGCGTCGATGAGCACGTCGGGCAGCCCGTGGCGCAGCAGCAGTTGTTCACAGCGTCGCAGAGCCTGATGGCGTTTCTGCCCGGCTCGGGCCAGCAGCAGATGGTCCTCCACGCTCATCCGGCGGAGGATTTCCCCTTGGGGTGTCTCTTCCTTTGCGGAGACCGCGGCGGCCGGAGCCAGCACCTGGCCGCACTCCAGCCCGCGCCGGGAGCGAATCACCACCTGGGTTCCCCAGTCATACGCCGCCCCTGCCGGGGCAGTGAATCGGCCCAGGTGGCCCATCGTCCCGTATCGCACAAAGTAGCAGCCGCCGCTCAGACTGCTGCTTTCCGGTGATTCCACGACACGGTTCATCGAGAGCCGAACATTCGTCAATGCAACTGGTGCCAAGTTTGCAGCCCGTCCTTGTTCATTCCGGCTGCTGCCCCGTGGGAACGCGTTCTCTTTATCCAGCTTAGAGCAACTTCGCGGCCAAGACGAGAGCACATGGGTCCGCCGATTCAACGACTTGGGAGCAGGTCGGAAGCTGCATCCGCTTGTGGCTCTTGGGATGCGGCGTGCGGCCTATGGTGGGCGCGACGGCACCAACAAGTAGGGCGACTTCCCAGCCAGTCTTTTCAGCACTGCCTGGCCGGCGCGGCAAGCCGGTCAGGGAATCACCTTGTTGAGTGGGTATTCGACAATCCCGCGAGCCCCCGCGGCCTTGAGCCGGGGAACAATGTGCCGTACCACGCTTTCGTCCACCACGGTGAGCACGTCCACCCACTGCTCGTCGGCCAGGCTGGAGACGGTCGGCTTTTGCAGCGCCGGCAGCAGCTCCAGCACCTGCTGGAGACTTTCGCGGGGGACGTTCATCATCAGTCCCACTTTGCCCTCGGCGGCCAGAGCCCCCTGGAGCATGAGCACCAGGTCGTCGATCTTCTGCCGCTTCCAGGGGTCCTGATACGACTGATGGTTGGCGATGAACCGAGGCGTGCTGACCAGCACTTCGTCCACAATCCGCAGGCGGTTGGCCCGGAGGGAGCTGCCCGTTTCGGTCACTTCCACGATGGCGTCGGCCAGCTTGGGCGGTTTGACTTCGGTGGCTCCCCAACTGAACTCCACTCGGGCCTGCACGCCATGTTTTTCCAGGTAACGGGTGGTCAGCCCCACCGCTTCGGTGGCGATGCGCTTGCCCTGCAGATCCCGCACATTTTGCACGGGCGAATCCTCCGGCACGCACAACACCCAGCGCACCGGGCGGCGGCTCACTTTGGAAAAGACCAACTCGGCCACCTCGTGCACGTCCGCGCCGGTTTCCACAATCCAGTCGTAGCCGGTAATGCCGGCGTCGAGCACGCCGTCCTGCACGTAGCGGGCCATCTCCTGGGCCCGGATGGACATGCACTCGATCTCCTCGTCGTCGATGGTCGGATAGTAGCTGCGGTTGTGGAAAGTAATCTTGTAGCCGGCGCGGCGGAACAGGTCGGCTGTGGCCTCTTGCAGACTGCCGGCCGGAATGCCCAAACGCAGAACCTTCTCCGGCATGGTCGGCTTATCCTTTCTTGTAAACCTTTTCGGGGTCGAAGACGCGCTCCCCTTCCACTTCCACCCCCTGGGGCGTCCAGCGGCGGAAGAAACAACTGGCATATCCTTCGTGGCAGGCGGCTCCGCCCACCTGATGTACTTTCAGCAGAATGGTGTCGGCGTCGCAGTCGATGTAGATGGCCTGCACCTGCTGCACGTGGCCGCTTTCTTCGCCTTTGCGCCACAGGCGGTTGCGGCTGCGGCTGTAATAGACCGCCCGGCCGGTGGCCACCGTCTCCTGGAACGCCTCGCGGTTCATGTAAGCCAGCATGAGCACCTGGCCGGTCTGGGCGTCCTGGGCCACCACGGGAAGCAGTCCGCCGCCTTTGTCGAAATCGGGCATCACCGGCGCGGAATCGGACACAGGGTTGTCTCCTTCTGTTCACTCGCGGGCGTTTACCGGGGAAGCAACAGACCCTCGCCGAGCCGTTCCCGACGAGGGCTTTCCGCAACGGGGTCCGCTTGTTTCGAGAGTACGCAGCCGCCCCGGGGTTTGCAACGCCCCCCAACTCGCAGTAGACGGCTCCTTGCCCGGCTTGCTTGCCGCCGAGGAAGAAAAGCCGTGGCAGCCCCGGCTCAGGCCGCCTGGCGTTGTTCCTGGGCGGGTTTGCGGGCCACCAGCACGATCTGCGGGGCGTAGTCCAGCATCAGCAGGCGGAACAGCCAGCCGAAAGCCCAGCGCCGCACCAGCTTGCGGAGGAAGGGTTCGTGATAGGTGCGGTAGATGGCCTGCACGTCCAGCCCGGCCAGTTGCACCAGCCCGGCCAGCTCGTCGTAGCAGAGCGGGGTGCAGTGCGTGGCGTCGTACAGATAGCGGTGGGGACAATAGACGTTCGGAGTGCTCAGCAGCAGCAAGCCGCCGGGGTTCAGGTGCCGTTCCATCTGCCAGAGGAACTCCGGCAGTTGCCGGACCGGGATGTGTTCCAGCACTTCGAAGGCGAACACCAGGTCATAGCTGCCGGGCACCTGGTCCCAACTACGATATTCGTGGGGGCCTTCCGGGTCCGGGTCCAGCGACTCGTAACGGATGTGGCGGAATCGCCGCTGTAGATGCTCCTTCATCCGCCGGTCTCCCGCGCCCACTTCCAGCACCCGCATCCCGTCGCGGGCGTGTTGTAACAACACCCTGCTGGCTCGCCGAGCCAACGGCAGACCGTGCACGGGCCCGAACTTCTTCCGGGCAGCCCGCCGGGCCTGGCTTTTCAGCAAAAAGTGGTGGGTGGGGTCGGGACGGCGCTCGTGCATGATTGCTCCACCTCGGAAAGAAACCTCATCACCGGCAAGAAACCGATGCAAGGAATAGCAACTTTCCCTCGGGCAAGTCAATGCCAGCAGCAAATCCCCAGCCGGGGCAGGGGAGGCGAGAAGAGGCCAGAAGTCGCGCAACTTCCACCAACCTGGAAACTGGGACAACTACCAGAAACAGCAAAACACGCAAAGACAGCTTGTTCCGCAACCGGCGGAGAAAAGCCGCTCGGGCTACCCGACCACACGAAAGCCAGAATCGCCCAGGAAGCGATTTGCCCGAGGGCGAATCGTGGGCTAGGGTTGCTGGAGAAGAGTGCATCTTCGCCCAGCAAGGGGCACGCGTCTCGTTACCATTGTTTTTTTCGGCAAAACGGCACCTTCGTCGTCCCTCGCCCGCAGGAGCTGTTCGTATGGCCACTCCGTTCTCGCCCGGATTTGTGGACCGCCGCCGCCAGCATACGCCTTCGGATCAGGTCCCTTACGAACGCCGCCAGTTCGGCAACAGCCATTCGGAGCTTTCGCCGGAGGCCAAGGAGCTGGCCCTGGCCATCGACAGCTACAAGCTGATGCACCACCGGCGGTTTGTCACTTACGAAGAGCTGCTTCAGATCATCAAGTCGCTGGGCTATCGCCGCCAGGAGGCTTCGGTGCCGGCGCAAGGCTGAAATGCGTCGCTGTCCGGCAACCTTCAGGCAGCCCTGCGCTGCGGGGGCGAAGGGAACGCCAGGTGCCGAGGCACTTGCTGAGAGCGTTCTTCCAGCCCCAGCAGCCTGTCCACCAGGAACACCGGGCGGCCTTTCAGGTTCATGTAGCTGCGGCCTACGTACTCGCCCAGCACTCCCAAGGCCACCAGTTGCACGCCGCTGAGCGTGCAGGCCAAAGCGGCCAAAGCGGCCCAAGGCGAAGCGGCCGCCAGCGCGGCCAGGGCACCTGCGGCTCCGGCCAGCATCAGCCCCCCTCCAGCAATCAGCAGCCAGCGAAGTGGCTTGAGCGAAAAGCTAATCAGCCCGTCCAAAGCCAGCCGCACCAGGGAGCGGAAGGAGTATTTCGGCTCTCCGGCGGCTCGGGCGTCCCGATCCACTTCCAGCCCCACCTGACGCAGCCCAACCCAGGTGCGCAGGCCCCGTAAGAACCGATCCGGTTCGGGGAACTGGTTGAGCCACTGCACCACGCGCCCATCCAGCAGGGCGAAGTCGCCGCTGTCAAGCGGCATCGGGAGATCGGCCACCCGGCGCTGCACGCGGTAAAACGCCGCGTAGGCCAGGCGTTTCCACCAGGCCACGCCCGCCCGGCGGCGGCGCACGGCGTACACCACGTCGTATCCCTGGCGCCACAGCTCGACGAAGCGAGGGATTTCCTCGGGCCGGTCCTGCAAGTCGCCGTCCATCACCACGGTGCAATCACCCGAAGCGAAAGCCAGCCCGGCCGTGATGGCCGCCTGGTGCCCGAAGTTGCGGGAAAGCATGACCCCTTTGATCCGCGGGTCCCGGCGGTGCCACCGTTGGATGCCTTCGGGCGTGCCGTCGCTGGAACCGTCGTTGACGTAGATGATTTCGAAATCTTCCGTCAGCCCTTCCAGCACTGCCAGCAGGCGCTGGCTCAGCGTCTCCAGATTGGCCTCCTCGTTGTAAAGGGGAACAACCACCGAAATCCGGAAGTCGCTCCCCGACGGCAGCACCTCGGCAGAAACCATAGCGGGCGTTTTTCTTTACAGGAGGGCAAGCTCTCGCGGGACCGGGCCAAAGCCGACAGCCCGACCAAAAGGGCCGCCGATTCTAGTCCCGCGGCGCAGAAAGCGGCAAGGCGGGTTTTCGCCGGCTCAAGCTTCCCGGCTTGCCGTCACCTCCACCTTCCAACGCCCGGAGGCTGGCTGCTCCTGGAAGGTAAACTCCACGGGCAGAAAACGCCGGATTACCTCGGCGTTGGTTCGGGTATGGAGCGTGGGCCGGGTGGTCAGAAATGCCCCGCGGCCCAGCAGAGCAAGCGGCACCAACAACTGGTCGGCCAGGTAAGGCCCGACGGGCACGCCCGCCTCGACGAAGGCCCTCACCTGTTCAGCCACTTCCTCGGCTACCTGCTCGGCCGGTTTACCGCGCTGACCAAAGCCGGCAAACACCTCTTGCACCGGGCCGGCTTGCACGTGAACCAACACGGCGTTTCCCGGGCCGGTATCCTGGCGCTGCAGCACGTGGAGCTGCTCCTGGTGAAGGTCCAGCATCCGCCGGAGTACGGCCAGTTCCCGCGTGGCCACGTGCTGGGGCAGGCGAGCCAGCAGCACTTCGGCACGAAGTACCCGGGCTTCCACCGGCTCGGTCCAGTCGATCCCGGGCCCTGGACTGCTTGGACGAATCAGGGCACGGATGCGACCACCTCCAGCCGGGTAGAAGCCAGGGCGCAGCAGCTCCAGGTCCAGGCGGCCCAGAGTTCGGGCCAGCGCTGGGGCGAAGGTCTCTTTCAGGAACTCAAACGGAGGGGCCATCGGGTTGTGGGTCCCACCGCTTATCTCCACCCGCGACGCCCCTGCTGCCAATAGCAGCGGTGGCAGCACGCTTTGGAGCACCAGCGTCGTACTGCCCGCGGTGCCGATGTCGAAGCGGTACTCTCCCGCTTGCGGCTTGCCCGGGATAAACTCCAACCACCGGGAACGCAATCGGGCTCCCTGCACCCGGGCCCGGCACACCTGGGCCACGGCCTGCACGGCGCAAAGGTGTTGCCGAGCCAGTCCGGGGTTTTTGCGCTGGGCGCGGATGTTTTCGATCCGCACCCCGCGCCCGGTTACAGCGGCCAGGGCCAAGGCGGTGCGGAGGATCTGACCACCCCCTTCGCCCTGCGAGCCGTCCAGATGTGCAAGCGGTTGCGATTCGTTCACCGCGGTCTGCTCCCATAGCCGGTAGGTTTTTCCCATGGTACGAGGCGGCGAGCCGAAGAAAAGTTCACTGCGGCGGGTTCCCCAGGTGCGAATTATCGCCGGGCGCTGGCGTCGACGGCGGCTGCAACTCCCCCCGGCCGAGCTGTGCCGCCCGATGAAAGACCGCACCCGCGAAGCGCTGTTCAACTCGCTGGCCTCTTGGGTGCCGGGCAGCTACGTGGTGGACCTGTTTGCCGGCTCGGGGGCCGTGGCCCTGGAAGCCCTGAGCCGCGGAGCCGAAGGGGCTACGCTCATAGAGGCCCACCCGGAAGTGTTCGCCGTGCTGAAGCAGAACGTAGAGGAAACCGCCGGGCCGGAGGCCGAGCGGCTCTGCCGGCTCGTCCAAGGCGATGCGTTGGAACTGGCTCCGCAACTTTCCTACCCCCGCAACCGGCCCTGGCTGGTGTTCTTCTGCCCTCCTTATGCCATGTTCTCCCAGCGCGAGGCGGAGCTGATGCACCTGGTTGCGTGGTTCGCCCAGCAGGCTCCCGGAGAAAGCGTGCTGGTGGTCGAAGCTCCCGAGAGGTTTCCCGCCCAGCGGCTCCCCGAGTTGGTTTCTTGGCACAAGCGACGCTATCCCCCGGCCGAAGTGTACTTGGGATACATGGAACGGACATGAGGCGTGCGCAAGCACCTGGTTGAGGAAACCGCCCCGGACTTGCAACCGCATCAAGCGCGATGGTGGGAAAGTGCTTTTGTGCCCTTTTGTTGCCAGAGCGGTAAACGGTCCCACCGTGCAGTTACATAGAGCAGGGGCCAACCCTTTGAGAAAAACGCCACCCTCCGTGGCGGCCGCATCCTCCATGCTGTGGGCACGCAATGGCTAGGGGCGCACGCGAGGTTCGTAGAGCACCTGCGGCTCGGCCTCCCCGGGCCGGAACAGCACCAGCCCGCCCCGGGGATGGTCCACGTAGACCACCGCGTCCGGATGGCCTGCGGCTGCCTGTTCCAGAATGGCTTCCATGGCCTGAACCGCCGCCACCACCTGACGATCTGCGGCCAGGTCGTTGTAGGTCAGCCCGCGCATCTGCTCCAGGCGTTGTTCCCGGTCCGACTCCGGCCCGCCGAACTCCACATAGGCCACCTCGCGGACGAACCGCTCCAGCACTTCGATGCCATAGCCTCGCTGGCTTGGCTCGCCCCAGGGTTCGATGAACTCCGCGTTGTAGTGGTTGTTGAGCGTAATCTTCTTTTCCAACGGGGTCTGGCCCTCGATGGTCAGCTCCACACCCCGTTTGCGCGAGTGGCCGTTCCACACCCCGTTGTCGAAGCGGAACTGGACTTCCTGCTCCACGTAACCAGGAAAGTTGTCCGGCGTGACCCAGGACGTGTGGATGTCGAAGGCCGCTTCGCGTCGGTCCGGATATTCGTAGATGAGCCGCAGTTGCACCGAGTCCCAGGTGTTGCCGTCGGCCGGGCCGACCAGCCCCCGTTGTCCGCTGCACAGCACGGCCTTGAGCCGCCCGGGAAAAGTGAAGTCGATCAGCTTGATGTAGTGCACGGCCACATAAGTGCCCGGGTTTCGCCCGGTGATCCACTCGGCGAACTGCTGCGAGGATATCTGCTTGGGTTCCAGCAGGCTGCAATAGCCGTTGTTGACGTGCTTCAAATCTCCCTGCACGACCAGCGTGCGCAGCTTTTTGTGGTCCGGGTCCAGCAGCTTGTGGTACACCACTTTGGCCAGCACGCCGTGTTCCTGGGCCAGCCGGGTCAGATGGTCCAGTTGTTCCAGCGACAACACCGAAGGCTTTTCCACCAGCAGGTGCTTGCCGGCCTGAAGCACCTGGCAGGCGGCTTCGTAGTGGCGGTCGTCGGGTGTGGCCACGCAGACGAAATCCACCTGGGCGTTTGCAAGCAGCTTGGCCACCGAGTCCGGCTCGGTGAAGCTCTGGAAGCGGCCCAGTTGCTCGCTACGCTGTTGCAGGTACTTTTCGGCCCGGCGGCCGGTGCGGCTGGCCACCGCTGCCAGTTCCACGTGGCAGGCGCCGAAGCGAGGATCGTAGAACCCTTGACGACGCGCCGCTTCGAAGAACGGACGATAGGTCTCCTCGAAGATCATCCCCAGGCCCACCATACCGCCGCGAAGGACGTGGAGTGCCGGGGAAGGTGTGCCGCCGCTGCTCATGCTGTCGATTCCCTGAAACTACCGGCCACGCGGGTTCCCAGAACTGGAAACCCGTCCAAGGGAAGCGGTTCGCGGCCAAGGCAACGTACGCGAAAGGAAACGTTCCGCCCTGGCGAAAACAGAATCACCGCCGCCGAACGACTTCCCGAAACGCGGCTCATTATAGCGGCTGTTTTCCCGCGCGAAGGGAAAAAATGAAAAAACATTTTTGCTTCGTCGCGGCGCTTGAATCGCGCCCGGCCGGGCGGCAAAATAGCGGCTTTGTCTCCAGCGGCGGCAAGAAAAAGCCGACTGTTTTCGATGCCCCTTCCGACGTTTGCTTCCGCCTGCACCGAAGGAAACCCAGCATGGCCACTGCCCAGGTCATCCTGAGCGGATTTGCCGACGAAGCAGCCAATCACAAAACGGCCGTGGAACAGTTTGCCGCCTTCGCCGCGATGGGCTTGCAGTATTACAGCGTGCGGTTCATCGACGTGGGCTCGGGCGTGAAGAACGTGATGCAACTGACCCGGTCCGAAGTCCGGCAGGTCATCAAGCTGCAAAACGAGTACGGCATGCGGGTGGCCACGCTCGGTTCGCCCATCGGCAAGGTGAAGCTGCTGGACGTGGAAGACGGTACGGCCAACCGCTACGTGCCGTTTGCCAAGTATCTGAAAACCGAAGTAAAAAAGGCCTGCGAGCTGGCCTGCACGTTCGGCACCCGGCTCATTCGTGGGTTTTCGTTTTATCATCCCCGCGGCACCGATCCGCAGGAGCATCTGCCTCAGGCCGCGGATCAACTGGCCCAGATCGCCGAAATGTGCCAGGAGTACGGTTTGGTGTTCGGGCTGGAAGTGGAAGCCAACCTGGTGGGGCAGAACGGCTATCTGATGGCCGAACTTTACCGCCGGGTGAAGATGCCCAACCTGCGGCTGATTTTCGACGGGGCCAATCTCTCCTGCCAGGGCTACACGCCGGATGAAATCTACCAGCAGTACCTGGCCATGTGCCCTGGCTTGGGCTGGCTGCACATCAAGGACTACCGCCATCCGGGCCGGATTCGGCGTCTGGAGCACGTGGACGAAGAGGCGCTGAAGCACTTTGTGCCGGCCGACCGAGGAGACACAGGCCACGAGCGCATCCTGCGGCACTTCGCCACCCAGGTGCCCAAGCTCCAGCGGGTGCTGAAGAAGTACGACGCCCCCGGCGTGGTGCTCGACCTGGAACCGCACGTCAAGGGAGGGGGGCAGTTCGGCGGCTTCAGTGGTCCGGACGGAATGGGTGTGGCCCTGCGCAGCCTGTGCCGCCTGCTGGACTACGTGGGCATCGGCTACCACCTGCGCGACTTTGACGACGTGCGGCGTTCCCGAGGCTAATGCTCCCTCCGGGACGGCTCGGCGATTTGAAAAGTGCGTCTGTTGAAAACGTCGCCGGGTGGATATAATCCGGTGGCACGTTCGCCTCGGGCGATCTTTCTCTGGTGGAGGGAGCACTCCGCCGGCTCGGCGTCATAGGGTCTGGTTGGCTTCGCTTACTCGAGTCGGCGATTGTCCGGTGCGACCCGAGCTCGCGGCCCGGCTTGTCCGGTTTTGCGGTCGCCCCAGGTTGGCTTTTTCGTTGTTGCTCCCCCGATGGTGAGAGGGATTCCCTGATGCCCTCGTCGAACTCTGCTTCCCGCCGGTTGGCGGCGTTATGGGCTGGGCTTTCGGGCAAGGCCCGGCTGGTGGCGGCTGTGGTGCTTTTCGCCCTGGGCTATCTGGTGGGCAATTGGTTTGCCGCCGGGGAAGAACAGCCGCCAGAACAGCCCGGCCCGGGGAAAACTTCCCACTCCGGTGCGCATGCAGGGCACGGAGCCGGTGGTGGCACTGGGCCGATGAGCATGAGCATGCGCCGCATCACGTTCACGCCGGAAGCCGCGGCGCTGATGAACATCGAAACCGCCCGGGTCCAACGCCGCTACGTGACCAACGTGGTCCGCCTGGTGGGCAAAGTCGATTACGACGAAACCCGGCTCAAGTACATCACCGCCTGGGTGCCCGGCCGTTTGGATCGGCTGTTCGTGGACTTTACCGGGGTGGAGGTGGCCAAGGGGGACCACCTGGTCCTTATCTACAGCGAGGAACTCTACTCGGCCCAGCAGGAGCTGATCCAGGCCGTGCGTTCGGCCCGGCAATTGGGCGGCGGTTCGCTCGGCAACGTGGGAAACAATCTGGTTCGGGCGGCCCGGGAAAAACTGCGTCTGTTGGGCCTGACCGACGAGCAGATCCGCCAGATCGAACAACGCGGCGAGCCGGTAACCCATCTGACAATCTACTCCCCCATCGGCGGCACGGTAATCGAAAAACTGCGGCAGGAAGGGGACCGGGTCCGCCTGGGCGACCGCATCTACACCGTGGCCGATCTGAGCCAGGTGTGGGTGAAGATGGACGCTTACGAATCCGACCTGGTCTGGCTTCGTTACGGGCAGGAAGTCCGCTTCACCACCGAGGCTTATCCCGGCGAAGTGTTCCGCGGCCGGATCGCCTTCATCGACCCGGTGCTGGACAAGAAAACGCGCACGGCCAAGGTGCGGGTAAACGTGCCCAACGAACACGGCAAACTCAAGCCGGAAATGTTCGTCCACGGGGAAATCCGCGCCTTGATCGCCAGCGGCGGCCGGGTGCTGGATCCGGAGCTGTCGGGCAAGTGGATTTGCAAGATGCACCCCGAAGTAATCGAACCCAAGCCCGGCAAGTGCCGCATCTGCGGCATGACGCTGGTGAGCACCGAGGAGCTGGGCTACGTGGCTCCCACGGCCAGCGAAGCGGACAAGCCGCTGGTAATCCCGGTGTCGGCTCCGCTGATTACGGGCAAACGGGCCATTGTGTACGTAAAGGTGCCGGACGCCCCGGCCCCCACGTTCGAAGGCCGGGAAATCGTCCTCGGACCCCGAGCCGGAGACTACTACCTGGTGCGGCACGGGCTGAAAGAAGGGGAGCTGGTCGTCACCCGCGGCAACTTCACCCTGGACAGCGAAGTGCAAATCCAGGCCAAGCCCAGCATGATGACCCCCGAAGGGGGCGGAGGGGGCGGAGGTCATCATCACGGTGGCGGAGGCCCCAAAAAGGGAGGTGCCACGGCCGCCGTGTTCGTTTCCGAGGAGTTTCGCCGCGAAGCCCAGGCGCTGCTGGAAACCTACGAAGTGGTGCGCGAGGCGGTCCGTTCGGGCAACATGGAGCGAATCCGAGCCGCGTTCTGGCTCTTTGGAGCCACGCTGGAAGACGTGCACAGCGAGCTGCTGCAAGGCCACGCGCTGATGCTCTGGCTCGACCTGCGGATGATGCTTCGAAACGACGTGGTGCTGGGCCGCGAAGTGAAGCAATTGCACGACGCCCGCCGCATCTTCAAGCAGCTTACCGAGCACATCGACCGCCTGCGGAGGCAACTGCTGGCCGTGCCTCGGCCCAAACAAAAGTCCGGCCAGGACGGCAAGGACGCACACCAGAACCACGGTTCCTCGCAATCCGCACCTGCCCAAGACAAACATGAGCACTGAAACCTCCCCCAATCCGGCCCCCAAGCGGCCGAATCTGTTGGATGGAATCATCCGCTTCTGCCTGGAAAACAAGCTGGTGGTGGCCCTGCTGGTGGTGGCCGTGACCGGCTGGGGCGTGCTGGTGGCTCCGTTCGATTGGGACCTGGGCCCCCTGCCGCGCTGGCCCGTGCCCACCGACGCCATTCCCGACATCGGCGAAAACCAGCAGATTATCTTCACTGAGTGGATGGGCCGCAGCCCCCAGGACGTGGAAGACCAAATCACCTATCCCCTGACCGTGGCCCTGCTGGGCGTGCCGGGGGTGAAGACAATCCGCAGCTACTCCTACTTCGGCTTTTCCACCATCTACGTCATCTTTGAAGAAGACGTGGAGTTCTACTGGTCGCGCACGCGGGTACTGGAAAAGCTCAACAGCCTGCCTGCCGGCACGTTGCCCGAGGGAGTGCAGCCGGCCCTGGGACCTGATGCAACGCCGCTGGGCCAGATTTTCTGGTACACGCTGGAAGGGCGCGATCCGGACGGCAAGCCCGTCGGCGGCTGGGACCTGCACGAGCTGCGCACCATTCAGGACTGGTACGTGCGCTACTATCTGGCCGCCGCTCCGGGCATTTCCGAAGTGGCTTCCATCGGCGGTTACGTGCAGGAGTACCAGATCGACGTGGACCCGGACGCCATGCGGGCCTACGGCGTTTCGCTGCACCAGATTTTCCAGGCGGTGCGCAAGAGCAACATCGACGTGGGCGCCCGCAGCATCGAAATCAACCGCGTGGAGTATTTCATCCGCGGCCTGGGCTTCATCCGCCAACTGAAGGACATCGAGCAAACCGTGGTGGCCGTGCGGGACAACGTGCCGGTTTACATCAAGAACGTGGCCAAAGTTACGCTGGGACCGGCCCTGCGTCGCGGCGCGCTGGACAAAGCCGGAGCCGAAGCCGTGGGCGGCGTGGTCGTAGTCCGCTACGGCTACAACCCTTTGAAGGCCATTCAGAACATCAAGGAGGTCATCCGGCGCGTCGCCCCCGGCCTGCCCACCAAGGCCGTGGTCGATTACTCGCAAGTGACCCGCGAGCAGGTGGAAGCCCTGGCCAAGCGGCAGGGCTTCGATGCCTACGACCCGGAAACCGGCCAGTTGAACCACGAAGCCTGGGTGCGCTACCTGCGCAGCCTCCCCCGCGAAAAGTGGCCGCGGTGGATTACCACCAGCCAGGTGACGATCGTTCCGTTTTACGACCGCACGGGGCTGATCTACGAAACCCTGGGCACGCTCAACACCGCGTTGGTGGAGGAGATTCTGGTTACGATCATCGTGGTCATTCTGTCGGTGATGCACTTGCGCAGCTCGATGCTCATCAGCGCCCTGTTGCCCCTGGCGGTGCTGATGACCTTCATCGCCATGAAATCGTTCGGGGTGGACGCCAACATCGTGGCCCTTTCCGGCATTGCCATCGCCATCGGCACGATGGTCGATATGGGCATCGTGCTGTGCGAAAACATGCTGCGACACCTGGACGAAGCCCCGCCGGAGGAAAACCGCCTGGAGGTGATCTTCCGCGCAGCAAGCGAAGTCGGCTCGGCCGTGCTGACGGCCGTGGCCACCACGGTGGTCAGCTTCCTGCCGGTGTTCACCATGACCGGCCCGGAAGGAAAGCTGTTCAAACCGCTGGCCTTTACCAAGACGTTCGCCCTGATCGCCTCGGTGGTGGTGGCC
>WFOE01000263.1 GCA_015488215.1 Planctomycetales bacterium
GGCACGCGGACGGCGTTGAGCATCGGCAGCCGGTGGCCTTCCTGGGCGGTGAACTCCAGCCCCAGGGCTTCCAGCCCGGCCCGCAACGCCCGGTGGTTGTGCTGGTGCCGGGCAAAGACGTTTTCCAGCCCTTCTTCCAGAATGACCCGCAGCGCCTCGTACAAGGCGTAGGTCATGTTGATCGGGGCGGTGTGGTGATACACACGCTCGTCGCCCCAGTACTGGGACAGCATCGTGGCGTCCAGATACCAGCTTTGCACCTTGGTCTTGCGCTGCTGGATCGCCTCGACGGCCCGAGGCCCGAACGTCACCGGGGCCAGTCCAGGCGGACAACTCAGGCACTTTTGTGAGCCGGAGTACACGGCATCCAGTTCCCACTCATCCACCGGCACGGACATGCCGCCCAGGCTGGTGACGGCATCGACCAGAATCATCGCTCCGTGGCGGTGGACCACCTGGGCCACTTCCTCCAGCGGTTGGCTGGCTCCGGTGGAGGTTTCGGCCATGACGATGCCCACCACCTTGGGCCGATGGCTCTTGACGGCTTGCTCCACTTCGTCCGGCGTAAACACTTCGCCCCAGGGACGCTCGATGGTCATCACGTCGGCCCCGGCCCGAGCCGCCACGTCGGCCATCCGGGAGCCGAACACGCCGTTGACGCAGACCAGCATCCGGTCGCCCGGCTCGATCAGGTTCACCACGGCACATTCCATTCCGGCCGAGCCGGTGCCCGAGACGGCGAAGGTCAGTTCGTTTCGGGTCTGGAATACCTGCCGCAGCATTTCCTGGAGGCGGTTCATCAGTTCCAGATAGTGCGGGTCCAGGTGCCCGATGGTGTTGCAGGCCATGGCCCGCAGCACGCGGGGGTGAATGTCGCTGGGACCCGGCCCCATCAGCACGCGCACTGGCGGAACAAGCTCGGCAAAAGTGGACATCGCACACAGCCTTTCGTTACCGCAGGAAAGACTTTTCCGTGGCCAACCGGCGGCCGCTTTGGTTTTACCACCTGCGTGGTCTGTTGGCTAGCGGCCTGGGCCGGCGTTGGCGTTCGGGCGAGCCTGAGGGCTTGGGGACGCCAGGGCAGCGGGCGTGAAGCGTGCGGACGAAGGCTCAAGAAAGGGCCTTCCCTCCGAAGCAAAAGCAATCGCCGACTACGCGGTTACTGCGCCCCTCGGCGGACGCTCTCTTTTTGCCGCAGCTTGAGTCCCTTGGCGCGGGGAATGGTGTGTGTTTTCATAGCCGTGGTTCCCTGTTCCTGCCGCAGGTGAGGAGTCCCTCCGATGAGCCGCCCGCAAAACCCCGCTCCGGCCGTCTCGCTCACTCCCGAAGAAGGCTGGCACTGCCTGCACTTGTTCTACCGCTGGAAGCGCGAGGTGCTGGACGCACTGGGGGAGCAGCGTCGCTTCGACGGCAAGGAGCATCTGGCCCAGGTCCTTGCACCCCAGGGCGAAGAGGCCCCGCAGCGGCTTCAGCTTTCCATCGTGGCCGGGCACAAAGCCGATTGGGCCCTGCTGTTGCTGGACCCAGATCCGCTCAAGCTGGACGCGGTCCATCAGCAGGTGATGAGCAGCCCGCTGGGCCCGGCCGTGGAGCCGGTATACTCGTTCGTCTCGCTTACGGAAGTTTCCGAATACGTGCCCACGCCCGAACAGTACGGCCAGCGGCTCATCGAACAGGGCGAGGAGCCGGACAGCCCCAGCTACAAGGCCAAGGTGAAAGCCTACGCCCAACGCGAAGAAGCAATGCGGCGGCAGCGGCTCTACCCGGAGTTTCCCCCCTGGCCAGTTACTTGCTTCTACCCGATGAACAAGAAGCGGGAAGTGGGGGCCAACTGGTTCACCCTGCCGTTTGAAGAACGCAACCGGCTGATGACCGAGCACGGGCACACCGGCATGAAGTTCGGCGGCAAGGTTACCCAGTTGATTACCGTGGGCATCGGCCTGGAGGATTGGGAGTGGGGCGTTACCCTCTGGGCGGCCAACCCGCAGTACCTCAAGGAAATCGTCTATACCATGCGTTTCGACGAGGCCAGCGCGGTGTACGCCGAGTTCGGCCCGTTCTACACCAGCTACGTGGCCACGCCGGAGGAGATGTTCCGCCACTGCCGCATCTAGCCGCAGGGGGCAGAGGCGAAAAACCTTTGAAAACTCCCCCGGATGTAGCGTAGGCTGGAAGACGTTGCGGCCACCAGGGACGGATGGCTCGGAGGCAAGCTGCGTTGGCGGAGCGTGTACACTCCGCGGCGCTGCCTTGTACAGAAGTGGTTCGTTCCGGTGGACCCTGACAGCAAGAAGGAGAAGCAAACCATGATCCGTTGGCCCGTTGCTCTAGGAGCTTTGTTGCTGATGGCTGCCGCATCCTCTGCCGAAGCCGCCGGCCCCGGCGTGGGCGACCCGGCTCCCGAGTTCAACCTGCCCGGTTCCGACGGCAAGACCTACCGCCTGAGCGACCTGCGGGGTAAGGTGGTCGTGCTGGCCTGGTATCCCAAGGCGTTCACCGGCGGCTGAACAGCCGAGTGCAAGTCGCTGCGTGACAGCGGCACCGAGCTTCGCCAGTTCGAAAACGTGGTCTATTTCGCTGCCAGTTGCGATTCCCCCGAAACAAACAAGCGGTTCGCCGAATCGCTGGGACTGGACTACCCGATTCTAAGCGATCCGGGCTGCAAAGTCGCCCGCGCCTACGGAGTGGCTTCGGCCACGCGGAAGTTCCCCCAGCGGTGGACCTTCATCATCGGCCCGGACGGAAAAATCCTGCACGTGGAAAAACGGGTCAACGCCCGTGCCCACGGCCAGCAGTTGGTCAAGCTGCTGGAGAAGCTGGGCGTGAAGAAGAAGTCCTGATCCGCCCAAGACCGCATCGCCTCGGGTTGCGGTGCGTGCCCTGCGGCTTGCGCGGGAACGCATGTTCCGGCGCAGGCCGCAAGCCCCTCTGCTGCGCCGAGGGTGTGGACGCTAGGCGGCCACGTCGCGGATGGTTTCGGTAATCTTGGTGGTGCTCACCCCGGGGACGAACGTAGCTAGGTGGAGCCGGCCTCCCCAGCGGGCAAGTAGTTCCCGGCCGGTAATCTCTTCTTCCCGGCCGCGATAGTCCCCTCCCTTGACTAGCACGTGCGGGCGAATGGCTTCGATCAGCTTGACGGGGGTCAGCTCGCCAAACACCACCACGTAATCGACCATCTCCAGCGCCGAAAGGACGGCCAGCCGCGAAGGGAGCTTTTGTACCGGCCGCGTCGGGCCTTTCAGTGCGCGGATGCTTTCGTCGGAGTTTAGCCCGACGAACAACACGTCGCCTTGAGCTTTGGCTTCGGCCAGGTAGGTAACATGGCCGGCGTGCAGCAGATCGAAGCAGCCGTTGGTAAACACCACCTGTTTGCCCTGCCCGCGCAGCTCGGCAGCCAGGGCGGCGGCTTGCTCCAGCGAAAGATGCTTTCGCTGCGGCGGAGCTGCGGCGGCCGCGGCGCCCAGGGCTCGCTGCACTTCGTCCCAGGTAACCTGGGCCACGCCCAAGTGCTGCACTTCCAGCCCGGCGGCCGCGTTGGCCACCGGTACGGCCTGGGGCAGGGTCATCCCCCGGGCCAGGCACACTCCCACGGCCGCCAGCACCATGTCCCCGGCTCCGGTCACGTCGTACACTTCCCGGGCCTGCGTGGGAAAATGCTTTCCCTGGCCCTGTTCCACCAGCACCATGCCTTGGGCATCCAGCGTTACCAGCACGGCATGGAACCGGTGCTGGCTGCATAGCACCCGCGCGGCGGTGATTGCCCGCTGGGGCGAATCGATCCGCTGGCCGGAGGCCATTCCCGCTTCGGTGCGGTTGGGCGTAATCAGCGTAGCTCCCGCGTAGGGGCGGTAGTCTTTCACCCGGGCCGGATCCACCACCACGGGCACGCCGCGGCGGCGGGCCGCTTGCACGGCGTGTTGCAACAGCCCCGGCGTACACACCCCCTTGGCGTAGTCCGAAATCAGCAGCACCTGGCACCGTTCCAACGCGCTTTCCAGCAACGCGGCCAGATGTTCCTGCACCTGAGCCGAAATAGACTGGGTGGATTCCCGATCCACGCGCAAAATCTGCTGCCGGTGCCGCCCGGCGGCCAGTCCCAGAAAACGATGCTTAATCGTGGTGGGTCGGTCCGGATCGGCCACCACGGCCGTGCAGTTGATCCGGTCGCGGCGCAGCAGGCCCAGCAGAACGTCCCGGTGTGCGTCTTCCCCCGTGACGCCGACCAATTCCACCTCGGCTCCCAGTCCCCGTAGCAGATAGGCCACACTGGCCGCTCCGCCCGGCCGGTATTCCTCCTCCTCCTGTTCCAGCACCAGCACGGGGGCTTCCTGGCTGATCCGCCGCGTGGTGCCCGAAACGTAGTGGTCCAGAATCAAATCGCCCAGCACGCACACGCGGACGGGGGCGTTTTCGGCTGGGTGAGCCACCGGAAGCACAAGCGGCCGGGTCATGGGCATGGGGTCCTGGCAAGCAAAATCCGCATGGTTCCTGGTCGGAGAGATGGTTTATACTGCCCCCCTTGCTTGCGGCAAAAGATGAGTTTGCCGCCCGGGTGCTAGCACCCGGCGAAACGCTCCCCCGGTGCGGAAGGAGTCGCTCGTTGTCCCGATACCGGCTGTTCGACCGAACCCAGATCCGTCTGCTTCCGGTGGCGCAGCGCGGCCATCAGCTTCGGGCTGCAGATGTGCTTCCCCTGGCCCGGCCCGAGCAACCTTACACGGCCCCCGGCTGGGACGAGCTGCTGAAGGCCATCATCCACGCCCGACGGTCGGAACGGCCCGTGGTGCTGATGATGGGCGGGCACCCGATCAAGCTCGGCCTGAGCCGGTTTCTCATCGATCTGGTGCGCCGCGGCTGGATTACCCACGTGGCCGGCAACGGCTCGGTGTTGATTCACGACTTCGAGCTGGCCCTGCTGGGCGGAACCAGCGAGGATGTGCCCCGCTGGATTGCCCACGGGCAGTTCGGACTCTGGACGGAGACAAGCCGTTTGAACGACGTGATTCGCCAAGGGGCCCGGCAAGGCGAGGGACTTGGCGAAGCCGTGGGTCGCACCGTGCTGGAAGAACGCTTTCCTCATCGGGAACTTTCCCTGGCTGCGGCTTGCTACCAGGCCGGCGTGCCGCTTACCTGCCACGTGTCGGTCGGCAGCGACATCATCCACGCCCATGCCAACTGCTGCGGCGAGGCGTTGGGTCGCACCTCCTACACCGATTTTCTCATCTTCGCCCACACCGTCCAGCAACTGGAAGGCGGCGTGTATCTGAACCTGGGCACGGCGGTCACCGGCCCGGAAGTGTTTCTCAAGGCCCTGAGCATGGCCCGCAACGTCGCCCACCAACAGGGCGAGACCATCCGCCGGTTCACCACCGCGGTGTTCGACCTGGTACCGCTGCCGCCCCGGTATGCCGAAGGTCCCCCGGGCAAGGACCATCCCATGTACTACTACCGCCCCTGGAAAACGTTGCTGGTGCGGACGGTGCAAGACGGCGGGCGGAGCTACTACTTCTGCGGCGACCACCGGCAAACTGTGCCTAGCCTTTGGTTCGCCCTGACCCACCAAATGGCCCAATCCCTACCGGCCGCCGGTTAGAGCTAAACCGACGGGGCGCGCAAAAAAACAAGCCGACACGCGCCGGCTTGTTTTTCGGAAGATACCCTGTAGAGCTTGGCTTTTTCTAAAATCCCGAGCTACCCGGCCAGGACTCGAACCGGATTCCACAACTACCTTCCAAGAAACAACTTACGAAAACCACTTGCAGGCCGAAGGTGCGCTATTGGGTGCGCGCCGTGCAATTTCCGCCCCCGAACGTCCCCAAAAGACCCATCCGGCAGAAGCCGAGCTGCGCGTGCTGCTGGACCACCTGGCCGGGCTGCTGCAAGAGGCCGGGCAGGCAGACCTGGCCGATCTGATGCGACTCTGGCCTGCCCTGGGCCAGCAGGTCCAACAGGACGTGGTGGAACGGGTCTGGCAAGCCGTGACGGCCAAGGGGCAATAAAAGGCCACTGGCCATCCCCTGGCCCTTCACCGGGCCAGCCACAACATGGCCCCCTGCCTGCAAGCCCTGGGACTGCGACAAACCTCTGGTACACAAAGCCGTGTCCCAGTGTCGCAGCAGGCGCAAGTGCTTATTTTTCCGTTGGTTATCTGCGACAACGGGCAAATGTCGCAGATTGTCCTAGTGTCGCAGCGGCAGCAGCCCCGGCAAACAGGCACTGCTGCCCCCCGGCACCTGCCCACTTGCCCACTTGGCAATCGGTTTTCACAAGGTCAATCGCGCCAACAGCTTACGCTGGAAACTACCGGGCAACGGGGATTCTTGCCCGGTGTTGCCCACTTGCCCAGTGCCCTTTGCCAAACCCCGGGCGGCCAGTGGTACCACGCGCAACCAAGCGGACCACCCCCGGAGAACGCCAGGCTTGCGTTCTGGTGCGAGTTTCCCCGCGGTAAGGGAATCACACCACCTGCCCCCACGAAACGCACGAGCGGCCACCCTAGCGGCCCGTAGGGGCGGCGCTGGCCATTCTGGATAATTTTGTCCGATTTCATGCCCTGCCAGCCGGGGGGAACGGTATCGGTCAAACAGGAGTTTTTTGTCCTATTTCACGGGAACCGAACCCCGCGGCTGGTTTCTTTCGGGATTGATCGCCGCTTCCCCCTGGGAAACAGCTCGCCCCCTGGGGATTCTTCCGCCCACGTTTTCCCGGGATTCTTGGACGTGGGCCAGGATTCTGCCCCGGTGGTGGAAAAGTGCTTGTGGCCGGGAATCGCCCCTACGTAAACCAAGACTATAGTTTTGGGTTTACATAAAACTAGTATAGGGGCAAAACATTCTCGCCGGATTTTTTGGCCAATTTCCCGGCGACTTGGGCGAATCTGAAAATCTGCCGGGTTTTTCCCAGAATTGTTCTGGATTTTTCCGGGATTTTTTCCTGTTGGGATTTCTCCGGGGGATTTCGTGGGCGAGAGAATCCGGCGTCCCTCGATTTTCTGGCCGGGATTTTTCTTGGGGAAAACAGAATCCCAGGATTTTTCTTGTGGGATATTTTCCGGGATATTTTCTGGGGATTTTCCCGGACCACGTTCCCGGGATTTTTTTGCCCACGGCAGACAATTCCCGTGGGCAGGTTTTCTGCTGCCACGTTTTCTTTTCCCCACGTTTCAAGTGGCAAGTCGGAAACTCAAGCCGCCGTGTAGTACCTTTTGGACAGGTGGCAGA
>WFOE01000264.1 GCA_015488215.1 Planctomycetales bacterium
GACTGGATGTCCACAACCGGATGCGAGGCGTTTGTGGACTCGCTGGCAAGCGCTCATGTTGTGCCAAGGAAGAGCGACAAGACAAGCTCGTGACCGACGGGCCACGGCCGGCGGCTTGCTACGAAAGCAGGACGGCGTGCCGGGCTGGAGTGGCAGCGCATGCCGGGTTGGAGCGACAGCGCAAGCTGCGTTGCAGTGACAGCGATAGTTGGGTCGGGGTAACAGCGCATGCTGCAGGATTCAAGCGGCCGTTGTGGTCGCGGCGCAGAGCGTATGCGCCGAAGAAGTGGCAAAGAAACGCTTCCTTCCTTTTCCGTGTCCACCGGCCTCCAAGAAAGCAGAAATTTTTCCAAAAAACAGCTCCCGGCCAGTTGACACGGACAGAGGTACTCGTGCTCGTACTCGTAATCGGCAGCTCGTTATCGGCCACAGCGAATCGGCGAGCCACCTGCTTTAGCTGGCGGAGGAACAGCGAGCCGGGAACATTCCTTCCCGGAAAAAACTCGGGGGCAGGCGACGATTGTCCACGGGAGGCGGCCCCATTGCGGACCGCTTTGTCTTTTATGTGGGTTCTCCGGCGTGATATACTGGGCCAAGTGAGTTCCCGCCGCGGCCTAAGATGGTGCCGCAGTTGCTTCCTGCCCTGGTGCAAGCCCGCCTCGAAACGAAGGAGTTGCCATCATGCCCCGCCCCCGTCCTGGTAATCGTTCCCGGGAACTGTCTTCCGCCGAAAAATCTTCGCGGCGCCGGTTCTTGAAGCAGGGCGGCGCGCTGGCCGCCGGCACCGCCTTGGCCGGCGTTGCGATACCGGCGGTGCACGCCGCGGGCGACGATACGATCCGCCTGGCTTTAATCGGCACCGGCGGCCGCGGCTCCGGGGCGGTGGGGAACGCCATCGCCGCGGGTGGGCCGGCCGTCAAGCTGGTGGCCATGGCCGACCTGTTCCCCGACCGAATCAAACGCTCCTACCGGGCACTGAAACAGCGTTTCGGCGACCAGATCGACGTGCCTCCGGAACGGCGATTCGTCGGGTTCGACGCCTACCGGCACGCCATCGACTGCCTGCGGCCCGGCACCGGCGACGTGGCATTGCTGACGGCCTACTCGTACATCCGGCCCACGCACCTGGAGTACGCCGTGGTCCGGGGCGTGAACGTGTTCATGGAAAAACCGTTCGCCCCCGACCCGGGCGGACTGCACCGGATGCTTCGGGCCGGCAAGGAAGCCCAGCGAAAGAACCTGAAGATTGCCGCCGGGCTGATGTGCCGCCATTCGGTCGCCCGGCAGGCGCTGGTGGACAAAGTCCGCAGCGGAGAACTGGGCGACTTGCTGCTCATCCGCGCCTACCGGATGGAAGGTGGAGCGCGGCTGGGCCCCCGGCCGCCTAAGATCGACGAACTCACCTGGCAGATTCGCCGCCGGGTGTTTTTTCACTGGGCCGGCTCGGGGTTGTTTATCGAGCTGCTGATCCACCAGATCGACGAATGTTGCTGGCTCAAAAACGCCTGGCCCGTTCAGGCCCACGGCATCGGCGGCCGTTCGCCCCAGAACCGAAGCTACGGGCAGAACCTGGACACCTATACCATCGAGTACACGTTTGCCGACGGGACCAAGGCGTTGGTGTTCTCGAGGAACATGCCCGGTTGCCACAATCACTTTGCCACCTACGTGCACGGGACGCGGAAGGCGGCTCAATTTTCGGGCAACGTCCACGCTCCCACCACCCGCATCTACAAGGGCCAGCAATTCGAGAAGGACGCCATCCAGTGGCGCGCCCCCAAGGAACCCTACAGCCCCTGGGAAGCCGAGTGGCGCGTGTTGCTGGAGAAAATCCGCCGCGACCAGCCCCACAACGAAACGCAACGGGCTGTGTATGCCGATTTTGCCTCGATCATGGGCCGGGCCGCGGTCCACATGGGCCGGGTGGTCACCTGGGAGGAAGTTACTTCCTCCCGATTCCAGTTCTGCCCCGAGGTGGACAAGCTCGACTTCGGTTCCCCTGCGCCGGTGCAAGCCGACGCCCAGGGACGCTATCCCGTACCGGTGCCCGGGCAGTGGAATGAACTTTAATCGGCAGTCTTTTCTCTTTTCTGCTACGCAGCCGACGGCCGGTGCGTTAGGATGAAAACGCCTTTTGTGCACTGAATCGTCTGGGCCGAAAAGGGGGAAACTTTTCCATGTTCGACCGCTTGCGTCTTTTCGGAATTGCCGCGTTGGCCATCGTGGTGGTCATCGTCATCTTGCAGAACACCGCTCCGGTCGAAACCAAGCTCCTGTTCGTTTCGATCACCATGCCGCGGGCGGTGCTGTTGTTCCTGACGTTCGTGATCGGGTTTGTCGTGGGCCTGCTGGCCGCCGGACGGATTGCCCGAAGAAAAGAAAAAACGGGAGACTGACGCCGCTTTCCCCTATAACAACGGAGTGTGTTCGATGACCCTGCCCCGTGTGGACTTGAGCATCTACGGCATCCACGTCAAACAGGTCTTGCGCAACCCGGCTCCCGCCCGGTTGTACGAAGAAGCCGTGCAGCACGACGGCTGCCATATCGCCTCCAGCGGCGCGCTGATCGCCCGCAGCGGCAAACGCACCGGACGCTCCCCGGCCGACAAACGCATCGTGGAAACCGACGACGTGAAGAACGACGTCTGGTGGGGCGAGGTGAACATCCCGCTGGACGGGCACACGTTCTTAGTTAACCGGCAGCGGGCCGTGGATTTCCTGAACACCCGGTCGCGGCTGTTTGTCATCGACGCCTACGCGGGCTGGGACCCCCGCTATCGGCTCAAGGTGCGGGTCATCTGCGCCCGGCCCTATCATGCCCTATTCATGCACACCATGCTCATTCGGCCCACGCCGGAGCAACTGGCCGACTTCGGCGAGCCGGACTTTGTGGTGTTCAACGCCGGGCCGTTCCCGGCCAACCCGTACACGCCCGGCATGACTTCCACCACCAGCGTGGATATCTGTTTCCAGCACCGGCAACTGGTCATCCTGGGCACCGAGTACGCCGGCGAGATGAAAAAGGGCATCTTTACCGTGATGCACTACCTGATGCCCAAACAGGGCGTGCTGTCGATGCACTGTTCGGCCAACGAAGGCCAGCAGGGGGACGTCACGCTGTTTTTCGGACTTTCCGGCACGGGCAAGACCACCTTGAGTTCCGATCCCCGGCGGCGGCTGATTGGCGACGACGAACACTGCTGGACCGATCACGGCGTGTTCAACATCGAAGGGGGCTGCTATGCCAAGTGCCTGGGGCTGGATGCGGAAAAAGAACCGCTCATCTACCAGGCAATCCGCTTTGGCACGGTGCTGGAAAACGTGGTGTTCGATCCCGAAACGCATCAGGTGGACTTCAACTCGGACGCCATTACGCAAAACACCCGGGCCGCCTACCCGCTGGAGTTCATCCCCGGGGTGAAGCTCCCCGCGGTGGGCGATCACCCGCGCAATATCATATTCCTCACCTGCGACGCATTCGGGGTGATGCCGCCGGTGGCCCGACTGACGCCGGAACAGGCCATGTACCACTTCATCAACGGCTACACGGCCAAAGTGGCCGGGACCGAAGTGGGCGTGAAAGAGCCGGTGGCTACGTTTTCCACCTGTTACAGTGCGCCGTTTCTGGTCTGGCATCCGACCCGGTATGTGGAAATGCTGGCCCAGAAGATGCGCACCTGCGGCACGCAAGCCTGGCTGGTCAACACCGGGTGGATTGGGGGACCATACGGGCAAGGACGGCGGATTTCGATTCCCCATACCCGGGCCATCATTGACGCAATCCACTCCGGCCAGGCGGCCCAGGCTCCCGTGGAGCAGGAGCCGGTCTTCGGCCTCTACGTGCCCAAGCAACTGCCCGGGGTGCCCGAGGAAATCCTGCTGCCTCGCCGGGCGTGGCCCGACCCGGAACAATATGATCGCCAGGCAGCCCAACTGGCGGCCCGGTTTCACGAGAATTTCCAGCAGTACGCCGACCTGGCTTCGGAAGAAATCAAGTCGGCCGGCCCGCTCGTCGGTGCAGCAACCTGAGTGGGCTTGGGAGCGTGGAGGCGTGGGGGGATGCGGGGAGAGCTTCCGCTCCGGCGCAAGAACAAACGCAATTCTTGCAATCGGCGAGCCGCCCGCGCAAACGGAGGGGAAATGGCCTGCGAAAATCCGGCCGCTTTTCCCTTGCCAACGGACCGGGGGTTTGCTCAAAATAGAAGCACTATGAATACCGTGGTTTGCCAAAGCTGGTTCGCCTTCTTCTGGTACTGGTTTACCCCGCCGGGTCGCGGGGCCTAGGAGGCGTACACAGCCGAAGCAGCCACTTGAACAAAGCGTCGCCAAGCCCCGAGACCCGCCGATAGGGTTCTTGGGGCTTTTTCGTTTTTGGTCCTTCGGCCCTTGGGAGCAAAGAGCCATGCCGCCGGAAGCATTGCTTGGTCGTCGCACAGGCAGAAAGCCGCGGGTTGATGTCCGCCGCTTTCCCCGGGCCGAACGTCCCGTGCAGCAACCCTCGTCCTTCTCGCAAGCAGGAGATGGCCAGAGCATGATCGTCGTCATGAAACCCGGTGCCAGCCGAGAGCAGGTGGAACACGCCGTCAAACGGGTGGAACAGTTGGGCCTGAAGCCGCACGTGATTCACGGCACACATCGCACGGTAATCGCCGCGGTGGGGGACCGCCGCGACGAACACCGCGAAGCCCTGGAGAGCTGTCCCGGCGTGGCCGAAGTGGTGCCCATCCTGGCTCCCTACAAAATTGCCAGCCGCGAAGTGAAGCCCGAGCCCACCGTGGTCCGCACCGGCAGCCTGACCGTGGGCGGAGGGACCGTGGGCGTGATTGCCGGCCCCTGCTCGGTGGAAAGCCGCGAGCAGATTCTGCAAACCGCCCGGGCGGTCAAGGACGCCGGAGCCACCGCCCTGCGAGGCGGAGCGTTCAAACCGCGCACCAGCCCTTACAGCTTCCAGGGGCTGAAGGAAAAAGGGCTGCAACTGCTGGCTGAAGCCCGCGAAGCGACCGGTCTGGCCGTGGTGACCGAAGTAATCGCCCCGGAAGACGTGCCCCTGGTGGCCGATTATGCCGACGTGCTCCAGATTGGCGCCCGCAACATGCAGAACTACCGGCTGTTGGAAGCCGCAGGCCGCAGCAGGCGGACCGTTCTGCTCAAACGCGGCCCGGCGGCCACCGTGGACGAACTGCTGCTTGCGGCCGAATACATCCTCGATGCCGGGGGTGAGCAAGTCATCTTGTGCGAGCGGGGCATCCGTACCTTCGAAACCCACACTCGGTTCACGCTGCCGCTGGCTTCGGTAATCTACCTGCACGAAAAGACGCACCTGCCGGTGGTGGTCGATCCCAGTCACGGCACCGGCCACGCCTGGATGGTGCCCCAGATGGCCTGCGCGGCTGTGGCAGCCGGGGCCGACGGGCTGCTGATCGAAGTGCACCCTGACCCCGAAACCGCCTTGAGCGACGGGTTCCAGAGCCTGAACTTCGACCAGTTCCAGCACACCATGCAGTTGTGCCGCCGCGTGGCCGAAGCGTTGGGCCGACGGCTCGGCTCGGCACAACAGCCCGCCGGGGTCGAATCGCCCGCCTGAAAACGCATCCTGGGCCGGCAGCCGCCGGAGCCGTTCGACCCTGGGGCGTCCGGTTACTGTCCCAGGGAGGTTTTCATCTTCTCCAGTCCCAGCCGGGCCACGTGCCGGGGGTCCTGCTCCCAGTAGGGGCGGTGGAACAGTTCCAGCGACAGCGCCCCGCGGTACCCAATCCGCTGCAACTGCGAAGCCACCTCGGCCAGCGGCAGAATGCCGTCGCCGGGCATCACGCGGTCCGGGTCGGCCTGCTGCTGGCGAGGGATGTCGGCCGGCGCGTCGTTCCAGTGGACGATGGAGATTTTTTCAGCGGGGATGCGTTCGAGCATGGCCGGATCGGTGCCGCCGCGGAAGTTGTGCCAGGTGTCCACCACCACCGTGGCGGCCGGATGTCCGGTGCGCTGGATTACGTCCCAGGCGACTTCCAGCCGGTTTACCTGCGGAACAAAGCCCAGGTATTCCAGCGAAGCGGGCACGCCATACTGGAGACTCACTTCCAGCAAACGATGGTAATCTTCGGCCAGGTGGTCCAGGTCCACCTGCTGGTGCGGCGGGCCGGCCACGATGTGGCGCGAGCCCAGCGCGGCGGCCACCTCCAGACTGCGCCGCACCTGGTCCCAGTCCTCGGTCGTGCCGGCCCCGGCGCAGCTCCACCAGTTTTTGAGATGAATCATGCTGGGGCGGGCCAGTCCGGCTTCGTCAACCATCCGGCGCACTTGCTCCAGCGTGCCCCCTTGCTGGAGGAAGGAAAGCACGTCGGCCACCCAAAGCTCGATGGCCTGGTAGCCCGCTTCGGCGGCGGCTTGGATTTTCTCCGGCAACGAAGCCGGCTGAATCGTGGCCGTGTTCAAACAGAAGGTAAAACTCATCGAACCTGGTCCTCGCGTATTCCCAAGGCGCTCTTTTCCGCGGTCCTTCTAGCACAAGATGTTCCCCGCTACGATGGGAACCTGCAAGAGCCGCAAGCAACCGGGCCGAAACTCGGCCTCTGGGACGCTCCCCCTGGCGGCATGGCACTCCTCTCCTCCGGAACCCACCCCCCTTGAGGAACAGGACTCCGCATGGGCAACAAGCGCGTGTTAATCTACGAGCACATTCTGGGCGGAGGGCTCTTTGCCCGCGGGCCGGAAAAAGCCGCCCAGCTTGCTCCTGAAGGGTGGGCCATGCTCGGCGCGGCGATTGAGGACTTTGCCGCGCTGCCCGAAGTGAGCGTGCAGTACCTTTGGGACCGGCATGTTCCAGGCTGGCAGCCGCCGCAATCGGCCTGCGTGCAACCGGAGTGGATCGGTTCGCCGGAAGAATCGCTGCAAACGTTGCTTCGGCTGGCCCGCAACGCCGACGCCGTACTGCTCATTGCCCCGGAAATCGGCCATGTGCTTGCCGAACTGGTCCGCCGAGTGGAAAGCACCGGCGCGCTGCTGCTGGGGCCGCCCGGTTCGATGGTGGAACTGGCTTCCGATAAGGACCAGACGGCCGCTTATCTTCGCGGCTGCGGACTGCCCGTGCCCCCGGGCAGGGTCATTCCCCGGGGAAAGACGCTGCCGGAGGACTTTCCTCGCCCGGCGGTGCTCAAGCCTTTGGACGGGGCCGGCTGCCTGGGCATCCGGCTGGTAGACCGGCCCGGCTGGACGCCCACGCCGGTGGAAGCTCCGCTTCGGGCCGAACCGCTGCTTCCCGGGCTGCCGGCCAGCGTGGCTATCCTTTCCGGCGGCCCGCAGCCGGTCCTGTGCCCTCCTTGCTGGCAGCACATCCGCTGGAACCATTCGGCCCATTACGAAGGGGGCGCGTATCCGCTGCCTGAGCCGCTGGCTCAGCGCGCCTCGCGGCTGGCCGCCGCGGTGGCCGCCGCGCTGCCCCAAGCTCGCGGCTACTGGGGCGTGGACCTGGTGCTGGGCCCGGCCGACGACGGTTCCCAGGACTACGTGATTGAACTCAACCCGCGTTTGACCACTTCCTACGTCGCGCTGCGGCGGGCATGCCGGGATTCGCTGGCCCAGGCCATCTGGGACGCTGCCTTGGGCAAACAGGTTTCGCCCCGCTTCGACACCCTGCCGCGGAAGTTCACCCCCGGCGGGCAGGTGATCGAGGATTCCACTTCCTAAATACTCAGCCGATACCCTTCGAGCACACCCGGAGATGATTCTGCTCAACGCTTCGGCGAGCCCGGACGAAAGAAGTCTTGTGTCTTGAGTCTTGGGCTGCCAGGAACTCACGGCGATTGCTCACTACGCGCCACGGCAAGATTGCCGGTGGTTGCTGGTCGTGGAATCAGGCGAGCCCTGGACTTCAGTCCGGGGAGAGCCGATTGCATGAATCAACGTGTATTCTTGCACTGGAGCGGAAGCTCCCAGTGGCCGACGGCCCTGCCGCCCTCCGCCGACTAAAGTCGGCGGCTCGCCGAGTGCAAGAAGCAGCGTTTGTTCCTGCATCGGAGCGGAAGCACTCGCGCAAGGCGCAGGACGCAAGTCGCAAGCCTATTGCTGGCTCGGAGCGGAAGCTCTCCCCCCA
>WFOE01000265.1 GCA_015488215.1 Planctomycetales bacterium
AACTGACGCAGCGCCTACAAAAGGACCTTCATCCCTTGGTGCAAGAGTTTGTACGTCATCCAGTCCTTGGCCGTTGATAAAACGGTTTTCGCTGAGATGGCCGAAGGCGATCCGCTCAACCTAGCCCAGGACTTCCAGCGCCAAGGCGACTCCTGGGTAAAGACCCTGTGGGTCGAAGGCATCGCTCCCCACACCCAGCAGCGGGGCACCCGGCTGGAGCTTACGCTAGACAACTCCCCGCAGAGCGACCAGGTGGCCATGACCGTGCTGGGAGTGAAAAAACTCGACTGGATCGGGCAGAAGAATTCGCGGAGCGACAATGAGCAACTGGACCCCGACCCCAACTTCGCCAACAACATGCCTTCAGGGTTCTACCTGAAAGCGGTGCGCGTCTTTCCCGGGGCCCGGCTGGAAAACGGCCAGGTGGGCCCCAAGCGGGACAAGGTCACCTTGCAAGCCGAGCTTACGGTCAAGCCGGTGGAGCCGGTCAAGGTTTATTTCCGCTCCTTTGACGTGGATGACCCCACCGCCGACACCGGGCCGGTGGACGATCCCGGGGCCAACACCGGAGAACAACAACCAGAGGACAACCGCAGGAACTTCGGCGATGCGACCTATAACAACCGCACCATCGTCCGCGCCGGGCAGTTCCTGGGCACCACCGACAGCTACGGCATCCTGGAGCTTACTTTTGCCCGGCAGACGGCCACCGTGGATTTCCAGGTTTCGATGCAACCCGGGGACAACTACCGCGTGGCCGCTTCGCCCGAGCGGCAGTTTCTGCTTGAGCTTGTAAACGACGACAAGCTGCAAAACCTGGGGGCCACCACCCGGCAGCGCAACGCCAACAAGCAGCGGATTGGCACCCCCGGGATGGTCAATGCAAACAACCCGGCAAGCGTCGCCCAAGCCGAAATACGCAAGCCGCAGAATTACGCCACGGACGTCCTGACCACCTGGCGGTTTGTGCACGTGGAGGTGGACTCCATGGGCAAAGTGAAGGGGAATTACATTGATGTCAATACTGCACAGAGCTACTATGTGCAAGACCCAAAAACACAAGAGAAATTCCTAAGAATCGTATTGGACAAAGTATATAATACGGCAAAAACGGATTTTTCAAAAAACCGATTCGAGAATGGCACCTATACGGATTCGCAGACAGTAGCTCAGTTCAAAATAAGAGGGAATGGAAATATAATCGGCAATCAACTGATTAGTTATGTGGACGTCTACCCGCGGCAGGATGGGAAGCAACCCACTGTGCCTGGAAAAGCCCGCCTAAAAGACGATGACCATCTGGCGGAGGGGCAAGATGTACCGATGCCCGATACGTCACAATTGGAGCCCGCCCTGGCCGACGCGTTTATCATTCCGCTTATTAACGGAGACAATGACAATCTTCCCTTTTCTGTTTTTACGTCGCTTGACGTAAACAGCCCTGACTATTATCAAACAAAGATGGAATGGGACACGAAGAATGTTAATACACCGGAACATTGGACGATCTATCTTTTCGGAGCATTTGAAGAGGATCGGAAAAATGACAATGACCCTGATAGCGAAGCTCCGCTATCTGGATACACCGATGGGAAAAACGGAGGATCGATTATCTGGATCGAAACCGCGCATGACTTCGCACGAGAAGAACAAGTTAATCCTAACATATTTGAACAAGATACGGTGGTCCATGAAGTAGCACATGCCCTAGCGAGGATTCCTAACGAGGACAACCCTAAAACGCCCGCAAACGAAGGGCCAACAAACTACCCCGATGTGCCTTCAAGATTCAGTGATCACTACATTGATGCAATTAGATCCAGTAAGTCTCCGGTGGGAGCATCACAGTAAATACAGAAAAGTGTAGCCATGAAATCCATAATAATATATTCATGCGCTGCTATATTTTGCTGTTTGCTTCCTTCGAGGCTGGAAGCCGATAGCTATCGCCTGGTGGAGTATGGTATCGCTGCGGTCAAAACTCAGTACGTGCTCGGTGAGCCGGTGGCGGTCTCCGTCTTCACTGCCAACGAGACGTCAAAGTCGATGCTTGTTCCGGTGGACGCGCTCAAGTATCAACAGTTTCAAATTCAGATATCGAAGGATGGTAAGAGTTTTAGTGACGTCACCTTGGGCTACGGCGGTACAATCAACATATCGCCTGCCAATCGAGTCCTTCCACCAGGAGCCGTCCAGTATTATCCCTTTCGCATTTTGTGTGAGAACTATCATCAGAAGAGCAAAGCGACTTTGGTCTTTCGAAAGCCTGGAGTGTACTTCTTGCGCTGTCGAATCGGGGCCACAATGCCGCGTTTTACGGAATCTGTAAGAATCGAGGTCTTGGCTCCCAGGGGAATAGATCGCCAGGTCTGGCAGCTTTTGAAACGGCCTGAACTCCTCCATTTTCTGCAATTTGCAGACATTGCCCCTTCTGCATCTCAGGAAGCAAAGCAGTTGGTCGAAATCGTGCGGCGGTTTCCTGGGAGTGCCTACGAAGACGACATCCTATGGGCTGTCCGGCACTTCTACTGTTGGAGAACCGAGGAAATCGTTCACCCGCCGTGGTCGCATGAGGCGATGTTTCGGAAAGTGCTGGGATTATCGCCTGTTGGCGTTGTTGACGCCGGGTGGAGTGATCGCCGCTTAGACTGCCAGCAAGTGGCTTTTACGCCTGGGCTGAGCACGGTCGGGAAGGTGTTGCTCCACGCTTCGATGCAAACGGGAGTGACGCTTGTAGCGTCGCAGCAGAGCGGCTTGTCAAGTCGTCCCGTGCGAGTTCACCGTCCCGTCATGAGCTTGCGGCAATTGATGCAGGCGCTGGCCGAACCGGGGTGGGCCGTGTGGGTGCGTCGCGGGGACGGCTACCGGCTGGTGGTGGTACCGGCCCGGAAAAAGTAGAAAGTCGGAGGCGTTTGGCTTTTGCGAGGTGGCGACGGCCCGGGCGGCTCCGGGAGCTTATGCTCCCGGCTCGTTGGGTTTCCGCCAGCTCAAGCTGGCGGCTCGCCGAGTGCAAGAATCGGTGCTTATTCTCGCATTGGAGCGGAAGCTCCTGCTCAAGACGCAAGACGCAAGACCTCCCCAAGTCGGCGGCTCGCTGATTCGCCGATTCGCGGTCGGCGATGACGAGCTGCCGATGACGAGTACGAGCACGAGTACGAACGCATGCTTTTCCGCTGGAGCGGTAGCTCCTCGCGCAAGGCGCACGGCGCAAGCCGCAAGCCGATTCCCGACGTCTCTCCCCGCACCGACGTGCGGGACTCGCGCCCTTCACAGCCCCAAGCCCCCAAGCCTCCACGCCCACCGAAGGTGGCGGCTCGTCGGGAAACTGCACCCCCGGCGTCGCTCAAAAGCCGGCTCCTATCCAGCGTAATTTGTGGCAAGGGGCATCAATTGGGAAAGAACGATCGTGGTCACCAGTCCCATAATCCCCAGCACGGCCAGGATGACGGTCCAGGAGCGGAGGGTTTCGGCTTCGGTCAGGCCGCCCATTTTGGCAAAGACCCAGAACCCGCTGTCGTTCATCCAGCCTCCGACCAGGGAGCCGCAGCCGATGGCCGTGGCCAGATAGACCACGTGGAACGGCGGCGGAGAAGCGGCTACCATGTCGGCCAGCATGGCCGAAGTGATAATCATGGCCGCCGTGCTGGAACCCTGGGCTACTTTCAGCAGCGAGGCGATGCCGAACCCCAGCAGAATGAGCCCCAGCCCGGCTCCCGGTTCCAACTGGAACAAGCCCTGGATGGCCTGACCGACCTGGGCCTGCTTGAGCATGGCGCCGAACGAAGCTCCCGCGGCCGTGATGAGAATAATCAGCCCGCCGGTCATCAGCGACCGTTCGGTCATGCGAGCGAACTGGGCGGCCGTGGGCCGCAACTGGTACAAGTAAAGCCCCACCGCCACGGCCGTGGCCAGCAGCAGCGCCAGATTGGGGTTCCCTAGAATGGCCGTAACCGGCACCACTTGGGCCCAGAAGTTCTGCCCTTCCGCATCGGCCAGTGTCGAAGCAGTGGTGTGGCAGGCAATCAGCACCACGGGCAGCACCACCGGCAGCAGCGAAGCCCAAAGCGGCGGCAGTTTGTCCTCCGGCACCGTTTGCGGTTGTTCGCCGTCCAGTTCCCGTAGCGGGACCGGCCATCGCAAATCCAGCCACCGCCCCACCAGCAGTCCCACCACGGCGCAGGGCAGGGCGATCAAAGCCCCCACCAGAATCATCACGCCCAGGTCGATCCCCAGCGTGGCGGCCATCGTCAGCGGCCCTGGCGTGGGCGGCACGAGCGAGTGGGTAATGGCCCCTCCGGCCGTGATGGCCACCAGGCACAGCAGGTAGTTTTTTCCCGTGCGCCGGTAGAAACTGCGCGCCAGCGGCACCAGCAGAAAGAACACCGTATCGAAAAACACCGGAATGGAAAGCACGTAGCCGCTAGCCATCAGCGCCCAGGGGGAACGCTTCTGGCCCAGCAGCCGCAAAAACCCGCGCACAATCCGGTCCGCTGCGCCGGAGTCCATCATCGCCTGCCCGATCACGGCCGCCAGGGCAATCACTACGGCAATTTTGCCGCTGTTGGAGCCGAACGCTTCGGCCACGCGCTGGATTTTTTCTTCCGCTTTGCCCGGGGCCAGCAAGCTGACAAGCATCGCCCCTGTGATGAGACTGATAAACGCGTTGATCTTCAGCCCCATGATCATCACCAGCACCACGGCCATACCCAGGGCCAGAATGCCCAAGGGGCCCCAGATGGCCACTTCAGCCTGAGTGCTGGCCAGCAGCATGTGGCGTCTCCTTTCCCGGTAAACGGCAACCAAGGCGGAAAAAACGAGTTTGCATTGTACTTGCCCGTCGGGGATGATCGTAGTGTTTCCTTCCCCAGCGGAATTACCGGTGCGGTGCTTGTTCCCGGGGAGTCGAACACGTGCCCGTGTCCTTCACGCGCCGCTGCCAAAACCCACCACCAGCGCCCCTCGCATCGTAGGAGCCTCCGAGATGAGCTTTTGGGACCGCTTGCAACTTAAGGGCAAAAAGGCCGTCGTTACCGGCGGCAGTCGCGGGCTGGGCTTTGCCATGGCCCAGGCGTTGGGCCAAGCCGGGGCCGAAGTCATCATCGCCTCCCGCAGCGAAGACAAACTGGCCGAAGCGGCCGCCCGGCTCCGGGACGAACAGATCGTCTGTCACACAATCCTGGCGGACTTGGCCACTCCCCAGGGGGCCGAAGTCCTGTGTCAGCAGGTGCTGGAAGAACATGGGCCGCCGGACATTCTCATCAACAACGTGGGCGGGCGGCGGATCGACATCCCCACCGAACAGATGCCGCTGGAGGAGTGGTTGCGGATTATCGACCTGAATCTGAACCAGGCGTTCGTCTGCACCAAGATGTTGGGTGGGGCGATGCTACCCCGGGGCTGGGGGCGCGTAATCAACGTGGCCAGCATCTGTGCGATGATTGCCGTGCCGCACATCAAGGGTCGAAGCTACGAGACGGCCAAGGCCGCCCTGGTCATGTTCACCAAGGCCACCGCAGCCGACTGGGCTCCCTACGGCGTGACGGTCAACGCGATTGCCCCGGGCACATTTCTTACCGACACGAACCGCGGCTGGTTCGAACAGCGGCCGGAGCTGCAGCAAAAAATCGAACGAGAAATCCCCATGGGCCGGATGGGCACTCCTGAGGAGATCGGCCCGCTGGCCGTGCTGCTGGCAAGCGATGCGGCAAGCTACATCACCGGCTCGGTCTTCGTAATCGACGGCGGGCGCACGCTGGTCTGAGCCAGCCCTGTGATGAAAGAACGAAATGTCTTGCCTCGGGCTGCACGGCGGGGAAATTACGGCGGCAGAAAGGTACCTACGGTCCAAACGCCGTGCCCCGGTTCCCTCTTCCGACAAAGGGGCAAACAATAACAAAAGCAAAGTGCCCCGGGAATTGTTCCCGGCCTAGCGTTGCCGAAGGTAGCTGAAATGGGTCAGGTGGGTTCTCCGCAACCGGTGTTGCTTATCGCGGCCGTGTTTTCCCGCCACCGGGAGGTTATTGCCCAGGCCAAAGCCCTGCTGGAAGAACGGCTCGGCCCTCTTGCCCTGCAAAGCGAGCTGTTTGCCTTCGACCAGACCGATTACTACACGGCGAGCATGGGCTCGGGGTTGCAGAAGCAGTTCTTCGCCTTCCGGGAGCTTATCGATCCCGGCAAGTTGGCTTCGCTCAAGTTGCAAACCAACCGCTGGGAAGAGGAGCTGGCCGCCTCGGGGCGGTACGAAGAGTCGCGCGTGGTGAACATCGACCCGGGTTATCTGAACTTGAGCAAGCTGGTGCTGGCTTCCACCAAGGACCACGCCCATCGCATCTACCTGGGGGAAGGGATCTACGCCGAAGTGACGCTACACTATAGACGAGAAAGCGGCTGGACCCCTTGGCCGTGGACCTATCCGGATTATCGCCGCCGGGAATACCACGCTTTTTTCGACCGGTGCCGCCAATACTACCGGCAACGAGTGCAACGGCGTGGTTGAACCGCCGCGGCACGTGGCCCCTTACCGTCGCACTTGCCGAAGCTGGCTGTCGATGGCGCTGGAGCAGAAAGTACGCTTCCGCTTCACCTGCCCGCACTGCGGCCACCAGTCGCTGGTGGGCGAGGAGCTGGCGGGCCGGGAAGGTCCCTGCGCCGGTTGCGGTCGTCCGGTGCGCATTCCGGAACCGGAAGAAGAAACGCTGGATGTCGTCGTGCCGGACCAGGCGAGTTGGGCCTGGGGAGTGCTGGCCCTGGCCGGTTTGCTTCTGCTGGCGGGTTTTCTCTGGGGAGCGTGGTTGCAGTGGGACCGTTGGCGGCAGCAGCGGGCTCAGCGGCTCCAGAGCCTGAACTGTGAAGAAAACATGCAGCGAATCCTCGCCGCCCTCATCGCCTACCAGCACGAACACGGCTGCTTGCCCCCGGCTTGGACCGTGGATGGGGAAGGCCGCCGACTACACAGTTGGCGGGTGCTGATTCTGCCCTACTTGGGTTACGGGAGCTTATACGACCAGATCCGGCTGAACGAGCCCTGGGACAGTCCCCACAACCGGCAGTTCCACAAGCAAATGCCGGCGGAGTTCCACTGTCCTGTGGCTTCCGGCAGCCGGACTCATACCAGCTATCTGGTGGCGGTGGGGCCGCGGTTCGCCTTCACCGGAGCCGAAGGGCGTCCGCTGGACCAGTTGCAAGACCCTCCCCGGGGGCTGGTCCTGCTGGTGGAAGTGGCCAACAAGAGCGTTCCCTGGATGAAGCCCGAGGACTTGGAAGAAACGGAACAGGACTACTTTGTCAACTCGGCCACGGCAGCCGGCGTGTCGAGCCATCACCCGGGCGGAGCCCACGTGGCCACGCTTTCCGGACACGTGGTCCTGCTGCCGGACCGGACCGACCCGGCAGTCGTTCGCCAGGCGTTGCAGGTGGACGACGGCCAGCCCGCGGCGTTGCCGCCCTAGATCGGACTCTCTCCACCCCAAAGCATCCCGCGGGACCTGCCGGGGCTGGGAGCGCTCCGTTGTCAGTATGGAGATGGCAGCTATTGAACGGCCGCAAGGCGCCGGCTAGCTGATTCCGCTCCGGAAAGGTTGGAGGGGGGAGCGTGGAGGGATTGAGGGGTGACTTCCACGCTGGGCGAAAATCGGCATGCGCCGTGCGTGGGAGCTTCCTGCTCCGGAGCGAGAACAAACGCCCATTCTCACCAGAATACCCGACGAACCACACAATACTGCCGGCAATCTTGCCGCCGCACGCAGTCCGTAGTCGCCGGCAGCTCCCGGCCGCCCAAGACACAAGACCCGGGCCTCCTTTGGTCCAGGGGTGGGCCAATCGTCGAATAGGAT
>WFOE01000266.1 GCA_015488215.1 Planctomycetales bacterium
ACGCCGAGGCGGGCGGAACCGGTCGGCTCCTCGGGCGATAGCTCAAGCTATGTTTGTGCAGGATGGAGGCCGCCTCGCTCTCCCTGGGGCATTTGCCCCAAATCGCGGCGGGGGGCGGGCGGTCGAATCCGTTGGGAAGCCTTGGCAAAATCCACACTTGCAGTCAATAATTAAAGGTCGGATTCGTGAAACGGCGCAAGCTCTCCTGCCCCCAGGAAGAGCCGTGCGCTGCCGGTAGCCAAAGGGTAGTTGTTTCTCCCGCAGGGAAAACTGCCTTTTGGCAAGTTTTCTAGATAGGTAGCCTGGAGCCCGGGGCTGTTCCCGCCTGTGCCGACCCACGCCGCGGTGCGGCTCGGCCATCCGTGTCGGTCCTGGGAGCAGCCACACGACGAAGGCCCTTTCGGTTCAGGAGTGGTATCGGATGAGCCAGCAAGTGCCACCGGCTGAAGAAGAAAAGAACAACGAACAACAGGCTTCCTTGCCCGTGGAGGAGGGGACTGCTCCCCCGGCCGGAGCAGATTCGCCGGAGGGCGCCAAGCCCCAGAGCGATGCCGAAGTGATGATCGAGGCACGCGGGCTGAGCAAATACTACGGGCAATTTGCGGCTATTGAAGGGGTAAGCTTCCAGATTCACCGGGGCGAAGTGGTGGCTTTTCTGGGGCCCAACGGGGCCGGTAAGAGCACCACGATGAAGCTGCTCACCGGCTATCTGGCCCCCTCCCGCGGCGTGGCCTACATCGCCGGATACGACATGGCCACCCAACGCCTGGAAGGCAGCCGCCACCTGGGTTACCTGCCGGAAAACGGCCCGCTGTACTTGGACATGACCCCCCGGGAACTGCTGGAGTTTTTCGCTTCCGCCCGCGGCCTGGCTCCTGCCTACGCTCAGCAGCGCATCGAAGCGGTGATCGACCTGTGCGACCTGCATGCGGTGATTGGCAAACCGATCGGCAAGCTTTCCCGCGGGTACCGCCAGCGGGTGGGGATGGCCCAGGCCCTGTTGCACGATCCGGACGTGCTGATTCTGGACGAACCGACCTCGGGTCTGGATCCCAACCAGATCCGCGAAGTGCGCGATACGATCCGCCGCCTGGGCCAGGATCATACGATTCTGCTTTCCACGCACATTTTGCAGGAAGTGCAGGCGATGTGCAGTCGGGTGCTGTTCATTTCCGAAGGGCGGCTGCGTTTCGACGGGCCGCTGTCGGAGTTCGCCCACGAGAAGTCCCTGGACGAACGGTTCTACGAGCTCAGTTCCGTGGAATAAGGCACCTTGTCCGCAGGTCCTGTTCCGCTTGCAAGGATACAACGCGCCATGAAAGCCCACGTTCTCTTCGCCATCTTCCGCCGCAACTTTGTGGCCTATTTCAGCAACCCTACCGGGTATGTGTTCCTCTGCGTGTTCGTGTTGTTGAGCGGGTTTGCCGCTTTCTGGCCGCATGAGTTCTGGGCCAACAACCTGGCCACGCTGGACCAACTGAATAAGTACCTGCCTTATATTCTGTTGGTGTTTATCCCGGCCATCACCATGGGGATTTGGGCCGAGGAACGCCGTCTGGGCACCGACGAGCTGCTGCTGACCATCCCGGCCAGCGACCTGGAAGTGGTGCTGGGCAAGTTCCTGGCCGCCGTGGCCATCTATTCGGTCAGCCTGCTGTTTTCGATGGTGTGCAACCTGGTGGTGCTGGAGCAGTTGGGCAGCCCGGACCTAGGACTGTTCTTCGGCACCTACTTCGGCTACTGGCTCGTCGGTCTGGCCATGCTGGCCGTGGGTATGGTCGGCTCGTTCCTCACCAGCAACATGACCATCGCTTTCATCCTGGGTGCGTTGTTCAACGCCCCGTTGGTGTTCCTGGACAAAGCGGACCTGCTCTTTTCCGGTCCGGTGGCCGTGGCCCTGAAACGATGGAGCATTGGGGCACAATTTGCCGACCTGGGCCGGGGAGTGCTGAGCCTTTCCAGCCTGGCCTACTTCCTGGGCATTACGGCCGTGTCGCTTTACCTGTGCGTGGTGCTTCTTGGCCGACGGCACTGGCGCGGAGGTCCCGATTCACCCCCGCTGGCCTGGCATTATTTGGAACGCACCGTGGCCCTGATTGTGGCTGCCGCCTCGGTGGTGGTCATCCTGAGCTACACAGGGTTGCGGGTGGACATGACCAGTGAGCGGGTCAATTCGCTTTCCCCCGATACGGTACAGCTATTGCGGGAGCTGAACCCGCCGCGGCCGGTGCGCATCCGGGCCTTTCTTTCGCCCCAGGTGCCTGAGTCCTTCGTCCAGACTCGCCGCAACATTATCAACGTTCTCGAAGAGTTTCGGGCGCTGGCGCCGAACAAGGTGGAAGTGGAAATCATCGACGCCCCGCCGGAAAGCGAAGCGGCGCTGCAGGCCGAGGAGCTCTACGGCATCCAGCCCCAGCAAGTGGAAGTAATCGAACGCGGCACGTTCCAGCAGGAACAGGTTCTGCTGGGAGTGGCGTTCGAATGCGGGCTGGAACGCGTGGTGGTGCCCTACATTGGCCGCGGAACTCCCGTGGAGTACGAACTGATCCGCTCCCTGGCCACCGTGGCCCGGGATCCGAATAAACCCCGCAAGACCGTCGCCGTGCTTCGCACCGACGCACAGTTGGATGCCCGGTTCGACCCTCATACGATGTCCAGCGTGCCCGAACAGCGCATCCTGACGGAGCTGAAAAAACAGTATCGTGTGGAACGTGTGTCGCTGGATACGGCCTTGTCCAAACGCTACGACGTGTTGCTGGCCATCCAGCCCAGTTCGTTGGGACCGCAGCAGATGAAGAACTTCATCGCGGCGGTTCGCAGCGGGCAGCCGACGGCCATCTTCGAAGACCCCTGTCCGGTGCTGATTCAGGCCCCGGCTACTTCCGAGCCGCGTCGTCCGCCGATGCGCAACCCCTTTATGCCCACGCCCCCTCAGCCCAAGGGGGAAATCGAACCGCTCTGGGTGATGTTGGGTATCCACTTCCACGGCGACGAAGTGGTCTGGCAGGACTACAATCCCTATCCCAAGCTGGCCCAGCAGGTGACGCCTGAATGGGTCTTCCTCCGCCAAGGCGAGGCGATGCCCAACCCCTTTGCCAACCACCCGGTCACTTCCGGCTTGCAGGAACTGTTGCTGCTGATGCCGGGCCACATGACCCGCGCCCGCAAAGACACCGGTGTGCGGTTCACCCCGCTGCTGCGGACCGGAACCAACACGGGCATCATCAAGTATCGGGACCTGCGTCTGCCCTTTGGTCCCGGGTTCGTCTCCGAAGCCCAGCGGCAATCCAAGCGTCGCGTGGAACGGGAACGCTACGTGCTGGCCGCGGAGCTGCGCGGCAAACTGAAAAACGACCTGCAAATGCACCCCGGAGACGAGGACGCGGATAAGGAGAAGTCCGCGGAGGAGAAAAAGGACGAGCAGGCGGACGAGAAGGCCTCGCAGGACCAGGAAGTGCGCGTCATCCTGGTGGCCGATATCGATTGCTTGAGCACACCCTTTTACCATGTGCAACAGGAAGGCGAGACGCCTATCCTGGGCGTGAACTTCCGTTTCCAGAACGTAGCCTTCGTGCACAACGTAATCGACTACCTGGCCGGCGACCACCGGTTCCTGGAGGTGCGTAAACGTCAGATCCGCTATCGCACCCTGGAACGGATTGAACAACTGATGGCCGACCACCGTAGCAAGGTGGAAGAAGAAATCCGCCGGCTTAGCGCTCGGGTGCAGAAGCAAAAGGACACCCTTCAGGCACGCGCCCAGAAAGAGTTGGAAAAAATCCTGAAGGACAAGAACATCGACCAGCGCGAAGCGGCCCAGCAGGTGCGCATCCTGGAAGAGAACATTAACCGGCGATTCCAGGCCGAAGTGCGCCGCCTGGAACGGGAAACCCAGCGCAAGATCCGACGCCTGCGGCTGGAGCTGAAAAAAGCCGAAAGCGCAGAGCAACTGAAGTACAAGGCCCTTGCCGTGGCCATTCCGCCCATCTTCCCGCTGCTGATGGGCGTGGTGGTGTTCATCAACCGCCTGGCGCGGGAAAAAGAGGGCGTTTCCCGCAAGCGGCTCCGGCAGTCCTAAGTACTCAGCCCATGGTGTTTGAACACGCCCGGAGACGATTCAATTCAGCGCTTCGGCAGGCCCCGGACTGAAGTCCAGGGAGAGCCGGTTGCAAAGATAAACACCTAATTCCTGCATTGGTGCGGAAGCACCTGGCCGCCGCCGACCTTGCCGTCCTCCGCCGACGAAAGTCGGCGGCTCGCCGGCAGGTGGTGCTGCCGGCCCTGCTCAAACGAACGAAACTGCCACCCAATGGTTTGCTTCGGGAGAGAAGCGATGAGCGAACGGAAAAAAACCCTCATGTTCGACGCTGTGGCCCTGGTGCTGCTGGGGCTGGCTGTTTGGACCGCCTGGGCCTACAGCCCGCACGAAGCGGCCCAGATTGAAGACGTAGGCCAGGAGTTCTTCCCCGAGTTCAAAGACCCGCTCGAAGCGGCCCGGCTGGAAATCGTCAAGTATTCCGACGGACAGGTTTACCGTTTCGAGGTGGCTCAGAAGGACGGACGCTGGGTCATTCCGTCGCACTACGATTATCCGGCCGACGCCGAAGAACAACTGGCCAAGGCCGCGACCGCTCTGATTGGTCTGAAAAAACTGGACAAAGTCAGCGACGACCGACGCTCGCATGCCGAGTTCGGCGTGATCGAGCCAGACCCGGAAAAAATCGACGAGCTGGCCGCTCACAAGGATGAGGAAGTGGGCATGCGGGTCATCATGGCCGACAAGGACGGCAATCGTCTGGCCGCGCTTATCATTGGCAAAAAAGCAGCCGAAGAACACAAGAACATCCACTACGTGCGCGTGCCGGGCCAGGACCGCGTCTATAAGGCCGAAATCGACCCCGCCCAGTTCTCCACCTCCTTCGGCGACTGGATCGAAAAGGACCTGCTGAAGCTGGACGCCTGGGACATCCGTCGCGTGGTGCTCAATCTCTATTCGTTCGACGAAACCCAGGGCCGGATCAAGGAACAAGACCGACTCGTGCTCACCTACGACGAGAACGCCTCGGGCAACCCGTGGAAACTTGAAGGGCTCAAGGAAGACCAGGAGCTGGACACGCAGAAGCTCAACGATATGCGTTATGCTCTGGACGACCTGAAAATCATCGACGTGCGCCGCAAGCCGGAAGGGCTGGGCCGCGCCTTGCGCCAGGTGGAAGGCGGAGCCATCGACCCGGCCACGGTGATCGACCTGGCTCGCAAGGGGTTCTATCTGACCCGTTCCGGGGAGCTGATTTCCAACCAGGGCGAAGTGATTGTAACCACCAAGGAAGGCGTGGAGTACGTGCTTCGCTTCGGCGAAGTGGCCGAACAAACAATTGACCAGGCCACTAAGAAAAAAGACGACGACGAAGAGAGCAGCATCACCGCCAACCGCTACTTGTTCATCACCGCCCGCTTCAATCCCGAGATGATTCCCAAGCCGGACCTGAAACCCCTGCCGGAACTCCCGCCGGAAGAGGGCAAGCAGGACGGTGACAAGGACCAGGCCGGCCCCAAGCCGGATCAGGCCCAAAAGGAAGAAAAGCCCAAGGACAAGGCAAACTCCGGCGATAAGCAAAACGCCAACGATAAAGCAGACGATAAGAAAAAAGACGGCAAAAAGGACGGCGACAAGTCCGACGCCAAGCCGCAGAAGAAAACCCGCGAGGACATCATCGCCGAACGCAAACGCATCCAGAAAGAGAACGAACGGAAGCAGAAAGAATACGACGAAAAAGTGAAAAAGGCCAAGGAAAAGGTCAAGGAACTCAACGACCGGTTCGCCGACTGGTACTACGTGATCTCCGACGCGGAGTACAAGAAGATCCGCCTGACCCGGGCCGACATCGTCAAGCCCAAGAAGAAGGAACAGCAGGACAACAAGCAGGGCAACGCTTCCGGCTCCGGAGCCTTGGACCAGGCCGGCAAACTGTTGCAGCAAGGAACGACCAAACCGCAGTCGGAAAAGAAGGCCCCGGCGGCCGAGAAGAAACAGTCTGGCTCTGCGGAAAAGGCCGCGCCTAAGGCTTCCGGCCCGGTCGTCGCTCCGGAGAAGAAAACCACCAAGGAAAACGCGGCAGGGCAGAACGCCTCCGCCGGCCAAAAACCTCCGGCGGCCAAGGCCAAGCCCTGAACCGCCGTAGCCTGGAACAAAAGCCCGGCCCGGCAAGGGCCGGTTTTGCTTTTCCCCAAAGTTGGTAGCAATTAGTTTTTGAGCAGACGCCGGTGGCATAGTTCCCCGGCAAGCCGCCCCCCAGAGAGGTCTTGCGTCTTGAGTCTTGCGTCTTGAGCAGGAGTTTCCGCTCCGATGCGAGAAGAAGCGTTCATTCTCGCCAACGGCGAGCCGCCAGCTTTAGCTGGCGGAGAAGAAAGAAAAAATCATGACAAGTGTTCCTGGTTTTGTTTTCCTCCCCGGACTGAAGTCCGGGGCTCGCCTAAATAGCACGGCCAACGACTGCCGGCAATCTTGCCGCGGCGCATGGTGAGCAATCGCCGCGAGTTCCTGGCAACCCAAGACCCAAGACCGCTTTCGTCCGGGGCTCGCCGAAGCACCGAGCAGTGCCGCCTGCTGATCTGTTCAAAGGGTTATTGATTGGGTACTTAGCCGGACGTTGTATTTCATGCCTACGGATGCTTCCCCTTCGCCGCAGCCGGCCACCGGTAACGCTTCGCCGGAACGGCTTCCCCGCGTGGTGCTCTTTACCGACGGGGCCTGCTCGGGCAATCCCGGCCCGGGTGGTTGGGCCTTCATTCTGCGGCATCCGGCCTCGGGGCGGGAATTGGTCCGCAGCGGAGCCGAACCCCATACCACGAACAACCGCATGGAGCTGACTGCCGTCATCCGCGGGCTGGAAGCCCTCCAGCGCCCTTCGGAAGTGGAGCTGGTGACCGACAGTTCCTACGTGGGCCAGGGACTGACCGAGTGGCTGCCCCGGTGGAAGGCAGCCGGGTGGCGCCGCCGGACCGCCTCGGGTTACAAGCCGATCAAGAACGAAGACCTCTGGCGGCGGCTGGACCAGTTGTTGCAGATTCACCGCCTCCACTACACTCCGGTGCGGGGGCATAGCGGGCACGTGGAAAACGAACGCTGCGACCAGATGGCCGTGGAAGCCTACCGGCGATTGCTCGACGCCGGGGAGGGAAGCCGCTAAGCGGCCGGTTCCTCCTGCCGGGCGTCCTGGGCTACAAAGCAGGCCACCTGGTGCTCCTTGCCCACTAGCGGCGGCACTTCCCGGCGGCAACGCGGCTCGATCAGCGGGCAGCGGTCGGCAAAAGCGCAGCCGCGGTATTGTTTTTCCGGCGAGGGGACTTCTCCGCTCAAACGTTTCGACTGCCGCGAGCGTTGCACGGCCGGGTCCGGCACCGGCACCGACGAAAGCAACGCCTGGGTATAAGGGTGCCGCGGAGCACGATAAAGCTGCCTAGCCGGGGCCAGCTCGACCAGACGGCCCAGGTACATCACGCCCACGCGGTGTGAAATGTGCCGCACCACGGCCAGGTCGTGTGCAATGAACAGCAGCGCCAGCCCCAACCGCTGCTGCAAGTCCTGAAGCAGATTGACCACCTGGGCCTGAATCGACACGTCGAGGGCCGAAACCGGCTCGTCGCACAGCAGCAGCCTCGGCCGGGCGGCCAGGGCCCGGGCAATGCCAATCCGCTGCCGCTGTCCGCCGGAAAACTCGTGCGGGTAGCGGTTCAGGTACCGGGGGTCCAGGCCCACCATCTGCAACAGCTTCACGGCCAGCAACGCACGACGGCGGCGGTCCGGCTCGTGCCCGAGCACTTCCATCGGTTCGGTGACAATCCGCTGGACGGTCATCCGGGGATTGAGCGAAGCGTAAGGGTCCTGAAACACCATCTGCACGCTGCGGCGCAAAGGGTGTCCGGCCCCGGCACGAGTGGGTTCCACCGGCTTGCCGTCCAGCAGAATCTCTCCGGCAGTGCGTGGCACCAGCCCCAGAATGGCCCGGGCCGTAGTGGATTTGCCGCAGCCACTTTCGCCCACCAGGCCGAGGGTTTCGCCCGGGTAGATGGCAAAGCTGACATCTTCCACGGCACGCACCAGGCGTCGCGGCCCCCAAAGCCCCCAGCGTCGCGGGCCGGGAAAATGAACCCGGAGCCTGCGCACCTCAAGCAGCGGCACTCGGGATTGCGTGTCGGGACCGGCCGGAGCGTTTTCCGGGGGCGTAGCGCCGCGGGCCATCCGCGTCTCCTTCGGCAAGAGCTACACCGCCCCCAAGCCGCAGCAGGGGGGGACTGGTTCCAATCTACGCCCTGGGAGTGGGAAACGCCATCACCTGCTCCAGTCCCGCAGCCCCCAAGGCCACGGCCACCAGGCGGTCCACGCCCAGGGCCACGCCCCAGCAGTCGGGAAGTCCCGCCCGGTGGGCTTCAAGCAGCCGGTGAGGGATGGGCAGTTCCGGCTTGCCCAGCCGGCGACGCTGCTGGTTGGCCTGGTGCATCCGGCGGAGCAGCTCCTCGGCGTCGGTCAGCTCGTGGTAGCCGTTGGCCAGCTCCACGCCGCGGACGAACAGCTCGAACCGCTCGGCCTCGGGCGGCTCACCGCTCACCTGGGCCAATGCCGCCTGAGAGGGCGGAAAGCCAAACACGATGGCCGGCCGGTGGTGTCCCAACTGGGGTTCCACCTGCTCGGCAAAAAGCCACTGCAGCAGCGCGTCGCGGTCGGCCCGTTCCCACTCCGGCGTGACGGGAAGCCCCAGCCGGCGAGCCTGTCGGGCCAGTTCGTCGGCGGTGGCCGACCAGGGGTCCAAACCCACGTGGCGCCGGAACAGTTGGCGGTAGGAGAGCACCTCGGCCGGAGGGGTTTTCAGCACCCAGCAGGCCAGGTCGGAAAGACGCCCCAGGGCTTCGGCCCGAGTGTCGCCGCAGCGGTACCACTCCAGCATGGTGAACTCGACGTTGTGCCACTTGCCCTGTTCGCCGGCCCGGTAGGCTCGGGCAAGCTGAAAAATGGCCTTGGCTCCGGCAGCCAGCAGCCGCTTCATGCCCAGCTCGGGAGAGCACTGGAGAAAGTAACGCAGGCCCAGTTCGGGCCGGGCCGGATTGGTGCCGAGCACCACCGGCACCGGGTCCAGGTGGGCTTCGACGATTACTTCCCGTGCCAGTGCGGGCGTTTCCACTTCGACAAAGCCACGGGCGTAGAAAAACTCTCGCAACCGGCGCAGCAGCTCGCTGCGGCGGCGCAGCGTGTCCCAGTGGGCCGTGGGAGCCCAGTCCGCCGGGTTGTCCTCGCCGGGGGGGAAGCTTTGCCCAGTGGGAGCACCAGATTCGGAAAAAGCCATGACCGCACCCGGAAGCGGAACGTGGTACGACCTTGGGCGGCAGGTCCGAAACGGGACCGCTTCGGGCAAGGGGAAACTCCAGCGCGGCGGGGGTTACTGCCGGGGCTGCAACACTTCCTTGCCCACCCAGGGACGCAGCACCTGGGGAATCACCACGGAGCCGTCAGCCCGTTGGTTGTTTTCCAGAATGGCAATCAGCGCCCGGGTCACAGCTACCGCGGTGCCGTTGAGGGTGTGAACCAGATGGGTGCCTTTTTCTCCCTTTTTCTTGTAACGGATGTTGAGCCGCCGGGCCTGGTAGTCGGTGCAGTTGCTGGTGGAAGTGATCTCGGCGTACTCGCCCTGGTCGCCGCGGCCGGGCATCCAGGCTTCCAGGTCGTACTTGCGGTAGGCCGGCCCGCCCAGGTCGCCGGTGGCCGTGTCGATCACCTGGTAGGGCACTTCCAGTTGGTCGAAAATCCAACATTCCAACTGGCGGAAGTATTCCAGCATCGCGTCGCTCTGTTCGGGGGTGGTGAAGGCGAACATTTCCACCTTGGTGAACTGATGGACGCGAAACAGCCCGCGCGTGGCCCGGCCGTGCGCGCCGGCTTCGGTGCGGAAGCAATGGCTGATGCCGCAGAGCTTGAGCGGCAACTGCTCCTCCCCAAGCACCTGGCCGGCCATCAGCCCGCCCAGGGTAATCTCGGCCGTGGCCACCAGGCTCAGGTCGGTGTTTTCGATGCTGTAGATTTGCGTCTCCGGCCCCCGGGGAATGAAGCCGATGCCTTGCAGGATTTCGTTTCGGGCCAGGTCGGGCGTTGTCATCGGGACGAAGCCCTCGGCAATCAGCTTGTCCAGCACAAAGCGTTGCAAGGCCAGCTCCAGCAGCACGGCTTCGTTTTTCAGGTAGTAGAAACCGTGGCCGGCCACGCGCGCTCCGCCTTCCAGGTCGAACAGGTCGAGCAACTGGCCCAACTCCACGTGGTCCCGCACCGGGAAATCGAACTGCGGCACCGGCGTTTTGCCATGACCCACTACCCGGTTGGCCGAAGCGTCCTGGCCCACGGGGGCATCGGGATGGGTCATGTTGGGCACCTGGGCCAGCAGGGCCAGGGCTTCCTGCTGCACCTGTTGCAATTGCTCCTGCACCTGGTCGCGTTGCTGGCGCAGGCGGCGGCCTTGTTCCTTGAGTTCTTCGCGTTTTTCCGGCGGCGCTTTGCCGATAGAGCGGGAGACATCGTTGGCCTGGCGATTGAGCTGTTGGAGCTGGCGGTCTAGTTCGCGCCGCTTTTGTTCCAACTGGACAAACCGGTCCAGGTCCACCTGCACGTTGCGGCGGCGGCAGTTCTCTCGTACCGCTTCCAGGTTTTCCAGCACGAACTTGCGATCGAGCATCGGCGGGGCATCCCTTGCACTGGAGAGTTCCCAAATCGCTCCTTGTTCCGGCGACCAATCGCCCGCATTGTAGCGGCTGCCGGAAGCCGCGGGCAGGTGGGCTTTGCGAGCAAATTGTCTTCCGCCGGGATGCAAATCGCCTGGGAGCCGCGTGGCTTGGCCGATAGAATGAGCCAAACGGGGCAGCTCTCCGACCAGACAAGGATTTCCGATGAGCGATTCCGAGCGGTGGATCTGCTTCCTGCGGTTCGAGTCCGGACCGCCCGCGACGGTGGTAATGGACCTGGGTGCTCGGGACGGGATTGCTCTGAGCGACTATCCCGAATGCCTGCTGGCAGAAATCGAACTGGACCACGTGGACCAGCACGGCTTCCCTTCCGGCGAGGAGCTGGAGCGGCACCGGGACCTGGAGGACACGTTGATCCAGCGCCTGGCCCACGCCGCTTCGGCCCGGTTTGCCGGCACGGTGACGGGCCAGGGGCGACGGGTCCATTGCTGGTACTGTGCCGACGCAGCCCAGGCCCAAGCCGCCGCCGAGGAAACCTTGCAGCAGTTTCCCGAAGCCAAGGTCCGGTTGCGGCAGGAAGCCGATCCGGACTGGGAACACTATCGCCAGATGCTGCCCACGGCGGCTGAGTACCGCGTTTACCTGGACGACCGTGTGTTGCACCAACTGCGCGAAATGGGCGATTCGCTCCAGGTGCCGCGAAACGT
>WFOE01000267.1 GCA_015488215.1 Planctomycetales bacterium
GCTGACGCATTTTGTCCGCGACCCTCAAGGCCGGTTCGTGCCGCTGCCCAGGGAGTATTTCGCCCCGTTGCGCCGCCTTCGGCCGGTGGAGCGAATCGGCTACTCCCTTTACGTGTTTCACATTCGACCGGAAGACGTAGCCGGACGGGATGCCCCACGGCCACCAGCTTCTCCCTAGCGGTCGCTTGGTGGGGGGGACGATCCGGGGCGAACAAGCTTTGTCTGGCCGAGGTATCTGCAGCCGATGAATCGGGCGGGGTATTCCTTCTGGATCGACCGGGTTTCTCCCCGGCAGGCTTTTGCCCTGCGGCGGCATTCTGTGGAACGGGACATGCCTGGACGCCGCGTGCGGGACACGGGGCAAGAGCCCGAAGCTACTGCCTCAAACCGGGATGCCAGCCATGGCGGTTCCTGATCCGGCGTTGAAACTCAACAGAGCCGGCGGCTCGCCGCAGGTGCTGCTGTCGGTCTTGGTGCCGGTGTTTAACGAAGCGGCCACCGTGGGGGAATGTATCCGCCGGGTGCGGGCAGCGCCTTACGAAAAACAGATTGTGGTGGTGGACGACGGCTCGCAGGACGGAACGCCGGAAGTGCTCCAGGAGCTTCAGAGCCAGGGGGTCATTGAGTTTTACCGCCACCGGCGCAATCGTGGCAAAGGGGCCGCCGTGCACACCGCTTTGCGGCACGCCCGCGGCCGGTTTGTTATCGTCCAGGACGCCGACCTAGAGTACGACCCGCAGGAATATCCCCGCCTGATCGAGCCGCTGCGGCAAGGAAAAGCCCAGGCGGTTTACGGTTCGCGGTTTCTTGCCGACCGGGGTTTGTATGCTCGCAAGGGCATGTTGGGACTGGGGGTGCGGTTGCTCAACTGGCTGGTGTGGCAGTGGTACGGGGTGCGGCTGACCGACGAGGCCACCTGCTACAAGGCGATGTCCACGCAACTGATGCGCTCGCTACATCTGGAGTGCGAGGGATTCGATTTCTGCCCGGAAGTAACGGCCAAGCTATGCCGCCTGGGGGTGGAGATTCTGGAGGTGCCCATTTCTTACCGTCCCCGCCGGGCGACCGAGGGGAAAAAGCTATCCTGGCGTCACGGCTGGCAGGCTGTTCGGACGCTGTGGCGTTTCCGCTCCTGGCAACCCCTGCACACGAATCCACAAGAGATTCCGCAGGAGGTGACCCGATGAAACCTGCACGCGGATTCAGCCTGGTCGAATTACTAGTGGTCATCGGACTGATTAGCATGTTGATGGGTCTGTTGATTCCGGCGGTGATGTCGGCCCGGGAAGCCGGAAGGCGGGCGGTGTGCCAGAACAACCTGCGGCAGCTCGGCACGGCCACTTTGGCCTTCGAATCACAGCACGGTTATTTTCCCAGCAATGGCTGGGGTTTCCGCTGGGTGGGCGAGCCGGATCGGGGTTATGGGCCACGTCAGCCCGGCGGGTGGATCTACCATCTGCTGCGTTATTTGGACCGGAATGATCTGGCCGACTTGGGGCGGGGGCGCCCGCCGGCCCAGCGACGGCAGGAGCTGGCCCGGTTACTGCAAGCCCCTCTGCCTGTGCTCCATTGTCCCACCCGCGGAACCCAAGGGCTGCTCCCGGCTCATCCGGCTACCCATCCCTACAATGCACTTCCGGTTCCGCTGGTGCCTCGCACAGACTATGCCATTAACGAAGGAGATTTCATTCCTGCCGGAGGTCCCGGTCCCCCAACGCTGGCCCTGGGAGATGATCCCAACTTCCCTTGGCCCGATGTGTCCCGAGTCACTGGTGTCAGCTACTTGCGGAGCCGGGTTTCGATGGCCCGAGTGCGTGACGGGGCCACCTACACCTACCTGATCGGCGAAAAGTACGTCTCCAGCGACCGCTACCACCTGAACACCGATCCCGGATACGATCAAAGCCCTTATGCCGGGGTGGACCTGGACCTGAACCGCTGGACCAAAAATCCGCCACGCCAGGACGGCTGGCAGTTGGGCGAGCGCCTTTTCGGCAGCGCCCATCCCGGCGCGTGCCATTTCGTCTTCTGCGACGGACACGTGCAACCCGTCTCCTACGAGATTGACCCTCAGCTCCATCGCCGTTTGGGCAACCGGAAAGACGGTCAGCTTATTACCCTTCCCGAAGGCTGACCTCGACTTGCTGGGGCGTTGCGTTTCTGTGTCCAGATAGCCGCCGTGCCAATCGTCCGAAAACGTTCTTGGTTCGTTGAGTGCAAAAAACAGCGTGTGTTCTTGCAACAGAGCGGAAGCTCCAGGCGCAAGGCGCGAGGCACAATCCGCAAGCCGTTTCCCTGCCCGGTGCGGAAGCACCTTACTCAAGACCCAAGACACAAGACGCAAGACTCGCCGGTGCTTTCGCACCGCCGCTACCGGCTCGCGTCGGACGAAGTGTCTCGCAGCGGCCAGCGCGGCCCGGGCGGGTGACGCAGCCACTGGTCGGCCACCTGGGTGGCGTGCTGGTCCAGGTTGCGGTGAATCTGGTCCAATCGGGCGGCGACGGCGTGTCCGGCCAGGCGCAAGAAGTACCGGCCGGCTTCCACGTCGCGGCGGGCGGCTTCCTCGGCCAGAGGGTCCGATTGGGCCAGTTGCCAATCCAGCCGACGCAGCACGCAGGCCGAGGCGTAAATCCACGTGGCCGCGTCGGCCACGCGGGCCAGGTGGTATTGGCGCTCGAGCACTTCCTCCTGATAGGTGCGCAGCAACCATTGCACTTCCAGGGCCAGGCGGCGGATGGCCCGGCCCAGGTCGCGAGCGTGGCCTTCTAGCAGCGTGCTTCGCACGGGCACTTCGGGAGCAAGCAGCCGCAGTTGAAGCTGCCGCCCGGCAAAGGCGGCCAGAAACGGCAAGCTGCCGATTGGGTGGCGCAGGCCCCGCAGCACTCCTTCCAGTTCCAGCCCTACGTCGCGCATTCCGGCCAGGGCCACAAAGACGCGCAGCACGTCGTTGGCCCCTTCGCCGATGGAGTTGATGCGGGCGTCGCGCATCATGCGTTCAAAGGGCAGGTGGGAAAAGTAGGCCGCTCCGCCGTAGAGCTGGATCGTGTCGTTGATGATCCGCCACAGCGCCTCGGTGGCGAACACTTTGAGCATGGCCGTTTCGATCATGTAGTCGTCGCTGCCCGAGTCAATCAGAGCGGCGGTCTGGTACGTGGTGGCTTCCATCGCGTAGAGATGGGCGGCCATCCAGGCCAGTTTTTCCTTCACCAGCTCGAACTCGCCCAGCGTGCGGCCGAATTGCCGCCGCGTGGCGGCGTGGCGGAGCACGTGTTCCACGCAGAAGCGAGCCGCCCCGGTGCAGGTGGCCCCGAACGTCACCCGCCCGAAGTCCAGCACGGTCAGGGCGATTTTCAGTCCGCGGCCCAGGGGGCCCAGCACGTTTTCCCGCGGCACGAACATGTTGCGAAACGCCAGCCGCGAAGTGACCGTGCCGCGGACGCCGCACTTGGGCATGCGGGCTTCGGTAACTTCAAAGCCGGGCATCTCGGGCGTGACCAGAAACGCGGTCACTTTGCCGCGAGGGTCCCGGGGGTCGGGGGTGCGGGCCATCACGGTAAGCACGCCCGCAATGGCCCCGTTGGTGATGTAGCGCTTCTGCCCGTTGAGCACATAGCCGCGGCCGTCTTCGCTGGGCGTGGCGGTGGTTTGCACGTTGGCCGCGTCGGAGCCGGCTTCCGGCTCGGTGAGGGCAAAGGCGCTAATCGTCTCGCCGCGGGCAAGCGACGGGAGCCAGCGGCGTTTTTGCTCCGGGGTGCCGAAGAGCACGATGGCCCGAGGGCCGATTGAATGATGCGCGTTGACGAAAAGCGCCGTGCTGGAACACCATCCGCCCAGGGTTTCCAGCAGCCGGCAGTAGCCGGTTTGGGAAAGCTCCAGCCCGCCGCAGTCGCGCGGCATACAGGCGCCCAGCACGCCCAGGCGCCCCAGGCCGCGGATTACTTCCGCCGGAATATCCGCCTGGCGGTCGATCTGGACCGGGTCGATCTGCTCCAGGCAGAAGCGATGGAGCTGTTCGACCAGTTGGTTCACCTGGGGATCGGCCCCCGGATCGGGATAGGGAACGAACCGATCGGCCAGGTAGTGGCCGAAGTAAAGCCCCTTGGCAAACCCGGCCCGAGCCAGCCGGTCGCCCAGCAGCTCCTCGGCCTGGGCCATCTGTTCCTGATGCGTCGGGCGGGCCACGGGCATCCTCCGTGATCAAGCGGCAACAGGCGGCATGATTCGGCTGGGGAAATTGTCCGTCCCGGCCGGGGATGGTGCAAGAGAAAGCAATCCCTCAGCCGGGGGCGAACGCCGCTTGCCGGCGCCGTGGCTCGCTGCCCCGGCAGGGCGAGCCGGGCCGGGGTTATTTTTTCCGCTTGGCCTGTTCGTAGGCGGCCTTGGCTTTTTCTTCTTCGGCTGCCGAAAGTTCCGGGTTCGGCTCAGCCGGGGCGTCTTCCAGCTTCAGCAGCCAGCGTACGGCGCCCAGCAGCGACTGCTGGTACTTGGGGTTATGCCACACGTCGATCCGGTGGCCCAGGCTGATGTAGGCCACGCGTCCCTTGCCGTACTGTTTGACCCAGGCGACCGGCACGTGGTAGGGAGCCTTGAGCGAGGTTTTGGCCATGTTCAGGCTCATCAGCACGCGCACTTTTTCCGGCTGCCAGTTGCGGAAGCGGTAGATTTCGTCGGTGATTTCGAACTCCCGTCCCCAGGGACGGCATATCGGATGGTCCGGCTCGTGCACGGTAATCGTAACCCGCGAACGCGCGTTCCACGGATGCCCGTTGAACGTGCCTCCAATCATGTCCCAGAAGGGTTGGTAGTCCTTGAACGTATCGGTGGCCGAGTGCACGCCCAGAAACCCGTTCCCTTGCTTCTTGAGCCAGACGTTCAGGAACCAGTCGAGCGTCTCTTTAGGGATGGGCAGTTTGCCCGTGGTGTAGAACATCACCAGGCGGTAGTTGGCCAGGTTTTCCTTGGTGAAGTCGCGCTGGACGTCTTGGGTGCAGTCCACGCGGAACAAGTTGCTGGAGACGGCCAGTTGCTTCATCACCTGTTCGGCCGGGGCCAGTTGACCACCGCGACGCGTTACTGCCCGGTGCCGGAAACCGGCACTTTGGGTTACGAACAGCATCCGCGGAGCGTCCTGGCGGGATTGCTGGGCATGGGTTCCCTGCTGCGGCAGCAACCAAACTACGGCGACCAGCAACAACGACCAGATGCGTTTCATCGGCGGGACTCCTCGACAAGGAAGGCAAGAACCGGCAGGAGGCGAAATCCGGCGCACGGCACGCCCGGCACGTTGCGATTCTATTTTGCCCTGGCGGCAAGGGCAAACAAAAACGCCGCGTTCTCTCCAGGGAGAACACGGCGAAGTTTTTCCGTTCGGTTTTCGGTCCCCAAGGGAAGCGTTACTCGTAATGGAACGTGGCTAGAAACGCGCTGCGGCTGCCGTTGAGTTCCCACTGCACGCCCAGTCCGCGGCCGCGATAACCGCCGGCAACCACTACGGCCGGAGCGGCGTTTTCGACCGGAGCAAGCGGCGGGTAGAAAATCACTTCGTTGGTGCATACGTGATCCGCGTCGCAGAGCTTGCGGGTCACCGCATGAACGGCCCGGCCGGCCTTCAGGTGGGCCACCATGTCCACATGGTCGAGCTTCATCTCAATGGGCACTCGTTCTACCCGAACCACCTGGCCCAGCACGCGGCCGGCTTTGGCCCGAACCAGAGCCACCAACGCCTGCTGCTGGCTGGGGGTGGCGTCGGCGTCCACTAGGATGACCGAGCGGATTGGTTCAGGGTTGACGACCACGCCGCCGCCGTAGCCCAGCGTGTCCGAAGCCGAAATCACGGCGATGACCTTCAGTCCGGCCAGGTCCACGCCCTGGAAGCTCCCCTTTTCGATGTTCCAGGCCATCAGGGCGTCTTTGCCGGTCAGCCCCACTTCGGCATTGGCAAAACAGGGACCGGTGTAGATGTCGCAGGTGCGCAGCTCGAAATACTCTCCGGTCAACTGGGCCCAAGCGCTTTGGCTCCCGAACAGCGCCAGGACGAAAGCCACCAAACAGATCGCGCGCCGCATGTTTCATTCCTCCTTGGAGAAATGGCTGTTCATGCACCCAAACCACCAACCTGACGAGCCAACGGCGCCGGGGAAAGCATCGGCGCCGGTTGATCCATTTGGCCGATTGTATCGCTTCGGCCCTCGGGGGTCCAGCCGAAAGCCGGGCTTGATGTCGCTGGGGTTTTTAAAGAGGCGGAGGTTCCGTGCCGTCGTGCGCTGGCGGAACGGGCCATCGTGCCCCGGCAGCCGCGGGAGAGGAAAACCGTAGCCGCTGGAGGTTCGGGGCAATTGTCGCTTTCTGCGAGGCGTGGTATGTTGGGGCCGGAGGAACAAGCCCAACGCCGCGCCCGGAACACGAGGGGTTCCGGGCCGATTTTGTTTGCCGCCGAGGGGTGCCATGACCAAGTTCATCTTCGTCACCGGAGGGGTGGTCAGTTCCTTGGGCAAGGGGCTCACCAGCGCTTCGATTGGCATGTTGCTGGAACGCCGCGGCCTATGCGTGCGGATGCAGAAGCTGGACCCGTACATCAACGTCGATCCCGGCACGATGAGCCCTTACCAGCACGGCGAAGTGTATGTGCTGGACGACGGCAGCGAGACGGACCTGGACCTGGGCCATTACGAACGGTTCACCAACTCGCCGCTGACCCGGGATAGCAACTACACCACCGGCCAGATTTACCAGGCGGTCATCAACAAGGAACGCCGCGGCGAGTTCCTGGGCAAGACGGTGCAGGTGATTCCCCACGTGACCGACGAGATCAAAAGCGTCATTCGCAAGCTGGCCGCCGACGATGTGGACGTGGTAATTACCGAGATTGGCGGCACGGTCGGGGACATCGAAAGCCTCCCTTTTCTGGAAGCCATCCGGCAACTGGCCCTGGACCTGGGCAAGGAGAACTGCCTGTACATTCACCTGACTCTGGTTCCCTATCTGAAAGCGGCCGGGGAGCTGAAAACCAAGCCCACGCAACACTCCGTGGGCCAGTTGCGGCAGATCGGGATTCAGCCCGACGTGCTCATCTGCCGCACCGACCGGGAACTACCGCTGGCCGAACGTCAGAAGATCGCCCTGTTTTGCAACGTGCCGGTCGAGGCGGTAATCGAAGAACGGGACAAGGACTTTTCCATCTACGAGGTCCCGCTGAGCCTGATGAACAACCGCCTGGACGAGCTGATTATCCGCAAGCTCCGCCTGGAGGGAGTCGGCCCGCTGCAACTGGACGATTGGAAAGAGCTGCTGCACGTGCTTCGCAACCCCGAACACGAAATCAGCGTGGCCGTCGTGGGTAAGTACGCCGAGCACCGCGACGCCTACAAGTCGATTTACGAGGCGCTGGATCATGCCGGAATCGCCCATCGGGCCCAGGTGCGCGTGCAGCGCATCCAGAGCGAGCAAGTGGAGCACCAGGGGGCCGAGCGATTGCTGGCCGGGTTCGACGGGGTACTGGTGCCCGGCGGCTTCGGCGAACGAGGGATCGAGGGCAAAGTGCAGGCAATCCGGTTTGCCCGCGAACGGGAAATCCCTTTCCTGGGCATCTGCCTGGGGATGCAGTGCGCGGTGATTGAGTTCGCCCGGCACGTGGCCGGACTGGCCGGGGCCCATTCCACCGAGTTCGACAAGGACACGCCCCACCCGGTCATCTGCCTGCTGGATGAACAGAAACAGATAACGGACAAAGGCGGCACCATGCGGCTAGGGGCGCAGCCGTGCGTGCTTCAGCCGGGGACGCGGGCCTGGGAAGCCTACGGCCAGGCGCTGATTCACGAACGCCACCGGCATCGCTACGAGTTCAACAACGCCTACCGGCAGCAGTTGGCCGAGCACGGGCTGGTGATAAGCGGCACCAGCCCGGACGGGCGGCTGGTCGAGATTGTGGAGCTGGCCAAGCATCCCTGGTTTGTGGCCGTGCAGTTCCATCCGGAGTTCAAGAGCAAGCCGACGGCGGCCCATCCCCTGTTCCGCGATTTTATCGGGGCGGCCATCCAGCGCCGCCGTGCCCCGGGCGAACTGGCCGCCAGCGAAGCCTGATGGGTCCGCGCTGGGCGAGCTTGGCCTGCGACACACTCGGCCGGACAACGCGGCGCCGACCCGAGCCGGCTTTGTTGTGCGTTTGCTCGGGCGTGCTAAACTGGGGCAGAAGGCGCAAAGAGAGCATCCTATCGGTTCTCTGTCCACTGGGAGGTAAGACACCATGCGATTTGCCATGCCCGTGTTGTTTGCCGTCTCTCTGGGGTTGGCCGTCCAGACCGCCCGGCTGCAAGCGGACCAAGGGGTCGAGCTCCGCTTGGGCAAGTTGCGGATGACCGCTCCGGCCCAGTGGAAACAGGTGCAGCCGCGGGTGCGGATCATCGCTTACGAGTTCGCCGCCCCCAAGGCCGAAGGGGACCCTGTGGACGGCCGCGTGACGGTGATGGCCGCTGGAGGGTCGATTGAAGCCAACATTGCTCGCTGGCAGGGGCAATTCCGGAGTCCGGACGGAGGGCCTGTGCGGGCCAAAGTGGAAAAGAAGAAAATTAACGGTTATACGGTTCATCTGGTCGATTTGTCCGGCACCTACTTGGATCGGCGCGGACCGTTTGCTCCCGCGGTGCCGCGCCGGGGCTATCGTATGTTGGGGGCCATCATCCAGACCCCGGAAGCCAACTTCTTCGTCAAGTTCTACGGCCCCGTGGCCACTGTAAATCGGCACGAAAAAGCATTTCGGCAGATGATTCAGTCGATCCGCTAGCCGCACCAGGCAGCCGCAGCGGATCGGTCCTTCAGCGCGGAAGCTCCCATGAAACTCCAGCAGTTTCTCCAGCACCACCACCTGCGGTGCAACCCGTTTACCGAAGAAGACGCGGTCCGCGATCCGGTCTTCAAGCAACACTGCATCAACAGCACTTTTCATCCGGCTTGGGACAAGATTTACGGGGACCCGGCCGAACCGGGCACGGCAATCGTCTTCGGCGAAAAGGGAGCCGGTAAGACCGCCCTGCGGTTGCAAATCGCCGCTCATCTCCGGTTGCACAACCAGAAACACCCACACCATCGCGTGTGGGTCATCCAGTACACCGACTTCAACCGCTTTTTGGACCAGTTCCGCAACGCGCTGCCCGGGCGCTGGCGCGAGCCGGCCAAATTGCTTTCCCGGTGGCGGCTTTGGGACCACCTGGATGCCATCCTTTCGCTGGCCACCACCGAGCTGGTGGACCGGCTCCTGGGCGAAGGCCCCCAAGCTGAAGCGGACGAACCGCTGGAACCGGCCGCCCTGTCCCGCCAGCAAAAGCGCGATTTGTTGCTGCTTGCGCTTTGCTACGACCAGTCGTTCGGCCAGCCGCGGCACGTACGCTGGAGCCAGCTTGCCCGGCGGCTGGGGTTTCCCACCTGGGGGCGCTTCCTGGCCCCGACCCTGGGCGCCGCGGGCACCGTGTTGTTTCCGGCTCTGGCCGTCAAATACTGGGGAGTGGCCGGGCTGCTGTGGCCTTGGACCTACGCCCCGGTGGCAGCCAGTTGGACGCCTTGGCTACTGCGCTGCTGGAACCGTTGGAAACGTGCCTGGGGCATTGCTGGCCAGGTCCGCGTGCTAAATCACGAAACCGGCTCGCTGTGGCGGATGCTCCAGCAGCTTTCCGGCGACGATCTGGCCGGCCAGCCCTTGCCCACCCAAGACCGTACCGACGACCGCTACGAGCTGTTGGTCAAGCTCCAAGGAGTGCTACGTGCCCTGGGCTACACGTCGGTGATCGTGCTGGTGGATCGGGTGGACGAACCGCACCTGATTAACGGCGCTCCGGAACGCATGAAGGAGCTGGTCTGGCCGCTGCTGGACAACAAGCTGCTTTCCCATCCCGGCGTGGGGTTCAAGCTGCTGCTGCCGGTGGAGTTGACTTACTTTATCGAGCGCGAATCGGCCCAATTCCACCAGCGTGCCCGGCTGGACAAACACAACCTGATCCGTTCCCTGGAGTGGACCGGCGAGTCGCTGCTGGATGTGGCCCGCGACCGTTTGCGGGCCTGTGCGGAGCCGGGATACGAACCCAACGTGATGGATCTGCTGGATGGGGACATCAACCCGCAGCGGGTGGTGGATGCGTTCGCTTCGCTCCGCACGCCCCGCAACTTGTTCAAGTTCATGTATCAGTTGCTGGCCAGCCACTGCAAGGCTTTCCCGGAAGAGCAGCCCGTGTGGACCATCTCCCGCGAGCGTTTCGAAACCGAGTTGGCTCTCTATCAGCGCGAACAACAGGTCTATTCGTCGCGTCCGGCGGCGGTGTAGGCCCGCTGGGGACAAGCCGGCCGGCAAGCCCCGCGAGCCACGGCAGCGGGGTGGAGAGGGCGTGGCATCCTGTCTTTCCGCTCGAACGGACTGCAACGGGGCGGTCGTAGTACGTTCTGTGCCCTAGCCCGACTTGCCCCCCTGCGGCGCCAAAGACGGCGTATCCGTTACCATTGGCCGACCGGTGGCGAAAATCGTCGAAAATCCGCGCGGCAAACCGTTGCAGTTTGGTCGGCGGCAATCAGACTAGGGACACATCCATCGCTTGCCTGCTTGGGGAGTATTCCCCACAAGTGCTTGGAACCGTGCCACAAGGTTGTGGCCCCGCCCGAACCCACGGATTAGGAAGGAGCAACTGGGAGTGTCTGCAGCGAAAGCCGTGATCCGCTACGAGGATTTTGCCCGTCTGGACTTGCGTGTGGCTCAGGTGGTCGATGCCCGCCCCCATCCCAACGCCGATCGCCTGCTGGTGCTGTTGGTCGATGTGGGCGAACTGGGGCAGCGGCAGATCGTGGCCGGAATCCGCGAACACTACGATCCTCAGCAACTGATTGGCACGCAGATCGTGGTGCTGGTGAATCTGGAAGAGGCCCTCATCCGCGGTGAGGAAAGCCAAGGGATGCTGCTGGCCGCTGACTCGGCTGGGCAACCCGTGCTCCTGCGCCCCGAGAGCCCCTGCCCCCCGGGCAGCGTAGTGAAGTAGGCTCCGGCAAGCAGTTTTTCCAGCAAGCGGCCGAGCGTTTTCCACGGAACGTCCTGGGGGCCGATTCACGTAGCGGCCGGGCGTTACACCTGCGCCTGTTCGGTCAGGCGGCGGACGACCTCCTGGGGAGAGCCGGTCTGTTCCAGCAGGCGCAGTTGGCGCGTGGCCCAATCCGGCCCCTGGGCCAGGCGGAGCACCCGTTCCAGGTACGGCAGGCAGTCCAGTTGGCGAGCCGTGGGGCGGAGCAGCTCCACCAGACGATGGACCGCTTCCTGGCAACTGCGCACCTCGTAGGTGTAGGAATCGACCAGGTGGGCCCGGACGCCGAATCGGGCTGCCCGCCATTTGTTCTGCCGCACCATCATGGGGTGGCAATCGTGCTGGTACGCGCCGCGGTCGATGACGTCGCTGAGGGCTTTGACCAGGCACTGGATGAGGGCGGTCAGGGCCAGCGTGTCTTCCAGATTGCCCGGCATATCGCACACCCGCACCTCGACGGTGCCGAAGTTGTGGTGCGGCCGGACGTCCCACCAGATTTCCCGTATCGTGTTGATGAACCCGGTTTCCACCAGGTGATTGACCAGCCAGACGTATTCGCTCCAGTTGCGCATCAGGGTGGGCAGTCCGGCCGTGGGCAAGCCTTCCATGATTTTAGACCGCATGGAACCCAGCCCCGTAACCCGGCCTTCCCAGAAAGGGCTGCTACAGGAAAGGGCCAACAGCGTGGGCAGGTGTTGCATGATCCGGTCGCAGATCATCACGGCTTTGTCGCCCGAGTCCACGCCCACGTGCACGTGCAGCCCGAACGTGACCAGCCGCCGGGCCATCTCCTGCAGAAGCTCCACCAGCATGGCGTAGCGCTGGTTTTGGGTAATCTTCTGATCGTGCCAGGAGCTGAACGGATGGGTGGCTCCCCACCACAACCGCACGCCCGAGCGCCGGGCCAGTTCCTGCACCACCTGGAGCTTTTCCCGCAGGTCCCGTTCCACCTCGCCCACAGTGCGGCACACCCCGGTGTTGATTTCCACCACGCATTGCATCAGCTCAGGCTTGATCGCCTGTTTCAGTTCCGGCGGCACTTGTTCCAGAATGGGCTGGATGCTGCTGGAGAGAGCCATCGTCTGCTCATCCACCAGGCCCAACTCCAGCTCCACGCCCAGGGTCGGGTCCGGATTGGAACGGAACAGGAGCTTATCGGCCCGGGGAGCAGGGTCGCTTACGGCAGGGTCGGCTCCCGGGGGCGGAGCGTGCGAGGGCGAAGTGGGCAAGGTGCTGGACATCACGGGCTCCTGGATTGTTTCTGGTCCGGTTCGCTGCTTGGCCGGGGAGGATTTTCGGCTACCAGCACCGCGGTACGGGCCAGCACCCGCGCCCCGTGCAGCAGTGCTTGTTCGTCGATGTCGAATTCGGCCGAGTGCAGGTGCGTAATGGGCCTGCCGGCTTGCCGACTTCCCACTCGAAACAACACGCCCGGCACCCGCTGAACAAAGAAAGCAAAGTCCTCCGAGCCCATGCTGGGCCGGGGGATTAGCTCCACGTTTTCCGCTCCCAGGGCGTCCTGAGCCGCCCGTTGGACTAGCCGGGTCAGCGCCGTATCGTTGACCACCGCCGGCGAGCCGCCCGCGGTGCGGAACTCAATCCGGGTGCTGGAAGTCTGGGCCAGTCCTTGCACCAGCTTCTGGATGTGCTGCAAGGTGTTTTCCCGCACTTGTTCCCGCAGCGTCCGCAGCGTGCCGCCCAGGCGGACTTCTTCCGGAATGACGTTGGGGTTCTGCCCGCCGCTGATTTGCCCGATGGTCAGCACCACCGCTTCGTGCGAGTCGGTAGCCCGAGGGACGAACAAGTACAGCGTGGAGATGAGCTGGGCGGCCGCGGCAATCGGATCGGCCGCTTCGTGCGGTCGGGCGGCATGACCTCCCCGGCCGCGGATGACGAACTCCAGCGTGTCGCAGGCGGCGGTGATGGCCCCCGGCCGCAGGCCCACCGTGCCGCAGCGCCGCGTGGGGTCCATGTGAGCCGCCACCGCGGCCACCGCTCCGTCCAGAGCCCCGGCCTGGATCATTCGCTGGGCCCCTTGGGAAGTTTCCTCCTCGGGCTGAAACACGGCCCGCCACCGGCAGGGAATGTCCACTCCGCGCGTGGCCAGCCGGGTCAGAGCCAGTGCGGTGCCGACCAGCATGGCCGTGTGGGCGTCGTGCCCGCAGGCGTGCATCACCCCTTGCCGCTGGCTGGCGTATTCCACGCGTTTGGCGTCGTGGATGTAGAGGGCGTCCATGTCCGCCCGCAGCACGAGCAGCCCCTGCTGTGGAGCCTGGGGCAACTGGGCCCACAGCCCCCGTTGCTCAGGCCCCAGGGTGACGTGCAACCCTTCGTCGGCCAGGATTTCGGCTACGTAGCGGGTGGTTTCCCACTCTTGGCCGCTGGGTTCGGGGTGGCGGTGCAAGTGGCGGCGAATGGCCACCATGCGGGGAAAGAGCTGTTCCAGTTCCTGGTCCAGAAGGGCAAACAGAGCGGCGGTGTCCATCGAAAACCCAAGAAAGCGGCGCAGCCGGGCAGAGTGAGGCAAAGCAATCGGAGTTGTCTCTCAATTCGATTCTAATGCGGCAGGGCGCAGAAAAGAACCTCTCCCCCGGGCGGTTTCCGGCCCGCGGTGTAGTGCCTTGGGCGGTGGGGCAATCAACCCAACTGCGCTTGTAGCCTCTGGGCGGCCGCCTGGTCGATCTGCTCCTTGAGGCGGTTGGCTTCTTCGTGGGTAAGCGTCCGGCCCGGGGCGCGGAACCACAGCGAAAACAGCACTTTCTTGCGCTTCTGCTGGGCCAGTTGGCGGTTCTGGTAGGTTTCCTGGTACTGGAGCCGTTCCAACAACTCCCCGGCTGCTTGCTGCACTACCTGCTTGATCTGTGCCCAGGTGGTGTCGGCCGGAACCACGTAGTTGACGTCGTAGCGCATGGCGGGCGTGTCGGGCAAGGGGTGGTACCGGGGCACCAGGCGAGCCTGCTGGAACAGCACCTCCATCCGCAGCTCGGCCACCACCGGCGTGCGACGCACATCCAGAGCTTTGGCCGCCTCGGGGGTCAGTTGGCCCAGGTAGCCCAGCAGCTCGTCGTCCAGCCAGAGTTGGGCGGATTGGGCCGAAAAGACCACCTGCCCGGCCGGACGGATGGAAAGTTCCCGATGGCCGGTAATTCGCTCCACCAGTGCCTCGATTACGCCCAGCACCGCGGCGTAATCCCGCTGGCTGAGCAGGGCCAGCAGCAGCGGTTCCTGGGGAAGCGTCTTCGGCTGGGGCAAATAGACCCGGGCCACCTCGAACAGTTCCACCTGGTCGTTGCCCAGCTTTTCGTTCGTGGCGTAACACTCCAGCAAGCTGGGAACCAGCGTTTGCCGCAGCAGCCTGGCCCGACCCAACACCGGCGTTTGGGTACAGAGCGGGTCGGCCGAGCTCCACGGATGCCACCACTCCCACTGGGGTTGGTCCACCACGCTGGGGGTCAGCGCTTCGTGGAACCCCGCGGCCACCAGCACCTGTTGCACCCGTTCGATGACTTGTTCCTGGGGCGAGGTGCGCACCGGAGCCAGCGGCACGGAGGCGTCCTCGGGGATATGCTCATAGCCGTAAAGCCGAGCCACCTCTTCCACCAGGTCGATTTCCCGTTCCAGGTCCCGCCGCCAACTGGGTGCCACCACTTGCACGGTGCCGTTGTTTTCCTGGGGGTCCATGCCCAAGGCGCGCAGGATGCGCAGCACCGCTTCCCGCGGCACTTCGATCCCCAGCACCCGCGGCAGTTGGCTCAGCCGCAGGGTAATCTTCGGCCGGGCAGGAGGAGGCCCGCCCACGGCAATTACCCCTCGGGCGATCCGCCCGCCGGCCACTTCCCGAATCAGCTCGCAGCAGCGGCGGCTGGCCCAATCGACGCCTTCGGGATCGGTTCCCCGCTCGAAGCGGTAGGAAGAAGCACTGTGCAGGTTGAGCCGCCGGGCGGTGTTGCGAATGGTAACTGGGTCGAATCGGGCAGCCTCGATCAACAGACGGGTGGTCTGCTCGGAGACTTCGGTTTCGGCCCCGCCCATCACGCCGCCCAGACCCACCGGACGCCGGGCGTCGGCGATGACGCACATCCACGGTTCCAATTCGTAGGTGCGGTGGTTGATTGCTTCGAGCGTCTCGCCCCCCGCGGCGCGGCGTACCACGATCCGCCTTTCCTGAAGCCGGTCCAAATCGAACGCGTGCAGCGGCTGCCCGCACTCCAGCATCACGTAGTTGGTCACGTCCACCACGTTGTTGACCGTGTTGATTCCCACGGTCCGCAGCCGCCGCCGCAGCCAGGCCGGGCTTTCGCCCACCTGCACGCCTTCGATTACCCGGGCGGTGTAAAGGGGACACAGGTCCGGGCACTGGACTTCCACCGCCGTCAGCTCTTCCACCGGCGGGCCTTCTTCCGGCGGCTGGGCCTCCGGCACCGAAAGCGGCAATTCCCACAACGCGGCCACCTCGCGGGCAATGCCCAAGTGGCCCAGGCAGTCGGGCCGATTGCTGGTTACTTCCAGGTCGATGGCCAGATCCCCCTCCACTTCCACGGTTTCTTCGTGGTTCAGTCCGGCCATGGTGAGCCGCTGGGCCAGCTCCTCCACGGACATCCGCAGCGGCACGTACTGCTTGAGCCAGTTCCAGGAAACGATCATGGCTCCGCGATACAACGAGGGTCAAAAAACGAAGAAACGCCGGCTCGGCCCCGACGCCGCTCTCCGGAACAGCTCAAAACTGCTGGAGAAAACGCACGTCGTTGCGGTAAAGCAGCCGGATGTCGTCGATGCCGTATTGCCGCATGCACACCCGCTCCACGCCCAGGCCGAAGGCGAACCCGGTCACTTGCTCCGGGTCGTAGCCCACGGCTTGCAGCACCGCCGGATCGACCATGCCGGCCCCGCCCATCTCGATCCAGCCGTCCTTCCAGGTCATGTCCACCTCCACGCTCGGCTCGGTGAAGGGGAAGAACGAAGGGCGGAAACGCACCTGGACTTCCGGGCCGAAAAACATGGAAGCGAACAACCGCAGCACGGTTTTCAATTGGGCCATCGTCACGCCCCGGTCCACGTACAGCCCTTCCATCTGGTGGAACATGGGAAAGTGCGTGGCGTCGGCCGTGTCAGGCCGATAGACGCGTCCCAGGGCGATGACTCGCACCGGTGCCGGGCGTTTTTCCATCACGCGTATCTGCACCGTGGAAGTCTGGCTCCGCAGCAGCAGTTGGGGGCCTTCCTCCTGCGGCGGCTGCGGCTCGGTCAGGCGGGCGGTGCTCAAGTAGAAGTTGTCCAGCGGGTCCCGGGCCGGATGGGCCTCGGGGATGTTCAGCGCCTCGAAGTTATGCCAGGGGTCTTCCACTTCGGGGCCGTCGGCCACCTCGAACCCCAGTCGGGCCATTACCTCCTTCATCCGCCGGATGGTCTGCGTTACCGGATGCAAGCGGCCCAGGCGAAGCTGCGCCTGGGGAGGCACGGCCGTGGGATCGAATGGCGGGGGCAGATCCTCCGCGCCGCGGCGGCGTTTTTCCTTGGCCGGTTTTTCCGGTTGCGGGCTGGCCGCCACGCGCTGCTTGGCTTCTTCCAGGGCGGCTTCGAGCGTTTTTTTCAGCTCGTTGAACCGCTTGCCGGCCTGGGGTTTTTCTTCCGGGGCAAGCTCTTTGAGCCGCTGCTGCACCTGCCGCAGCACTCCTCGCTTGGCGCCCAGGTACTCCACGCGAACCTGCTCCAGTTCTTGGGCGTTGCGGCACTCTCGGAAGCGTTGCAACGCCTGCTGCTGGAGCTGGTCCAGTTGGGCCAGATAGTCATCGAGCGTGGTCGTCGCCATGGCCAGCCAAACGCAATCGAAGCGGCGAACCGGACGGGAACACCTGAAAACGAAAACCAGCCGTCCTGCAAGCCGGAAAGCCCGGCCCGGAAAAACGTGGTCCCCCGGCTAGGTTGCGGCCGGTTCCGGCTCGGGCAGGCCCAGAGCCTCGCGGGCCACGGCCACCACCTGATCGAACGCTTCCGGGTCGCGGACGGCCATTTCGGCCAGCGACTTACGGTCCAGGCCCACTCCAGCGGCTTTCAGCCCGGCGATGAACTGGCTGTAGCGCAGCCCGCGCATCCGGCAAGCCGCGTTGATTCGCAGAATCCACAGCCGGCGGAACTCCCGCTTGCGGGCCCGGCGGTCCCGGTAGGCATACACGCCGGCCCGAATTACCGCGTCCTTGACCGTGCGGTAGAGTTTGCTTCGTCCGCCCCGGTAACCCTTGGCTCGGCGGAACAGGCGTTTTTTGGCCCGACGCCGGGCGGCTCCCTTGCGAGTACGCATCGCAAAAACTCCTTCGTGTTGGCGGATTCAAGGTCCTCGCCCCCGCGGGAACCAGGGCGAGCGTTAGTTACCCGTCCGCGCTTGATGCGGCCTTTGGCCAGGTCCGGCCCGAACATCGCTCGGCTCGGCGAAAAAGTCCACCGGCCGACGGATGTCCGAGCAGGTCTTACGAACCTGGTTCGTCGTTCTAGTAGCTGTACTTGCCCAGGGCACGGTGAATTTTGGGCACTTCCACCTCGTCCAGCACCGAAGTGCCGCGCAGGTTGCGCCGCCGCTTTTGCGTCAAGCGGCTCTGGCGGTGGCTCGTGCCGGCGCTGCGGTGCTTCACCTTGCCCTTGGCCGTGATGCGAAACCGCTTCTTGATTCCTTTGTGCGTCTTTTGCTTGGGCATGGATACCACTCCACGAGCATGAGAAACCCTGATTATAAAACAACCCTGTACAGAGAAAAGGGGGATTCCCCGCTGCTAGCGGCCGACCGCCGCTTTTGGCTTGCCTGCCAGCCCGAAAGAAGAGCAGGGGCACGAAGGCTTATGGAGTCGGCAGGTCCGACGACGGATTGGTTGAACCCCTACGGGTCCGGAGCGTCTGCTTGTTCTGCCGAAGAGTCATCTTCTTCCTTTTGTTCCCACCAGTTGGGGCCGTTGAACGCGTCCAGCAGCCGTCTTCCTTTATAGATGTTCCAGGCTTCCTCCGGGCCCAGGCTGCGCGTATGGCGCGTGGCCGGATACCAGAACAACTGCTGGCCGTCCCAAACGGCGGTGCCGGGCTGGCCGTTGCGGCGGGCTACGGCCACGGCCACCGGCTGGCCGTAGAAATTGCCCCATTTGACCACCTGCACGTCTTCCAGCCCCTGGTGGCTCAGTTCCCGCTCCGCTTCCTGGGCCTGGTCCCATTGCTCGGGCGAGAATTGTTCCCGGGGCGTTTCGGTCATCGAAGCGTCCTCCACGCTCCAGCCGGCATAGGCGGCGTAGATGTCCCGTGGGGGCAGATCGTGCAAATCGACAAAAAAGCTATGCACCACCGGCCCGCTGATTCCCACCCCGGTAAACTCCCGCGAAGGAAGCTCGTACTGGTACTCGAACAAGTAGCAGTCCTGGGGTTCGTGAAAACCGGGCCAGAACAACCGGCGGCGATCCAGCAACCGCAGCTTGCTGGGAGCCATGCCCACCTGGTGCGGATCGGCCAGGTGTTCGGCCAATCGGGCTTCGGCCAGGGCCGTGGGCGAGGCGAACTCCGGCGGAATGCGGTCTTCTTGCCCCAGCTCCTTCAGATAGGCGGCCGCCCGACGACGCATGCTCGGTTGCCGCAGCAGGCGCACGAGGGCCTCCAGCCCTTCTTCCTCGCCGAGCCGGGCCAGGGCCGCGGCGGCTTCCACCTGCACGCGGCGGTGGCTCAGTTCCAGAGCCCGGCGCAGCAGCGGCACGGCTTCTTTGGCTCCGGCCAGGGCCAGGGCGTCGGTCAGCGAAACCACTAGCGGTACCGATTCATCCAGCAGGCGTTTCAGCTCCTGGGTGTCTTTGGCGTATTTTTCCGGGGCGGTTTCCAGGTTTTCCAGATGGTTGATCAGCCCCCGGTAAAGCGCCACCAAGGCCGGTAGCCGCTCTCGGGCGGGATGTTCGTCCACGATGCCTTGCCGGGCAAAGAAGTTGGCCAGGTCCAGCACGCAACCGGCCATCTGCCGCTGGCCCAGCAGGTCCAGCAACCGGGGAAACAGTTCCTGGTGGGCCACGCCTTGGCGGTGCAAAAACAGCGGCATGAACGCCAGGTCGCACGCCCGAGGCTCTTCTGGTCCCTGGCGGCTCACCAGGTCGGCAAACGCCCGCAACGCCAGCGGGGCCGGATCGGTAGCCAACAGGGCTAGTACCCAATGGGCCGGGCCGCCACGCTGGCCCAGCAGCTCGTAAAGCAGGCGGAGCTGTTCCACCTCTCCGGTGTTCCAACTGCGCACCCGTTGCTGATGCAGGGCTTGCATTCGCTGCCGCACCAGGGTTTGCAAGAAGGTATCGAGCACCCGTTTTTGCGACGGCGAGAGCGGCTCCTCCACCACCCGCAGCAGGGAGTTGAGTTCCTGCAACACGGGGCCCAGTTCCCCTTCGGCTGCGGCCGCGGCCAGAGAGTGGGCCATCGCCAGCGGATCGCCCAGCCGGTGCTGGGAATCTTCCTGGCCGTGTTGGAGCAACTGCCGCAGCTCGGAAGCAATCTCGTGCATGGAATTGTTGGACTTTCACGAAAAGCTAAGAGGTTGCCACAAACTTCTGGCCGCAAGCGCCGCGCCCGAGGATTGGAGCGACGCCGGAGGGTTTGGTAACACAATAAAACACTGGCCGAACGGGATAGCGCCTGCTCCGCAGGGAACCTCCCTTTGGTTATAGAGCATCCAGCAGCGGCGCGACCAGTAGCGCCGCCTGGTTGTTCTTGTTGGCTGCACTTCCCCTGTTGGCATCGCGTTGCAATGATTCCGGCTACTGTTCCGCTGTGCGAAGTTCCCGGGCGGAAGTTTTTCTCCTACCGCGTCGGCTTGGAAATGCAAACTCGCCTTGACCGCAACGGGCCGAAATTGCTTCAATTTGCGCGCACTGTCAGCAGTACCGGGGCGCTCTTTCAGGCGGCCGACTGCACGGACGGACGACAGTGTGCGTCGTGGGCTGCGGTACCCGGCCCGCGATGCCAGGAACCTTCGACGGTACCGCACAACTGCTAAGGAGACGGATCGATGGCAGCGACACGTCGCAGCACCAGCAAGGCCAAAACCACCTCGCGCAGCACCAAAGCCAAAGCATCCACCACCAAGGCCACGCGCAGCACCAAGGCCAAAGCCAGCTCGACCAAGGCCAAAGCCGGAACCGCCAAAGCCAAGAGCACCACCGGCGGAAAGACCACGGCGCGCAGCACCAAGGCCAGGTCCTCCAGCACCAAAGCCAAAACGACCACCAAGGCCAAAGCCACCACCAAGAGCCGGACCACGGCCGCCCGAAGCACCAAGACCAAGGGCAGCACCAGCCGGGCCAAATCCAGCACCAGCAAAACGACTTCCACTCGGGCCAAGGCCACTCGCAGCACCAAAACCAAGGCCAGCTCGGCCAAGGGGAAGAGCACCCGGGCCAAAAAGACCAAGTAGCCCGAAACCCTCCGGCCGCCCGGCGGCCCTTGCCACGACGAGAAAGGCCGGCCCCACACCGGGCCGGCCTAGTTGTTTTGACCTGTCGTTTTGAGCTGTCGTTTTGACCTACTGAGTGCCCAGCCAATACTCGTTGAGCACGTCCGGAGGCGATTCGACTCGGCGCTTCGACCAAGCGCCGGACAAAAAGGTTCTGGGGCTTGCGTCTTGCGTCCTGGGTCACCAGAAACTCGCGGTGATCGCTCGCTGGACGGTGTGGCAAGATTGCCGCAATACTCCATAGTTCGCCGTGTAATTTGGTTGCTAGAATCGGCGTTTGCTTTTTCTTGCCTCAGAATAGTAGCTCCCGCGCAACAGCGCGCAGCGTAAGTCGCAAGCCGCGTTCCACCCCGGCGTTCCACCCCGGCGAGCCCCGGACTTGAGTCCGGGGAGAGCCGGAGCTTATTGTTGATTCTTGCTTTGGTGCGGAAGCACCCAGTGGCTGGCGGCCCCGCCGCCCTCCGCCGACTAAAGTCGGCGGCTCGCCGGGTTGTCGATTCGCGATAGCAGACTACGAGCTGCCGAGTACGAACTCCGAGTACGAGCACGAATGCTTGTATCTTCGCCGGAGCGGAAGCTCTCCCCC
>WFOE01000268.1 GCA_015488215.1 Planctomycetales bacterium
AAGCCATCGCGGCGGAAGAATACGAACGGGCCGCCCGACTCCGCGACCAGCTACGCCGCCGCGAACAGCACTAAGCGTCCCCCCTGAGGCCAGCTCGGCCAGGCGGCTTCCGGTCCAGGCAGCGTACCGCCGGCCCTCTGCCGGGACGGCCGATGCGTACCGGTGGCCGCCGACTCAGGCCAGCACCCTATTTCCAGCGGCTTCAAGCCCCGATGTTGGCCACCCAGACGGCCAGGTAGATGATCAAAAAGCAGATTACGAAACTGACCACGAATCCCAGCACGTCCAGTCCGGTGGGCCGCTGAATCTCCAGCGAAGAACGCGGAAACAGCTTCTTGTGGTCGAATCGCCGGGGATTGCGGTAGGATTCTTCCAGCTCCCGGGCGTCTTTTTCCGGGTCGGGGTCCACCGGGGTTTTCATCTTCACGTAGTAGCGGTCCAGCGCTTGCTGGCTGTTTCGGGGTGTGATGAAGCTCAGCAGAATCATCACCAGAAACGGCGTGATAATCCGCGGCGGCAGGCGCAGCGTTTCCAGCATGGGATTGGCCACCTGTTGCAGGTCCCAGCCCAGCCAGTCGTAAAGGAAAAACTCCAGGTTGAACTGGCCCTGGCCGCGGAGTCGCTGCTGGGGGTCCAGGCGTTCCCAGGTGGCCGTGGCCCGATGGCGGCCCACCGAGCGGGCCACTTGCACCACGCGGCGCGGAGCGCCTTGTTGGGCCAGTTGGCGCGGGTCGCGGGTTTCGTAGCGCCGGGTCTGTTCCCGGCCGTCCACCACCTGGGTGACCGTCACCCCGTCGGGTTCAAACTCGGCTTTCAGCAGCAGTTGCCGCCGCGGGGGCACCGTGTGCCCTTTTTCGTCCACGGCCACCACGCCGCCGGTCCAGTAGATGGCTTTGCCCCCGGAGGGGAAGCGGTCCTGGAACGGATCCCCTTCCTTCACCAGTGGGGGCTGAGGGCCCAGGTGCCTGAGTGCCTCGCGGGCCTGGTCGTCAAGTAGCGGCAGCGGGTCGAGCTGTCCGGCTTCGACCTGGGCCAGTTGTTCGGGAGTGAGCCCACCCCGTTGCAGAATCTGCCGCCGGCGCTGGACCCAGAGTTTGCGCGCTGCTTCGGCCCGGGCCACGTCCGAAGCCGACGCGGTCCGGGCCACGACCAGCGTGACCAGGTCGTTGGTTTTTGCGAACCGGGGATCGCCGCGGAGCGAATCGCCCAGGTACCAGGGCAGCGCCCGGGGCAGAAAGAAGAACACGGCCGCGGCAAACAGCACGGTTCCCCAGGCGGCCAGCCGCGTGCCGCGCCGCCAGAACATGCCGACCCAGAACACGGCGGCAAAAATGAGCGGGATTTCCCAGGCGGCTTTCATCTGGTCGAACACGTCCCGCCACAGCAGGGCCAGCGTGGTGGCTCCGGCAATAATCAACATGCCCACCACGCGGCCGGCGCGGACGTAAGCCGCTTCGCTGGCGTCCGGGTTCACGTAAGCGGCGTAGATGTTACGCACCACAAGGGCGGAAGTGACCAACATGTAGCAGTCGGCTGAACTCATCAACGCCGCCAGCAGGCAGGCCAGCATCAGGCCCACCAGCCCCAGCCCCAAGGGGCCCAACACCTCGCGGGCAGCCACGCCCCAGACGCGGTCGGCGTCCTGGGCAATCTCCAGGTTGTCGGCCAGCAGGGCCAGCACGATCAGCCCGGTCAGCGCCCAGCCGACGGTGCAGAGCCGCTTAAGAAAATTGCCGGCCACCAGGCCCACCCGGGCCGATGTTTCCGTTTTGGCCGAGCCGCCTCCGGTGGCGATGAAGTGCGGCTGCACGACGATACCAATCAGGTTGATGAGCGTGATGGCCGCGATGTAGTACAGCGGGAACTCCCCTCCCCGGGGCGATTCCAGAATCTCGAAATACTCCTGCGGCACGCGTTGGTGCATAATCTCGAATCCGGCCGTCCAGCTCATCCCCGGATCGCCGAACTTGTCCACCAGGGCTTTCAGGCCGTAGGGAATCAGCAGCACCGAAAGCAGAATGATGAAAATGCCTTGCACCAGGTCGGTCCAATAGGCCGCCCGCAGTCCGCCCAGCACTCCGTACAGGATGACCACGGCGGCAATGACCGGAAGCAGCACGTAATAGACTTCCACCGTGGTGCCGAACAGCTCCACCGTGTCGCTGCCAATCAGGGCGATACCCACCTTGCCCACGGCCGCAAAGGCCACCGAGAGATAGACCATGTAGAAGTAAATGGCAAACAGGGCGTAGGCCGCTCCCAACGACCGGCTCTCGTAGCGTTCGACGAACCAGTCGCCCAGCGTCAGGTGACGCATGCGGCGGTACCAGACGCCGAATATCCAGTAAAACGGGGTAACGAACAGCCACAGCAGCACGCTCCAGATGCCGCTCAGCCCGCTGGTGAAAATGGTGCGGCCCAGCAGCACCGGGTCGTTGGCCCCGGTGCCGGCCCCGAACGCGGCAAACGCCTGCAACAGCTTGCCGAACGAACGGCCACCAAGGAAAAAGTCCTCCTGTTTTTTTATCTTCCACATGGCCCAATAGCCGATTCCGGCCATGGCCACGAAGTAGAAAACCAGCACCACCCAATCCAAAGTGCTCATCCGAGGCGGCTCCTGCACGCGGAGTGAAGGCGGGACGACATCGGCCCTGATACTAATGAGCCCCCCGCGGCTGCTCAAGCGAAAACGTTCCGGGGGTTACTGGCCGATGATTTTGATTAGCACCCGCTTGGGACGCCGCCCGTCGAACTCGCCGTAGAAAATCTGTTCCCAGGGACCGAAATCCAGCTTGCCGCCGGTGATGGCCACCACCACTTCGCGTCCCATGACCTGACGTTTCAGATGGGCGTCGGCGTTGTCCTCGCCGGTCCGGTTGTGCAGATACCGCTCGGGCGAAGGATCGAACGGGGCCAGCTCCTCCAGCCAACGGCGGTAGTCTTCGTGCAGGCCCGGTTCGTCGTCGTTGATGAACACGCTGGCGGTAATGTGCATGGCGTTCACCAGGCACAGCCCTTCCTGAACTCCGCTTTCCCGAACGGCTTGTTCCACCTCCGGGGTGATGTTGACGAATCCCATCCGTTGCGGCAGCTCGAACGTGAGTGTTTTCCGGTAGGATTTCATGGCAGGCTCCTTTTCTTCACGGGGTTTTCTTCTAAAACCGGCGGGACTTTGCCCCCGGGGGGTGCTCCCGGGACGTTCAGCCGGGCAGGCGGACCGCTTCCTCCCGGCCCGAGGCGGCCGAACGGTAAAGCGCTTCGACCATCGCCGTGACCGTGGCGATCTGTTCCGGTGGTACCGGCTCTGGTTCTCCTTGTAGCACGCAACGGGCAAACTGGGTGACCACCAGCCGATGCGGCTTTTCGGTATGGGCTGGGGCCAGTTGCACCGACCAGGGCCGTCCCGCCCGATGGGCAAACAGCCTGCCGTCAGGCCACAACGCCCCCCAGCGATCCCCGAACCACTGCACCCGCTGGAACTCCTCCTCCGGCTGCAAGGCCAGCCAGCTCAGCTCCAGCGAAAGCAGCAACCCGCCCTCGAACCGCAACTGCCCCCAGGCGAAGTCTTCCACCTGGAACTGTTCCGGGTCCCAGTTGCCCCATTCCCCCTGGACATCCCCCCGCGAGGCCAAACGGTGGTTAATCGCCGCCGAGGCGGAAAGCGGCCGCGGGCAGCCGGCCACGTGCCAGGCCAGATCGATCATGTGCACACCCAGGTCCAGCAGCACCCCGCCCCCGGAAAGTTCCGGCTGCAGAAAACCGGGCCGGGCCGGCACGCGCCGCTGCCGCAACCACTGGGCCCGAACGGCATGGAAACGCCCCGGCCCCCACGCCTGCAAGCCGTGCCGCAGGGCCAGGGCCATCGGATCGAAACGCAGATGGTGGCCAATCATCAGCTTCCGCCCTCGTTGCCGGGCCAGGGCGACCAGCTCGAACGCTTCGGCCCCGGCAAGCGCCATCGGCTTTTCGCACAACACGTGTTTGTCTGCTAGCAGGGCTTGACGGGCGAGCGTGGCGTGCAGCCCGCTGGGAGCACAAATATCCACCACCTGCACCCGGGGGTCCGCCAGAGCTTCTTCCAGGAGGTCGGTATGCCGGGGGATCTGGAACCGCCGGGCCACCTGCGCGGCCCGCTCCGTGTCCGGCTCCACGAGCCAGAGCACCTGGGGCTCGGGCAGCGAAAGCCAGCCGGGCAGATGCTCTTCCTGGGCAATCATCCCTCCACCCACGACGGCGACTCCTAACCTGGACGGCACGGGCAGCACCTCGTCGGTTTGCGGTCGGTTCTTCTTCCTGGCACGCCATGCTGGCACGTTCTGCCTGGCAGCTTACGCGCGGGTGCGTTTTGCACAACCGCCCCGGCGGAGCGTGGTGGCGGCAATGCTGGCGTTCGGCTTGGGCAAAAAAGGCAAAGTTTTCCGCCTGGGCCGACGATAACGCCACTGGCGGCAGCCCTCAGGGGGGCCATTTGCCCGCACGGAACCACTGCACCATGAAACACCTGGCCCCGTTCATCATGCTGGCCGGTACGCTCCTGCTGGCTCTGGCCGGTTGCCAGAACCACCGTGTGGCTCTGCGCGAACTGCAACGCGAAAACTTTCTGCTGGGCGAACAACTGACCCAGATGGAAATCCTGCTGGCCGATTACGAAGCGGCCCTGCGGCGCTGCCGCAGCAAGCTCAAGCAGTCCCACGACGAGCTGCCCCCTCCTTTGCCCGAAGACAAGCAGGAACCGCCGTTCCAACCGCCCAAGGTGGACTTGGGCACCCCTCAGACCAAGCGCGTGCCGCAGCACGCCCCACGGCTGACCGATCCGGCCGGCCGCACCGCCCGCGGCCGGAACCGCCGCCTGCGTGTGGCTCGCTCCACCGCGCGTTACGGAGCCGCCCAGCTCAACACCGGCCGCATGATTGCCCGGCTGAAGCTCGACCCCGGCGAAACCCAGGCCGTGGATACCGACGGTGATGGCGTGGCCGATCTCGTCCAAGTGGCTCTGCTGGCTACCGACTCGCTCGGGCGGCTGCTACCTCCGGTGGGCGAGTTGTCCCTGGCGGTGGTCGATCACCACTACAATCCGCCCCGGCGTCTGGCTCGTTGGGACTATTCGGCCGAGGCCCTGCGGCTGCACGTGGTCCGCGGCGACCAGGGGCCGATGGCCTTGCTGCGGTTGACTTGGGAAGGCCCTCTGCCCCGGCACGAAAAGTTGCGATTGTACGTGCGCCTGCTTCCCGGCGACGGGCGCCGGCTGCAAGCCGAGCACGAGCTGGTTTTCCCGCTTGAAGGCGGTTCTTCTTCGCACTCCCGTTCCCGCGGCGAGCCGCGCCCCCTGGCGGCGAAGCAGGCCCCGCGATACGGCCACCAGGCACGCTCTTCCCAGTGGGCGCCACCGGGCACGTTTTCCTGGCGGGGCGGCAGCAAACCTGTCGAGCAGCTCTCGCACCCAAGGGAACATCTGGCCGCTCCGGTCCATTCCCGGCGAAGCGCCTCGGCCCCCGCCGGGCAGTACCGCCGCAGCGTCGAGCGTCCCCGCTGGCGCCCCTACCGGTAAGCTGGCCACAAGTCCCCCAGCAACCCGCAGCGCAGGGAAAGACTCGGCAGCGTTGGTACGCGGAACCGTTCTTCCCATTTCCAAGCGAGCCTTTGCCCGAGAGATCGAACCGCCGCCCGGCTGGGTTTCGCGTTTTCTTGCCGGAACGGCACATTACCGGCTGTCGGAATCTTTCCGGGAAGGTGCTTGACAGGAGGGCGGCATCCGGGTCAAACAAAGGCCCTGCCAGGGGAAGCCCCGTGCGCCCGAAAACAACGGCAAGCCGGAGCCGGAGGGGTTCCGGCACGCGGCGTTTCCCGACTCTTGGTGGAAAGGGACTTGCTGATGAGCGATCAGCCGCTGGTGGGAGTGTTGATGGGCAGCGATAGCGACTGGCCGCAAGTAAAAAAGACCGTCCAGGCGCTGGCAGAGTTCGGCGTGCCTTACGAAGTGAACGTGATGAGTGCCCACCGCACGCCGGAGCAGGTGGCCCGCTACGCCAGCGAAGCCCGAGGACGAGGGCTGCGGGTCATCATTGCCGCCGCCGGCGGGGCGGCTCACCTAGCCGGGGTGGTGGCCGCGCATACGACGCTGCCGGTCATCGGCATCCCGGTGCCCACTCCCGACCTGGGCGGCCTGGATTCGCTGCTTTCCACCGTGCAGATGCCGCGCGACGTGCCGGTGGTGAGTGTGGCCGTGGGCATGGGCGGCCCGCGCAACGCCGGGCTGTTCGCCGTGCAGATTCTGGCGCTCTCCGACCCGGAGCTGGCCGAAAAGCTGGCGCAGTTCAAGAAGAAAATCGCCCAGGCCGTCGAGCAAAAAAACGAAGCGTTCCAGCAGCGGCTACAGCAGGAGTTGGGCTAGCGCGGCAATCGGGCGGCGGTAACCCACAGGAACACCCGGCCCGCTTCGTCCTCGCGCACCTGGACCGCCAGGCCGGCCCGGCCCAGCAGGCTTTCCAGAGCGAACAGGTACGCGCGGCGCTTGGGCGGATGGAACGTGCGCAGTTGCTCCAGTTCCAGCCCGGCGGCGGCCAGCCCCAGGTGATCGACCAGAATGGGCATCTTCAGCCCCTTGGCGAACGCAGGCAGCACCTGAGTGACCCGAGTGCCCTGAGCCACGTTGACCGGCACGGGGACGAAGAGCCGTTCGAACCGCTTGCCCTGGAGTTTGGATACGCGGAAGCCGACGGGCCAAATCTCCTCGGCCGCGCGGGCGGGAACGGCCGCCAGGCGGAACGAAGGGCCGTTTTTCCTCACTACCAGCACGTATCCGGCCGGACGAAGCACGCAGGCCAGCGAAGTACCCAGGGCCAACCCTTTCAGTTCCACCTGCACCGGCCCTCCTTCGCGGTCCAGCGTGGCAGCCAGGCCGGGGGGAGCCTGCAGAGGCACGGGACAAAGCCGCTGGAGCTGAGTGAACACTGCGCCGCGGCTTCTGCCCTGGGTGGCCTGAGCCACTGCCGGAGAGAGCAACTGCCGCAGTCGGGCCAGCCCGGTAGCCGAGAGCCCAAAGGGCCCCCGCGGGAGGCTGTCTTGCCGCCGGGGAGGCTGTTGGAGCTGTTCCAGCCAGCGGCGGATGCGCCGCGCATCGCCCAGGGAGAAACTCCCCCCGGGCACCACCAGGCGATTGCGTGCCGTCAGGCGTCCCCGGACCCGCACGACGGTCGTCCCACCCAAACGCAGGCGTTCTACAGAGAGTTTGGCCGCCGGACCCAGCCCGCCGATACGCAATCGCCGCACGCCCAATCCGGTCAGCAGGCGATACCAGTTCTGCGTCTCCAGGGGGGAGAAGCCCGGCTCGGTGGCAAGTTCCATTTCCACCCGAACCGACGGGCGGCCTTGTGCCCATGCCGGAAGAGCCGGCCCCCCGAGCAAGCAAGCCAGCGCCGCGGCCAGGCAGCAGAAGGTGCGCCGAACCTGGCGCAGAGCACGGGCCTTTGCCCAGCGGTGGCACATGACGGCGGCTCCTCGAAAAGCGATGCGGAACAACCACGCCCCCCCGACTGTTGCATTATAGCTCTTGCCACTGCCGCGGGCGAAACGCACCGGCGCCGCACAGCCGCTTTCCAGGGTGGTTTGCCGGTTTCGGACGGCTTTCCCGAGGAGAACACGTGCCCCTGTTGGACATCAGCTCCGGCGGCAATTACGGTGGGAACCGATACGCGCGGAATTGGGCGTTCCCGCGCCCAAGGGGAAACAGTTTCTGCCAAAGCAGGAGCATCCGATGCGCGGCCTTGGCTGGTTTTTCCCCGTGCAATCCGTTCTGGTGTTGGCTGTTTGCGTTCCGGCCCTTCGGGCTCAGGAGGAAATCCGCCTGGCTTCCACGCCGGCCCTGTCGCCCGATGGCAAACGGCTGGCGTTTTCCTGGAACGGGGACCTGTGGCTGGCCCCGAGCGGGGGCGGAGCTGCCCGGCGGCTGACGGTGCATCCGGCCCGGGACCACCACCCGGCGTTTTCGCCCGACGGGAAACGCCTGGCTTTCCTCAGCGCCCGAAGCGGCGTGGACCAGGTGTACGTGATGCCCGTTGCAGGCGGCCCTCCGCGGCAGGTCACTTTCCACAGCGAAGGGGTGCAGCAAGTAAGCTGGTTCCCCGACGGAGAGCACTTGCTCATCCTGGCTCGCCGCGACCACTTCTGGCGCCGCGGCGAACGCTTCTTCCGCATCCACGCCCAGCGGCGCCAGGCCGAGCAGTTACTCTTTGACGACTACGGCCACGACGGCCAGGTGGGACCGCAAGGGCGGCGGCTGCTCTTTGTGCGGGAAGGGGAATCCTGGTGGCGCAAGGGCTACTACGGTTCGCGCGCCGCCCAGGTGTGGCTTTTCGACCTGGAAAAGCACCGCTTCCGCCGCGTGCTGGCCCACCCGCGAGGCTGTTCCTGGCCGCTCTGGCATCCGGAAGGCAAAGGGTTTTACTACGTGGGAGCCCAGGACGGCACGGGCAATCTCTGGTTCTACGACCTGGAAACGGGCAAGACGAAGCAACTGACCCACTACAAAGACGACCCGGTGGTGTTTCCGGCCATTTCGGCCGACGGTTCCACAATTGTCTTCCGGCGGCTGTTCGATCTTTACCGCTTCCGGCCTGGCAAGGACCGCCAGCCGCGGCGTCTGCGTCTGGTGCCCCGAAGCGACGACCCCCGGCCTCAAACCCTCCGCCGAAAACTCACCCAGGCGCAGGAAGTCGCCTTCACCGCCGACGGACTCCAGGTGGCTTTCGTGGCCGGTGGCGACGTGTGGGTGATGGACACCGTGCTGCGCGAACCGCGGCAGGTAACCGCCACACCGGAAGAAGAGTCCGACGTGGTGTTCGCCCCGGACGGGAAATCGCTCTACTTCATCTCCTGGCAGGGGGGCCAGTCGGACGTGTGGAAAGCCACCCGGGCGGACGAAAAACGTCCCTGGTGGCGGAACACCCAGTTTAAGCTCCAGCGGCTGACCAACGACCGCGAGACGGAATCCCAGTTGCGCGTCAGTCCCAAGGGCACCTGGCTTTCCTATGTGCGGAGCCGGGGCGACCTGTACATCATGCGGCCCGACGGCACCGGCGCCCGCCGCGTGGTGGCTTCGTGGAACAGCCCGCAGTACGACTGGTCGCCGGACGAAAAGTGGCTCGTCTATGCGGTGAGCGACAACAACTTCAACCGCGACGTGTGGCTGCTGGAGCTCAAGCCCGGAGCCCGTCCGGTGAACATCTCCCGGCACCCGGACAACGAAAGCTCGCCCGTCTGGTCGCCCAACGGACGGATGATCGCCTTCCTGGGCCAGCGGTTTATCGACGAAGTGGACATCCACCTGGTCTATCTGCGGCAGGAGGACTACGACCGCGATGCCCACCAGCGGCGGCTGGAACAGGCGCTGAAGAAAATGGGAGCGAGCCGGACTGGGAGTTCCTCTTCCGGCGTGAAGGTCGATCTGAAAGACATCCACCGCCGTGTGCAGCGTGTCAGCATCGCCAACTCGTCCGAAAGCAACTTGTTCTGGTCGCCCGACGGGCGCCGGCTGGCGTTTACGGCCACGATCAACGGCCGCCGCGGCACGTATGTCATCGCTCCGCCGGAGAGCCTCAAGCCGCAACTGCTGACCAGCACCACGGGCACCCATGCCCGCTGGCTGGCCAAAGGGAACCAGATCGTGTGGCTCGTGGGCGGAGTCCCCTCGGCCCTTGCCGCCCGCCCGGGAGCAAGCAACACCGCCTACCGCTTCACCGTCTATCAACAGGTGGACCCGCAGGCCCGCTACCTGGCCGGATTTACCCAGTGCTGGCAAGTGATGCGGGACTATTTTTACGACGAGGCGCTGAACAATCGCAACTGGGACGCCATCTTTCGCAAATACGCTCCCGTGGCCCGGCAAGCGGTCGATAACTACATGTTCGCCCAGGTGGTCCACCTGATGCTGGGCGAGCTGAACGCTTCGCACCTGGGTTTTCGGCCCAATTCGCTCTATCCGACCGGAAGCGGCCAGGCGTGGCAGGAAACCACGGCCCACTTGGGGCTGCGTTTCGATCCGCAATACAAGGGGCCGGGCCTGCGTGTGCGGGACGTAATCCGCCGCAGCCCGGCCGACCGGCTCCATTCGCGCGTGCTGCCCGGGGAAATTGTCCTTTCCATCGACGGCCAGGCGGTCGATCCGGCGATGGACCTGACGGCGGTACTCAACGGCCCTCTGGCGCGCGACGTGGTGCTGGAAGTGAAAAACGCCCAGGGCAAAACGCGCCGCGTGGTGCTGCGCCCCATCAGCTACTCCCAGGCCCGCGGGCTGCTTTATCGCCAGTGGGTAGAACAGAACCGACAGCAGGTGGAAAAGCTCTCCGGCGGCAAGCTCGGCTATCTGCACGTGCAGGCGATGAACATGAGCAGCTTCTGGCAGTTCCAGGCCGACCTGTACGCGGCCGGGGCGGGCAAGCAGGGGCTGATTATCGACGTGCGCGAAAACGGCGGCGGCTTCACCACCGACCACCTGCTCACCGCCCTGACCCAGCCGGTCCATGCCCTCACAGTGCCCCGGGGCGGCGGGCCCGGCTATCCGCAGGACCGCAAAGTCTATGCCACCTGGAACAAGCCCATCCTGGTGCTGTGCAACCAGAACAGCTTCAGCAACGCCGAAATCTTCACCCACGCCATTCAGACGCTGAAGCGGGGTCGCGTGGTGGGCGTGCCCACCGCCGGTGGGGTCATCTCCACTGGCAGCACGACAATCATGGACCTGGGCCGGATGCGGGTGCCTTTCCGCGGCTGGTTCGTCCTGCGCAACGGAGAGGACATGGAACTGGGCCCCGCCTGGCCCGACGTGGTGGTGTGGCCCGAACCGGAACAGCTCCCCCGCGGCAAGGACGTTCAGTTGGAAAAAGGAGTCCAACTGCTGCTGGAAGACGTCAAACGCTGGCAGCAGCGCCCCCGGCCCAAGCTCAAGAAAGCGAGCCAGCGTCCCCCTGATGCTTGGAAGCGATTCGAGAAGCTCTACCGGCCGTAGAGGGCGGCGCGGCTTGCGACGTGCGCCGGAGCAGTCGCTCCGGGGAGTCTTGCGTCTTGAGTCTTGCGTCTTGAGCAGGAGCTTCCGCTCCAGCGGCAAAACAAGCGTTCGTACTCGTACTCGTGATTCGTAATCGGCAGCTCGTCATCGGCAATCGCGTTGCGAATCGGCAGCTCGCCGAGTGTGTGTGCTCAGTTTTGTTCTCGCTTCGGCTCTCCCCGGACTTCAGTCCGGGGAGGTGCGGAGAAGCCGGAGAAAAAACGTTTGCTTGTTATTTTCCTCCGGAGCTGAAGCTCCCGGCTCGCTGATTGCGAGTTTCGGCGTTTCTTCTTGCATGGGTGCGGAAGCACCCAGTCGCCGACGGCCGGGGCGGTGCAGTACCGCAAGCTGCGCAGCCTAGTACAGAACGTCGTGGTGGTGTGGCGGCAGGACAAACAGGAACCGTGGTTCTTGATGACCAAGCTGGAGCACGGAGGCCGTTTTACCTTGCAATCTTTACCCTAGGCCCATGCAGATCGAAGAGCTGTTTCGGTACCACAAGAACCGCCGCAACGGGTTTTCGCTGCCGTGTACGCAAGTCCGCAGTCCGGAACAGCTCGGCCGGGCACGGATGTTTTGGCCTTTTGGGCCTTGGGCTACATTCGTGGGCTACCTTCTGCTGTTGGGGATTGGGCTCCATGCCAAGGAGCACGATGCTCCTTCCAGTTGGGGCAGCTTGCCCCGGGCGGACGGTTCGAGCTCCTTCATCATCGGGCAGCGGATGCTGGGTCGGACCCAACTCCAAGTCATGCCAATGCTTCGGGCCGTCTGTCAGGCCATCCTGGAGGA
>WFOE01000269.1 GCA_015488215.1 Planctomycetales bacterium
CCCCCAAGCCTCCACGCCTTTCACCTAAAGCTGCCGGCTCGCCGGGGAGCTTCGCCACCAGTGCCTGTTCAAAGCCTGCTCAAAAAAACGAACGGCTATCCCCTTCAGCCTGCCTGTTCCACCTGGCCGCGGGCCGCCTGGAACGTGTTCCAAAGCAGCATGGCCACGGTAAGCGGTCCTACACCGCCTGGGACCGGCGTGATGAATCCGGCCACCTGGCGCACGGCATCAAAGTCCACGTCGCCCACCAGACCTTCCGGAGTGCGGTTGATGCCCACGTCGATGACTGTCGCACCGGGGCGGACCATGTCGGCTGTGACCATTTTCGGGCGGCCCACCGCGGCGATCAGAATATCGGCCTCCCGAGTGAACCGGGCTGGTTCGGGCGTGCGGCTGTGGCAGACCGTGACTGTGGCGTCGCCTTCGGGGCCGCGGCGCAGCAGCAGATTGGCCATCGGCTTGCCGACGATGTCGCTGCGGCCCAACACCACCACGTGCCGGCCCGCGGTAGGGATTTCGTAATGTTGCAACAAGCGACAAATGCCCGCCGGCGTGCAGGGCACGAAACGCGGTCTGCCCTGGACCAGCAAGCCCACATTCTCCGGGTGGAAGCCGTCCACGTCCTTTCGCGGATCGACGCGGCGGAGCACTTCCTGGGTCTCAATCTGCGGCGGCAGGGGCAACTGCACCAGCACACCGTGTACGCCCGGGTCGGCGTTGAGCTGGTCGACCGTCTCCAGCAGCCGGGCTTGGGATACGTCGGCGGGCAGTTCCACCAGGCGGCTTTCCAGACCGACTTTGCGGCAGGCCTGTTGTTTCTTGCCCACGTAAACGCGACTGGCCGGATTGTCGCCCACCAGCACGGCGGCCAGGGTGGGGCGCAGACCGTGGCGCTTAGCCCAGGGGGCCACTTCCTCGGCCAACTGGCTGCGCAGTCGGGCGGCCAGGGCTTTTCCGTCCAGCAGGGTTGCAGTCACCGTGCCGAGGCTCCTTGGAGCGAGAGGGGAAGCAGGGATTCGTCGTGCCGCCCAATGTGCAGCAAAATGTCCGCCTCGTCCAGCAGCCGCCGGACGTGGGGGCTTCGGAGCGAGTTGAGGTCGCCAAGAGGTACCTTCACATCCAGGCAGAAGCGAGCAAATGAGCAGGTTCCTTCCTCGGAAAGTCCAGGACTCGCCGAAGCACTGAGTAGGACCCTCTGCTGGTGTGCTCAAAGACTATTGGCTGGGTACTTGACAGGAACTGGTTTCTTCGGCTGGTGTGGGCTCGGGCACCACCAGGGCCCAAAGGCCGTGTCGGCTGCGGAGCTCTTCGCAGTTGAACAGCCGCATCCAGTTCCAGGCCACCCAACGCGGCACGCCGATTAAAGGGGCAAAGTACAGGCGATACCGAGCAGGCACACTCCGCCAGTTGACCGGGTGAAACTGCGGGTCGGGGCGCACGACCAACACCCGGTAAGAGCAACGCACGGAACAAGCCGCCGGCGGCTGAAGCTCAACGCAGCCCACGACCTTGCCTCCCTCCGCAATCCGAGAGTTTCGCCCAAGCCGACAGGAAGTATACATTAGTATACAATCCTGTCAACCTGCCGACGAACTCTCAAGCCGCCTTGTTGTTTTCCGGGGAGTTGCAGCACTTTACTGAGCAAACTGCGGCAGAGTGTTTTGTTTTGGGGCCCTGCCTGCCAAGGACCACCGCCGGGATCCGAGCAGAAACCGGATACCACAAGTCACCTTGTGTGGAAAACTTACGGGAAACGGCCACCTGTGAACGAGACTTGGCCTGGAGTTTGGCATTCGATTTGCACCTAACTGTCAGCCAAGCCGGCGATGACTGAATCATTATTTCCATGCGGTCATCCAGCGTTTCCCATCATATTTCCGCCGGCCCAGAGGGTTCCTGACGCCAGGTGCGGAACCGAAGTACCCCTCTGCGGTTCCGTTGGTTGCCGAGTCGGCAGCCCGTCAGTGACCCTCTTTTTATTTTGCGCAGTCTGTCAGCTTTTCCCTCGAATCCGGCGCGGCACACCGCTCCCGCTGTAACCAGCCGCAAAGGCAAGCCAAATGCTTGGTGAAGCCGAAACGGAAACAAACGCATAAAAATTGTTGAATCCGTTTGGCCAATTTGTCACAATCGGGCCTAGGCAGATTGGCCGACAACAATCAACGGAGTGTACCCGACGCTTCGGCCCCGGTCTTTCCGGGCCGAAGCACGCCCGCCTGCCAACCCCTTCCCCGCCACAGGAGTTCCTGCCATGAGGTGTTCTCGGGCCGCTTATCGCTGGGTGCTGGGTTGCGTTGCCC
>WFOE01000270.1 GCA_015488215.1 Planctomycetales bacterium
GATGTAGGGCATCTGCCCGGCGTCCCAATGGCCGTAGGTGACGGCCACCACAGTTCCATCGGGCAGCACTTCGACGCCCGGGTAGCTCGTATCGTAACCCTTTTTGTTGTCCTTGAGTCGCACGAAGTACTGGCCGGGCCGGCCCCGAACCAGATCGTCCCAGGTGCCCACCCAGCCGACCCAATCCCCTTCGAACGGACGTGTTTTCCGTTTTCCTCGGGGCGAGATGCAGCGGTAACTGATGAACAACCGCCCATCGGGCGTATAGCGCGGCGTGTGCCGGTCGCCGGTCAGCACCAGCGGCAGCGGGCGAGGCCGGGTCCAGGTTTTCCCCTCGTCGTCGGAGAAAATGATCTGCGAGTGGTATTTCCGCAGCTCTTCGCGCAGCAGCACGGCCATCCGCTTGCCGTCCGGGGAGCGGATGCAGCCGGGCTCGCAGACGTAGATGGAACGGGACTGAAACACCACTTCCGGCTCGCTCCAGGTGAGTCCCCCGTCGCGCGAAAACGTTTTATAAAGCGTGTACACGCCGCTCTTCTTGCCGCTGCCGCGAAAGAACCGGCCGTCGTCGTGAAACATGGCCAGGTAGTGTCCCCGGCCGGTACGCAACGGTTCCACGAATCCCATGACCACGATCCCGCCCCAGTTGCCCACCGGCCGCAGCGGAGTCCAGGTACGGCCGTCGTCTTCGCTCACGGCCAGCCGGGCCGGATAAAGCCCGGACCACAGAATCACCCGGCGGCGTCCGTCGGGGCCGATCACGCGATGGATCGTAGGGGTTTCCTTACTGGTGGCCCAGTTGGCCGGCACCGGCAGCCGCTGGCTCCAGGTAAGCCCGCCGTCGTGGCTTCGCTTGTAAACGATTGGTCCGCGCCCGTGGCCCTTGGGATAAACGCACAGGATCGTTTTACCGTCTTCCAGCATACAGGTGCTCACGTGGCCCAGGTACTGCCCTGGCTCGCGGTCCACCACCACGTGGAACTCCGCCCGGGCGTCCAGGTCCAACAGTCGAGGATGCTCGTCCGTGGGCTGCCGGTCTGGTTGCTGTTGGGCGGCTGCGAAAGCCACCGCGCACAACCACACGATGCTGCCAAGTGTCACCTGTCGCATGAAAAGAGCTCCTGTGACTGCAAGGCCGGAAGGGTCTGCTTCACTGCTGTGCGTTTTGGATATAGTCCAAGCGATTCCCCCGGCAAGAAACGAATCTCTGGAACAATAACTGGCAAGACGTTTGCCCGGCACAGCCTAAGGAAACGTACCATGAACCTTGTACCAGGTCTTCCGATGCGGTTGCAAGGAGTCGGAATCGCCTGCGCCGTGCGAGTGTCTCCCGTTTGATAGACTTTGACACGTTCTGTTCCAGCCACCCGAGCTTCGCTCTCAAGGCAATGAGTTGTCTGACTGATTTTGCCCCTTATAATCTGAGTGTTTTGGGACTTCTGCCAGGTGGGCAGTAAATGCCGTCTGACGGGGGCCGGGGAAAAATCGCAACCTTTTCGTTTTCGGGGACGAGATGGAAGACCGCATCGCCCGACTGCTGCTGTGCGCCTGGTTGCACGACCCGCCGGACAAGGCACTGCAAATCCAGGGGCACGAACAACGCACGCTTGATTACCTGCGCACCATCATCGACATCGACCAGCAGGAAATCAAACTCCGTGCGGACCCCCTGGCCGCCGCCACGGAGCGGTTGCCGGTACCGGACCATCAACACGCCCCAGAAACCAAAGTGGACGCCCCCGAACTGGAAATAAAGCACCTTCTTACGGGTGAGTCGAAAAGCGGCCTGGCCGATAAGGCGCGCAAGCTTTCCCTTGACAAACAGCGCATACGAGAGCTTGTTGCCCAATTGGCCAGCGGCCTGGAGCGGAAAGAAACGAGCACTCCCAACGAGGCCAAGTTTTATTCCCTGTGGCGTCGGTTGCCTCAAGAAATGGCAAAGCTCCACCCGGCTTACGCGGTTCTTCCGGCCGATACGCGCACGCCCGATCACACCATCTGGCACCACATGGACACCGTGGCCGCGCTGGTGGCCGCCTGCCACGATCCGCAGGGGAACGAACTCCTGCAGGAACGAGCCGCGTTTTTGAGTTTTTCGGTCGGCCCGGTCCAGTCCTTCATCGCCAGTGCCCGCAGCCTGCGCGACCTGTGGAGCGGAAGCATGATCCTGGCCTATCTGACCGCCCGGGCCATGGAACCGGTGCTGGACGAGTACGGCCCCACGGCCATCATTTACCCGGTGCTGCGAGGCAACCCGTTGATCGATCTGTTGTGGCTCAAGCAGCAAAAGGGCTTTTCGTGGGTGCCCGGCAATCCGGCTCAGCGGCTAGTCCCGTGCCTGCCCAACCGTTTTCTGGCCGTGGTGTCGCGCGGCCCACGCGATGTGGAAGAAGATCTTGCCCAAAAACTGGCCAAAGAAGTGGAGGAAAAAGCCAAAAAGGCGTGGCAAGACCTGGCCAAGAAAGTGCGTGATGAGCTGAAAAAGAAAATAGTCCAAGTCGCCCCCGAATGGGCCCCCGATTGGGACCACCACTGGCAGCACGCCATTAAAAACCAGTTTGACTTTCGCACCGTGGTGTTGCCGTGGATTGGCGATGAGGCGGGCAAAATCCTTTCCGGCCAAGACCCTCAGGCCGAGGACAACCCGGACCGGCTGCTGATGCACTCCTTGGCAGGCGACCTGAATGCCCCCTTGCCGGAGCAAATCAAACAGATTCGCCAGTTGGCTCGGGACGTTAGTCCAACTGCTTTCGAACGTGGACCTTACAACAAGCTGGGCTGGTGGCAACTGCGGCTGGAACTTTTAGGCCGGCTGGGCCAGGCCGACAAGCTGCTGCGCAAGGTTCCCGAGCCTGCTTCTGTAGGAAACGGTCAATGGGTGCCGCCCAAGTGCAGCATGACCGGAGAAACCGAGGCGATGGGCCCAGCCAGCTTGGCCCAATTCCGCAAGTTTTGGGAGCAACTCTCCGGTCAAAACGGCAGCCAGCCGCTCTCAATTGGCGGGGTGCGTATTCGCCGCGGGGAACGACTCGGCTCGGTTGCGCTGGTTAAGCGGTTTGCCGGGCCAGTAGTTTTTCTCAAAGAGTTTGAACTGAAGGATGACCGCCACCTGCTGCGCATGGCCGACACGGCCACCGTGGCCGCCCGCTGCTGGCTGGAGCAGGCCAAGCAGTTTCATGACCCGAAGGGACAATTCAATTTTCAAGACGATCAATGGCGGCCCTGGAGCGGGCACTGGCTTCACTGGCACGATCGGGACGAAGCCGAACCGGACGAGCAACCTCCGGAGGAGTTGAAGGACAAAATCCGGATACTCTCCCACCCGGATCGTTTAGGCCCTCCGCCCACTTACTACGCCGTGTTGATGATGGACGGGGACTGCCTGGGCCAGTGGCTTCGCGGCAAGCTATCGCCGGAAGTGCTCCAGAGCTACCATCCCAAGCTGGTAGCGTATTTCAAGAAAAAGAAGTTAGCCGATCATCCGGGCTTAAAACAGCCGCGCCCTGTCACGCCCGCTTTCCACATGGCCATCAGTGAGGCGCTAGCCAACTTCTCGCTTTACTTCGTTCCAGAGATCGTGGAGAAGTATCGGGGTCAGTTGGTCTATGCCGGGGGGGACGATGTGCTGGCCCTGCTTCCCTTGGAGACGGCGTTGCACTGCGCCGCGGAACTGAATGAGACGTACCAGAAACCCTGGGAAAAAGACCAAATAGAAGGGCAAGGCATCCCGCGTCTGCTGATGGGACCCCGGGCCACGATGAGTGCCGCGTTGGTGGTGGCCCACTTCAAGGACGATCTTCGCAGCGTGCTCCAGGCGGCCCGAAGTGCCGAAAAGCGAGCAAAATCCGCGGGTCGGGACGTGTTGCAACTGGTCATCCGCCGCCGCAGCGGAGAGCACTCCGCGGCACTGTGTCCGTGGGAGTTTGTCGCTCAGGTGGACCGCTGGCGGGAACTGTTCTCCCCACGGCCATTTTGCTCCAGCTCAGACAACGACAAGGAATCGCAATCACCGGCTTCGGACCGCTGGGTGTATCAGTTACGGCGCCTCCTGAAAACGGCAAGAGATTTGCCCTTGGAGGCACAAAAAGCGTTGCTACGCCGGCAACTGAACCGGGCCGAAAAACAAACCCGCTGCCGCGTGGCCCAGGCACTGGCCTCCGCTGTGCCCGGGTCGTCCTCTCCCTCGCACCACAAGGATGCCGGAGAATGGCTGGCGTGGTGCTATGAGCAATACATCAACAGGCTCAATCTGCCCAATCGCTGGCCCGAGGAACCAGCCCATCAACGAGATGGCAACGCGTTAGAACACTTTGTCCTGCTCTGGCAAGCGGCTTCCTTCCTGGCACGAGGACGCGACGCATGACCATTGCCCAAGCCACGCAAACCAGCACGGTTGGCCTGGTGTTGGAACCGCTGGATGTGTTGTTTTTCCGCGACGGGCGCCCCTTTGAACAGGCAAGCTATGCCCGAAGCTGCCCGTTACCGCTGCCGCAGACCGTGGCTGGGGCCATAACAACCGCCCTGCTTCGAAACGGCGGCTGCGATTTTGATAAGCTGCGTCAGGACATTGATGGGGGAGCCGATTTCGCCCAGGCCCTAGCCAATCAAGATCTGGAGCACCTGGCCCAGGTGCGCATCCGTGGGCCTTGGCTGGGAATACAACACCAGGAAAGCCTGCATTTACTCTTTGCCCCGCCGGCCCATTGGCGCCTTAAGAAAACGAACGGTTCCTCAAAGGAGAGCTCTGGCTCTCAGGAGCCGCTGGTGCCCTTGTTGCCGCTTCCTTCAACCAGGGAGTCCTTGCCCGGGTGGCGAAGCACGTTCAGCCACCGGCAGGGCTTGCGTCCTTTGTGGTTCTTTGGAAGCGAAGAGCTGGAACCGCTGCCGTTGCGTTGGGTTCCCTGGGAGCTGATGGCCAAGATGCTGCGCCAGGACGAGATTCCGCTGAAGGAAGCGTGCACGTGTTACGCCCAATGCGGGCTGCTGGACTCACCCGAGGGGATCGGCAGTTGGGAGCAGTTGGCCCAGCGGTTGCCTGATCTGACGGCTCCGGACCGCCGCACCGGGATCGGCATCGCCCCGGAACGAGCGTCCGTAAAAAAAGGCTTCATTTACTCGGTCGAGTTTCTGGCCTTGTTGTGGCGACCGCAGCGCGCGGTGCGCTGCGTGCTTTATGTGGAAGTGCAACTGCCCCAGCCTGCGTGGCCCAGGGAAATCAAAACTCTGCACCTGGGAGGCGAGGGGCGCTACGTGCGCGTAATACCACAAGCGGCACGGCCGTGCTGGGAGGAGCTTTGCCTCAAGCCGGGCCAGGGAGAAAAACCCTTGGTGGTGCTAAGTACGCCGGGAATCTTCAAACGAGGCTGGAAACCTGAGTGCCTGGACCAACAGGAACCACTGGTCGAGGCGGCGGCGGTGCCCGGCTACGAGGCCGTCTCCGGTTGGGACCTGGCCCGAGGGGGCCCCAAGCCCAGCCGGTTCGCTGTTCCGGCCGGGAGCGTTTATTTTCTCAAGGAGCAACCGGACCTGCTGCCGGAAATCTTAAGTGACAATCCGCTGGATCAACAACAAGGTTGGGGATGCTACTTGCAAGGAGTCTGGAAAGATGAGTAACAACGGTACGGCAACAGCTCTGATGTGGATTCATGCTTTGACGCCATTGCACCCGGGCTCGGGTACGGCCCTGGGCGTGGTGGACCTTCCGGTGCAAAGGGAACGCCATACCCAGTGGCCCACCATTCCCGGCTCGTCCTTAAAGGGAGTGCTTCGGGACGCGTATCGCCGCCGGGGTAACGGCCAACCGGGGGAGAACAAGGTTGGGGTGAAAGTAATCTTCGGTCCTGACGTGGATGAAGACGACAAGCATGCCGGGGCGGTGAGCATTACCGACGCCCGACTGTTTGCCTTTCCGGTGCGTTCGCTGCAGGGGGTGTTCGCCTGGGTCACTTCGCCGGGAGTGCTGCAGCGGTTCAAGAATGATCTAACTCTGGCCCAAGGCAAACAGGAGGCTTCTTGGACCGTCCCGGCTCTTCCGCAAGGGAAGGCAATTGCTCACTCCGATTCCCCGCTGAGGATGGGACGGCATGTCGTGCTGGAAGAGTTCGACTTGGAGCTGGTTCAGGACAGCGACAAGCTCCTGGAAACTCTGGCCGGACTCGCTTTCGACGAACCCGAACAACGAAAGCAGTTTATGCAGCGGCTGGTGATAGCGGACGACGATACGTTCACGCACTTCGCCCGCTACTCCACCGAGGTGACAGCCCGGATCGGCCTGGACTATGAGCACAAAACCGTGAAGCAGGGAGCCTTGTTCTATCAAGAGTTCCTGCCCGCCGAATGCGTGTTTTACTCCGTGGTGCTGGCTAATGCGTCGCGCAACGGAGACGGGCGCTCGGCGGCGGATATTCTCAATGACCTTAAAGAAGGCTGCCCTGCCATTTTGCAGATTGGTGGAGATGAAACCATCGGCAAAGGCTTTTGCGCCGTGCGGATCGACTGACTAAGTGGGTACCAATTAGTGTTTGAGCAGACGCAGGTAGCACAATTCCCTGGTGAGCCACCGGCTTTAGCTGGCGGAGGACGGCACGGCCGTCGGCGACTGGGTGCTTCCACACCGGAGGCGTCGGGGGATGAGCGGGTACTAATGCAAGAGCAAACGCTGATTCTTGCAATTGGCAAGCCCCGAGCTTTAGCTTGGGGAGAAAAACACAACAAGCGTTTTTCCGGCCCTCTCCGGACTGAAGTCCGGGGCTCGCTGTAGCGACGAGTGGAATCATTTTGTGAAGATGTGTTCAAAGACTATCGGCTAGGTGTTGGATCCTCAGGCTGAAGGAATGAGACATGAGCGTTTCCGAAGTAAAAACGCTGGATCAACGGCGGGCACGGCACGCCTGGAATGCTATTCAGAATATAAAAAACGATAGCGGTGCCGAGCACTATGCCCGAGAAGCCAAAAAGCTGCCCATGCGGATCATGAGCGCCGGGCTGGGGCAGGCGTTGGCGTTCCTCAGGGCTAAGGCATCCGAGAAGCCGGGCTTGGAACAACTGCACCAGGACCTTACCGATTGGGTGTTCAAAGGGCGCGGGCTCCAAGGCGCGGTGTCGAACTCGCTGCTGCGGAGCATTATTGAAGGCGATGCGGTTTTCCTGCGCCGGGCCACCGACGAAGTGTTAGCCTACCTGGAATGGTTGAATCGGTTCGCCGAAGCCGAAATCGCGGTGGACATCACTAAGGAGTAATTCCTTCGTTGCAACCTAGAACACAAGGGGCTCAACGATGAGTGATCTTATCCCGCTTCCCCGCACGATAGGGAACCTGGCCCAGCAGGCGAAGGCCCCGGTTCACCCGGGCTTGCTGCTGGACAAGTTTGTCAGGTGTGTGAATAGGGATTTTTCCGTGCCGGGAGAAGACCCGCGGGGAAAGAAATGGAGCGAGGCCGTCCAATCGCCGACCATCCGGCGGATAGTCGAAGCGACCAAACAATTAGTCGAAGAGACCAAACGACTACCGGTTCTGGGCCCAGTGAGGGACAATCGCCGAAGATTCCTCAAAGCCGTTGGGGCCGTGTGTTTCACCGCGCGGAACACCACGCCGCTGACGTTGCATCTGGCCCGGGCCTCAGCCCTGGAAAACGCCGGCATCTGCCTGCACCGCATCTACGGGTTCGCCTACCTGCCCGGCAGCGGGCTCAAAGGGATGGCCCGAGCCTACGCAGAGACGGTGTGGTTTCCGGCCCAGTATAAGCACGACAAAGACGGCAAGCAACTTAATGTCGAGGAACAAAAGAAAGCCATTGAGGCATGGGCAAAAATCGAAGCGGTTTTCGGCTGGAGCCCCAACAGCGATCAGAAAAAACCGTGGAAGCCCCAGCAAGTGCAGCGTTCCGAGGAGGAAAAGGCGCGGAAGAAAAAAGTGCCCGCTTCGGCCGGTGCTGTGGTGTTTCACGACGCCTGGTGCAAGGATGGCCCGCCGCGGCTGATTAAGGATATTGTGAACAACCACCATCCCAAGTATTACCGGGAAAAAGGGGCAGAGCCGCCTGGGGACTGGGAAAACCCGGTGCCGGTTTATTTTCTGGCCGTGGCTCCGGGGCAGGAGTTCGAGTTTGCATTGAGTCTGCGGCAAACCAACAACCAGGATGACAAAGCAACAGACCTGTTGAAGCTGGCCACCGAGTGGCTGATTGGGGCTTTGACGCACACGGGAGCGGGGGCCAAGACCAACACGGGCTACGGGCAGTTTGAGCTCAAAGAGCCGCCGCAGGATGTTTCGGCCGACGACACGGCGTGGAAAACGGCCGAGGAGTTGGGCCTGCGCAAGACGGCCTCGTTTACCGTGGAGCTGGTCACGCCGGCGTTTCTGGCCGGGGCGGACCAGGGCAAAGACGATTGCGATCTGCGCGGGGCCACGCTTCGGGGGCTTTTGCGCTGGTGGTGGCGGACGATGCACGCTGGCTTCTTGACGCCCCAGAAACTTTATGAACTGGAATCGGCCATCTGGGGCAACACCGGGCAGGGCGGGGCGGTGCAGGTGGTGGTGGAGCGAATATCCAACCATAATCCCGAGGAATACAATAAAAGAATCATTCAGTTCAGCAGCAAGCAAAAGGTGTCTCAGTACGGAATTCCTGGAGCGGTTCCCGACAAGACCACCCAGGGACTATGGTATATTTCGCGTGGGATGGACGACCCACGCGGCGACCGGCGTTTTCGCCGTTACTTCCAGCCGGCTGGGAAACGCTGGAAAATCACGATTATTTGCAAGCCCTATGTTTCTCGATCAAAGAACGATCGCTTTCAAAATCTTTCTATAGAGGATATCTACAAACAGGTTGTAGCTAGTTTGTGGCTTCTCGCCCACTATGGAGGTATAGGCTCTAAATCAAGAAAGGGATTCGGCTCTTTGCAACTAGTGGATTCTCTGGCAATGTCGAAGCAGGTGTGCCAGAAGTTGAGCCGATCCCTACGAACGAAGCTTGGGCTCAGAAATACTCACGCGCGTCAAGTAGCCTCGTCATCGTTAGATGTGGCCATCGTGGCAGAAGAAACCCTTTTCCCTTGGAGCAACGTCTGGAGTGTTCTCGATCAGGTAGGATTTGCATATCAGAGTTTTGCAAAGAAGAAATCGCGCTGTTTCGCCAAGAAGATTCTTGGGTTGCCTCGTCACATTAAAACTCCCGCAAGGGATCGATTCCGTCTGCCTAAGGAGTATCAACGCTTTGCTTCTCCCGTTCATATTCACCTTGACCGGGGGAATAATGGTTTTATAGTGCGTATCATCGCCTTTCCATCAATTAAGCTGAATTGGAAGGAGAGCCAGCGATTTCTTGGAGAGTTTATCAAATTCATGGAGCAAGACCTTCGCCGCAGGGCTTCGTTACCTGAGCCCGATGGTAGTGACAGTGGTTACGGTTCCGGAGGTAGCATGTCTGGCGGCAGCAGGAGACCTCCACGGCCTGGCGGTTCCTCAAGGTCTCCGGGGGGCAGGCATCGAAGGCGAGAAAGCGGAGCGGAAGACCCCTCGGCCTTGCGCGCCGGCAAGCGCGTGCAAGCCCAGTTGTTGGAAGAAAAAACGAAAAAAGGCCGGTGGCGGGCCAAGGAGCTGCGCACGGGGTTTATCGGGCCGATCGTCAATTCCCAAGAGTGTCCCGCCGACTGGCAGTCGGGCCAAACGGTAGAGCTGATCGTCGCGTCCGTCAACGAACGGAAAAAAGAAGCAAGTTTCCGGTACCAGCCATAGGGAGGCAGATACCCATGTCGTCCCCTCCCGAACCTGCTTCCCGCGCCCCTTCCGCCCTGGAGCGTCACCTGCCCCAACTGTGCCGGCTGGCGCTGGAGCAGGTCTGGATTCTCCCCCGGCGGTTGCAACTGGACACCGGCCGCGTGTACGCCACCGTGCCCATGCTGCGCGGCGTCTGGGGCCGGGCCATGCACGAACATTTTCCGGAACTGTACGGGCGCGTGTTCCAGGTCCCCTCGCGGCCCGGTCCGGTCGCCCAGGGGCCGCCCTATCTGCTGCGCCCCGCTCCCCCGGACGCCGAATGGGCCCCAGCCGTGGAATGGATCCTCATCTCTCCGGCCATCCAATACCTAGGCCGCCTGCTGGAATGCTGGCAGCGGGCCGGGCACTACGGGCTGGGCCCGCAACGCGAACCGTTCCGCATCGTGCGGCAGGGCACCTTGCGGCCGGACGGAGAAGTGGGAGAGGCTCCCTCCCCCTGGTCGCTCGCCCAGGCCCTGTGGCCCTGCGCCTCGCCGGTGACGCCGTGCCGCCTGGAGTTCATTGCTCCGCTGCGGCTGCGGCACCGCGGACGGCTGGTCGAACACCCCACGCTGGTTGATGTCGTCGCCGCGCTGGTCCGCCGCCTAGGCGGCATGCTCCCAGAAGCCTACCAGCCGCTTTGGGTGGATCTGGGCCGCGTGCTGAGAGCCCGGGCCGAACAGCTCCCAGCCCAATGCGGTCCCTGGCGACGACAACACCTGCTGCGGTACTCCGGCGCGCAGAACCAGGAATTGGAACTCCACGGCGTGGTGGGCACGATCACCTTGCCCGAAGGTCCCCAGGAACTCCTCCCGCTGCTGGCCGCAGCCCAATGGGTCCACGTAGGCAAGGCTACCGTATTCGGCCTGGGCCAACTGGTTGTGCATTCGCTGGATCGGCCGGCCCGGCCCCGTTAGGGACACGCTCAAGCCTCGGCACCTCTGGGCAATCTTTCCTGTAGGAGCAAAACGATGAACGGCCAGACCCGCGGACTGATCCTTCCGGTAGGCATCTCGCCCGAACCGATCATCTACACCCTGCAGAAGCTTCGGCCCCGGTACGTGGGCGCAGTCACCACGGCCAAGTCCCGCAAAATCCTGGACCAAGTCACGACCAGCTATCCTCTCTCCCCCTCGCAACTCCAAGTGGCGGAAGTGGGAGACTCGCCACAGAACATCGGAACCTTGATCCTGAAGGTGTACGAACTGTATCGCTGGCTGATCGACACCTGCGAGCTGGATCGCGACCAGATCGCGATCGATCCCACCCCGGGCCGCAAGTGGATGAGCGCCGGAGTGACCATGCTGGCTTCGCAACTGGGGCTGGAGATGTTCTACGTGGATGCACAATACGAGCAGCAAACGCGCCAGGTCCGCCCCGAAAGTATGCGTCTGATTCCGTTGGGCAACGCGTTCGAACAGACCGGATTCCTGGCTGCCGAACGGGGACGCGAACATTTCAACCGCGGGCAATTTGCCGCTGCGGCCCAAGCCTGGGAAAGCATGAAGCCCGCCCGCGCCCAGGAACGGTCGCTCTACCAAGGACTTGCCCAACTGGCCCGCACACTCCACCGCTGGGACCTGTTCGAGCACTACAACCAATCGCTCCTCTCCGAGTTTCAGGAGGCCCTTTCGCATCTGGAGGCATATTCCCACGGAGTGGGAGGAGCCGGACCGCTGGATGAGTTTGTCCAGCAAATGCAAACGCTGGCCCAGGCCATCGAGCAAGTAACTTCCGCCGAAAAACCCGCCCTGGAAGCCACGGCCGACCTGCTGACCAACGCCCGGCGGCGAATCGACCACGGCCAGTATGACGACGCCTGCGCCCGGCTCTACCGCGCCCTGGAAGCCCTGGCCCAGTTCCTCCTGGCCCAAAACTACAACCTGCACGTTTCCCAACCGGAGTGGGAAAACCAGCCCGAACACATCCGCCAGGCCGCCACGGAGGCGTTCGGCCAGTCGCTGCCGGAAAAACTCTCCCTGTATCAGGCGTGGGCGTTGCTATGGGCTCTGGGAGCCCCCGTTGCCCAAAAGATCGTGAACGTCGGCAAGGGAGGAAAGTACCACTTCAAGTTCCAAGGGCTGCTGGATCGCCGCAACCACTCCATCCTGGCCCACGGCTGGAATGCCGTGAAGAAAGACGACGTTGAAAAACTGGCCGAACAAGTGGAACAAGCCCTGGTGGACAACCAGCCCCACCTGGCCCAATGGCTCGGCCGGCTCCAGGTCCCCCAATTGCCCGAACTCCCCCTGACCCCACCCGACCGGTAAACCACTGTCTCGCTTGCAGGAGGAGCCCTTGCCGTGGACGAACAACTCCTCCAGCAGTTTCGCCATCGTTGGCAGCAGGGAGACTCGCAGGCTGCCAAAGAGCTGCCTCCACTCCTCCAAGGCGACAGGGCAACCCAGGTGCACGACCACCTGGCCTGGGGACAGCTTTGCGAGGAGATGGGCCACCTGGGCCTGGCCCTCCGGCAATACCAGCTCGCACTGCGCAGCCGGCCCAACGATCCCGATATCCTCCTCCGTCTGGCCACCCTCTACACCGAACGAGGCGACCTGGACCATGCCTTGCCGCTCTGGCACCGTGCCTTCCTCCTCCGCCCGGACGATCCCCAAGTGGTCGATCCCTACGTGCGGCTGCTGCTGGACGAACAAGCCGTCCCCCGGCTGACCGAAGTGCTCGATACGGCCGTGGCCCGCGGCTACCCAGAACAAATGGCCGCCCAGTGGCGCAGCCAGCTCCAGACCCTGGAACAAGAAGACCCCATCCCGAACCTGCCCCGACGCGACGACCCCTTCCCCGAACCCACCGACGCCGACTGCGTACGCATGGCCTCCCTGTTCGCCGGACGCGAAGACGTCCACGCCCGGCAGTGGTGCCGCGCCCACGACCGAAAAACCGGTTACACCCCCGTCCACGAACCACTCACACCCGCCGTCGTCCGCCAGCACCTGCTCGGTGCTTACACCGTGGGCGTCTATCCCATCCGCTTGGACCACACCGCGTTGTGGTTCGTCGTGGACCTGGACATCACCCGACCCGCCCTGGAACAAGCCCGAACCGACCCCGACTTCGCCCAGCACCTCCGCCAGCAAATGCAGCAGGTTTCTTTGCAGGTGCTGGAACAACTCCAACGGCTCCCGTTGCCCGTCCTCTTCGAAAACTCCGGCTACAAAGGACGCCACTACTGGGTCTTTCTGGCCCAGCCCATGGAAGCCAAGGCCCTGCACCACCTGGGCCGCTTGCTCCTGGCGCGGCTCGCCCCCCTGGTCCCGCCCGAGTTCTCCTTGGAGTTCTTCCCCAAACAACCACGCCGCACCGGCAAAGGATTGGGCAACCTGGTCAAGCTCCCCTTGGGCATCCACCAGCGGACCGGCTACCGCAGTATGTTTCTGGACGAAAACGGCTCGCCCGTGCCCGACCCCTACCAGGTGCTGCAGCAAGTGCAGCCGCTTCCCCCCGGGCAACTGCTCGCCCTGGCCGATCGACTCAAGGGAGTCCGCTCCGCCCAACCAGCAGAACCCCCGACCCCGGAACAATCCGAACAAGACCAGGAAGCCGCCGACGCTCTCCCCC
>WFOE01000271.1 GCA_015488215.1 Planctomycetales bacterium
ATGTGTATAAGAGACAGGGCTTGCGGCTTGCGCCGTGCGACCTGCGCAGGAGCTACCGCTCCGAGGCAAGAATAACCGCCGATTCTCGCAATCAGCGAGCCGGGAGCGTCAGCTCCCGGAGTCCAAAAGAAAAAAGCAAACACCGGTACTTTCGCCGCTTTTGCGAGTTGACACTCGCGGCTCGCCGGATACACGACAGCGTGCTAACACTCACACCCGACGAGCCGGAAACTTCAGCTCCCGAAGAAGAACAACAACAAAAGCGTTTTCACCGGCTCTCCTAGGGCAAAACGCATAGCAAAACTTGTTCCGCTGGGCGTTTCCCGGGTATGCTGAAGGGGCGTTGTGGTGCCCCCGTAGGGAAGCGTTTTCCCTGGTTCGGTTTTCCCGCCTTCCTGATGCCCGCTTGGTTGCGATGATCGGCCCGCGTTTGCCCTTGCTCCGCGGTTGGCTGGCGGCCCTGTTGCTTTTGTTGGTTTGCCAGGCGGCGTTGCCGGAAGAGGACTTGCCGTTTTCGGCCGAGGAGCGCAACCACTGGGCCTTCCGTCCCCTGCGGCGGCCCGAAGTGCCCCGGGTGAAAAACACCGCCTGGGTGAAGAACCCGGTGGATGCGTTCATTCTGGCCCGGCTGGAACCGTTGGGGATTACTCCGGCCCCGGAAGCCGATCGCCGCACGCTCATCCGGCGGCTGAAGTTCGATCTGCTGGGTCTGCCGCCCACGCCGGAAGAAGTGGAACAGTTCGTCCACGACACGCGTCCGGACGCTTATCGCCGCTTGGTGGATAGGCTGCTGGCCTCGCCCCATTTTGGCGAGCGCTGGGCGCGGCACTGGCTGGACGTGGTCCGCTTTGCCGAAAGCGACGGCTATCGCCAGGACGCGTTCCGACCCTGGGCATGGCGTTATCGGGACTGGGTCATTCGCTCGTTCAATCAGGACAAGCCGTTTGACCGCTTTGTGCAAGAGCAGGTGGCCGGCGACGAGCTGTTCCCAAACGACCCGGAGGCGCTGGTGGCTACCGGTTTTCTGCGGCACTGGCCCTACGAGTTCAACCAGCGCGACGCGGTTCAGCAGCGGCGGCACATCCTCAACGACCTGACCGACACCACCGCGCAGGTGTTTCTGGGGCTGACGATGAAGTGTGCCCGGTGCCACGACCACAAGTTCGATCCGCTGTTGCAGGACGATTACTACCGGTTCCAGGCGTTTTTTGCTCCGCTGGTGGATCGAGACGCCCCCTGGCCCGACGCCCAGGCCGAACAGCGTTACCGCCGCCGCCTGGCCCAATGGCGGAAAGAACACCAGGAGCTGGACCGGGAGATAGAGCAGCTTCGGCAGGAAGCGACCCGGCGGTTTCGCAAGCAGCAACTGGCCCTCTTTTCTCCGGAGCTGCAAGCCATTGCCCAAAAGCCGCCGGGGCAGCGCACCCCTTGGGAACAATCGCTCGCCTGGCTGGTGGAAAAGCAGTTGGTACCTTCCACGCCGGAAGAAGTGGCCAAGTGTCTGAAAGGGCCAGAAAAGAAACGCTGGCAACAGTTGTGCCGCATGCGGCAAGAGGCGGCCCCGCCCGAGCTGGAACGGGTGATGACCGTGGCCGAAATCGCCCCGGAACCCCCGCCCACGTTCATCCCGGACGGGGGCGATCCGGAACTGACCGCCACACACTACGATCCGGGTTTTCCGCTGGTGCTCGGGGCCCCGGAACCGCAGATCCGGCCTACGGCCCGTACCACCGGACGCCGCGCGGCCCTGGCCCGATGGCTTACCAATCCGCAGAACCCGCTGGTGGCCCGGGTAATCGTCAACCGGCTGTGGCACTACCACTTTCGCCGGGGGATTGTGGCCACACCGAACGACTTCGGCCGTCGCGGTTCGCCGCCCACACATCCGAAGCTGCTGGACTGGCTAGCCAGCGAATTGATTCGTTCCGGCTGGAGCCTCAAGCACATCCATCGGCTGATTGTTACCAGTGCCGCATACCGGCAGCAAAGCCAGGTGCCGCCCAGCGCCGCGGCCCGAAAACACGATCCGGACAACCGCCTCTTGTGGCGGCAGCGCGCATGGCGCGTGGAAGCCGAGGTGGTGCGCGACACCATCCTGGCCGTCACCGGTCGGCTCAACCCGCAACTGGGCGGCCCGAGCGTGTGGCCGAAGCTTCCCAAGGCGCTGGCCGCCCACCCGCTGTGGAAAGCGATGGATTCCCCGGAACAGCAGCGGCGGCGTTCCATCTATCTGGTGGTCAAACGGAACGATCGGCTGCCGCTGCTGGAGGTGTTCGACCTGCCTCAGGCTAGCGAAAGTTGTGCCCGCCGCCTGGTAACCACCACCGCGCCGCAGGCGCTGTTGTTGCTCAACGGCCCGTGGACCCTGGAGCAAGCCCGGGCCTGGGCCTCCCGGCTGCAAGCCCAGGCCCCCGGCGACCTGGCCCAACAGGTACGGCAGGCCGTGCGGGAAGCCTGCGGGCGCCCTCCTCGCCAGGAAGAACTGCAACTGGCCCTCGGCTTCCTGCGGCAGCAGCAGCGGCTGCTGGCC
>WFOE01000272.1 GCA_015488215.1 Planctomycetales bacterium
CCACGTCACCCCCCTGGTACCACAGCGCAAGCCAGAGGCTATTGGTGTGCTACTTTTCCTCGGCCGCTTGGGCGCCGTTCGGGGAAGACGGCTTCGGGTTGGTCTGGCCGCCGGAAGCCCCGTTGGCCGATCCACCCTGGGACTTTTCCTTCGGCTCTTTCGGCGCTGCTCCGGACGACTCTCCGGGTTTCTTGGCCGAGGCGTCCTTTTTCTCTCCGGCCGGTGGTTTTTCCTGGCCGTCTTTGGCGGTTTTGTCGTCCTTTTTGCCGGGGGCTTCTCTGCCGGAAGCTTCCGCCCCCCCTTCCAGTGGCATGGGTTTGCTCTGGCCCGGCCGAAGCACCTTGGGAATATAGGGGTGGTTGCGTTTGCGAATCACCTGGGCCGAGAGGATACGGTCCGGAGGAAGTGGGTTTTCTTTGGCGTCGGGGTCCTGTGGGTTGAGCCGTAGGGCCACGTCCATTCCCCGGATTACCCGGCCAAAGACGGTGTAGGCCCCGTCTAACGCAGGCAGCCGCTTGTAAGCAATGTAAAACTGCGAACCGGCCGAGTTGGGCTCGCTGGTTCGGGCCATGGCCACCGAACCCCAATAGTGCCGCCGGGCGTCGGGGCGTTTGTGCTCGTCGGGGATTGTGTAGCCGGGCCCCCCCTTGCCGGTTCCTTGCGGGTCGCCGCCCTGGGCCACGAAGCCAGGAATAACCCGATGGAACGTTAGCCCGTTGTAGAACCCCTTTTCCACCAGGTGAATAAAGTTGGCCACGGTGTTGGGGGCCTGGTCCTCGAACAGCTCGATCAGGATGTCCCCCTTGGTGGTGCGTAGCAGCACCCGAGGCAGGGCCTTCGGGTCGTCGTCCCCCCGCTGGGCTTCTTCCTGGCGGAGTTTCTGTTCTTGGGCCCAGTACTTTTTCTCTTTTTCCAATTGGGCCAGCAACTGCTCGTGCTGCGGGGAGAGTTTTCCCTCCTTTTTGGCCCGGGTGAGGAACTTTTCGGCCAGATCGTAGCGGCTGAGCCCGAACGCCGCCTCTCCGGCTACCGGATCCAGCTCCGGATGATGAAACCCTTTGCTATCAAGCAGTTCGAACAATCGCACGGCTTCTTCCAAATGGCCGCGCCGAGCCGCCTGCATACCGGCCACGGCTAGGAATCGGGCGATATCCTGCTGAGAGGGGTCCGCCCGAAAGACTTCTTCGCCCAGCTTCTTGAGCTGAGCCAGCAGTTCCCGGGCTCGGGCCGTTTTCTCCTGGAACGCCTGCTCGATGGGAGGCCGCTGAGCCGGTTTGACCTTTTTATATTCCAATTGCAGGCGGCGAATCTCGCCTAGCAGCTCTTTGAACTGCTTGAGCAACTGGTCGAACCGGGCCCGAGCCCCCGAGGCGCTCTGCCCCTGGGAGCCGGTTTTCCCCCCCGTGGAAGATTTTTCCGCACCGTTTTTCGCCGGAGAAGCCCCGGGCTGCTGGGCATCTACCGCGACTGCCCAACTCACCATCAACCAGCAGGCAATTGCAATGCGAAACAGGCCAGTCATCGTCGTCCTCGTTTCGGAGAATGGCAACCGGACCCCCTCTGCCGCCGGATTCGCTGGCCGCGAACCGGCCGGCGGGCAAATCGGATTCCCTGCGTTTTATCGGACCTCCCATACCATGACAAGCACAACCGGCAAAGGACCTCCGGCTTTCCCGTTTTCCGCCGGAGTGGGGCCAGCCGCCAAGGCAAGCCGACGGCTCTCCTAGTAGTCGAACGCACCCAGTTGACGAGTCCATACTTATTCTTGCATGGACGCAAAGCGGCCGAGACGAACAGACGCTTCACCACATTTGCCGGGCCGAGAGGCGTTTCCTGCCCCGTGCGTCTTTCGACGCGACGTCGAAGCGGTCGCCAGCCCGTCTTAGAAACAAAGCTCCCCAGAGCAAGTTAGAACTGATGGCCCGGCTGCGGGCCGTGCTGGGTGAGCGTGAGCACTTCCGGCCCTTGTTCGGTCATTAGAATCGTGTGCTCGAACTGGGCCGAAAGTTTTCCGTCCCAGGTGCGCACCGTCCACCCGTCGCGGGGATCGCGTCGGGTGCGCCAGTCGCCGGCGTTGATCATCGGCTCAATGGTGAAGCAAACCCCCGGTTCGATTCGGGTGGCGTTGCGCGGGCGAGGATAATGCGGGATATCCGGCGGCTGATGGAAGCGGCGGCCGATCCCGTGCCCCTGGTATTCTTGCACCACGGAAAATCCGTACTGGTGGGCATGGCGGACGATGGCCCGACCGATGTCGTTGACCTTGCCCCCAGGTTTGATGGCCTGGATGCCCAGCCAGAGACACTCAAACGTGCATTGCACGAGCCGCCTGGCTTCGTCGGAGACTTCGCCCACCAGGAACGTTTCCGACTGATCGCCGTACCAGCCGTCCACGATGGTGGTCAGGTCCACGTTGACGATGTCCCCTTCTTTCAGGACGTAGTCGCCCGGAATCCCGTGGCAGACGACGTCGTTGACGCTGGTGCAGCAGCTCTTGGGAAAAGGAGGGGCATCGGGCACCCGGTAACCCAGGCAGGCGGGAGTGTGTCCGTGGTCCCGGGTGTATTCGTACACCAGCTTGTCGATCTGTCCAGTGGTAATGCCGGGACGAATGTGCTTGCGCACTTCGTCCATCAGTTGGGCGTTGAAGCGGCAAGCACGCCGCATGGCTTCCCGTTCTTGGGCGTTCAAACGCGGAGCTGATCGGGGACGCAGCAACATGGAGTCCTTCCAGCGCGGGAAAAAATGGCCGACCGACCGGGCCAGCCGGAGGAACCAACGTGTCTGTTCATTATGAAGCGTTGGCGCCCATTCCCCAAGAGACAAGTCCCACGGCGCCCCGAGGGACAAAACCCTGGCAACCCGGCTGGTGGCCAACTAGTATGGATCGGCGGAACCGGGCCGGGGCGTAGTCCGAAGGGGCTGGATGGATTGGGCAACTTTCGCTTACGCGCCGGGAATCGGTTGCTGGAACTCGGAACGGCCACACGGTTTGCTGGAGTACACATCATGTTGCGGGTGGACCCACGGTGGAACAACGCGCTGGTTCTGGTCCTGTTGGCCAGTTGGAGCTGTTGGCTGCAAGGGGAGCGGGTACTGGCCCAATCCCAGCGGCACGTCCTGTCCCAGCGGGAAGCGGCCCGATACGGCCTGTATCGGGCATGGTATGGCCAGTTTTCCCGGGCGGGGCTTTCGGACCGGATTGCCGGGGCGGTGTTTTACGTGCCGCCGTCCCCCGCCGAAAACGCCGCAGAACAACCCGCCGCGAGGCAAACAGCCCAGGAGGGCGACAACCAAGCAGAAAACGACGCTCTGGAGAAAAAGGGCGAATCCGAAAACACCGGCGCGGAAAACAGCGCTGCCCCGGAAAGCAGCGCCACTGAACCATTGATGCTTTATATCTACAGCGAACACGGGCGTTTGCATGCCGTGGAAGCGGAAACCGGCCGCGTCCACTGGAGCGTGCAGGTGGGGGATCGCCGCCTGCCTTGCGAACGTCCGGCCGTTAGCCGCCGAAGGATCGCCGTCGTTCATGGGCTGCGGCTAAAACTGTTCGACCGGCTCACCGGAGAACTGCTCTGGGAACGGAAACTACGCCACACCAGCGTGGTTGGGCCGGCCATTTCGGGCGATTGGATCGTGGTCCCCTCGGTGAGGGGACAAATCACCGGGTTCCACATCGAAGACCCTAGCCGGAAATGGTACACCGTAGCCGATTCGCAGATTTTCACTCACCCGACTTCGGTACCGGGCAACTTTATCTGGTGCACTATGCGAGGCAACGTCTATTTGGGCCGAAACGAAAGCGGCAAGTTTTCCATCGTTCTCCCCACAGGGGCATTTGTCCCGGTCCAGCCTACGGTTTGGGGGTCCACTGTCTATGTGCCTACCCATGCCGGATTCATTTTCGCGTTGGACACGCACGAGGAAACCTTGTTGTGGCGTTATACGGCGGCCGACCCGATTCACGAGCCGGTGGTGGCCACCAACGATTCGATCTTCGTCGTTCATTTGTTGGGTACATGCCGTTGTTTGGACCGGCTCACCGGCCAGTTGCGCTGGTCCACTTCGGGGATCAAGAAAATCCTGGCAGTGAGCAACCAGCGGGTCTATGCCCTGGGAGGCAACGGCAAAGTCCACGTCCTGGATCGACAAACAGGTGCCCGATTGAGCACACTGCCTTGGTATCCCGGCGACCTGCTGCTGACGAACCTGTACACCGACCGCATCTACGCCGGCACCCAGGATGGCTATCTGATTTGCGTGCGGGAACTACAGCAGAAGGAACCCCTGGTGCACCGCCGGATGGCTCGCCAAAAACTCCAGTCGGGACCGCCGCAAAACGCAAGCGGCCAGCCGGAGAAAAAACCTTCCGAAGACCCCTTCGAGTTCTAACCCTCTCGGCCCAGAGAATCCGCCGCAGAAGACTCTTCCTCACATAGGACAGTGTCCTCGTGCTCGTATGGCGGCGTGCAGCAACAGAGAAACCGTAGCACTCCGGTGCCGGTATTGCGAATCGTGTGCACACTGCCCGGAGGAATGGCGATGGCGTCGCCGGGACCAACCGCGCGGCGCTCCCCTTGCAGGTGCATTTCGCCCTGGCCTTCCAGGATGAAATAGATTTCTTCGGTTTTCCGGTGGTAGTGGGGCGTGGTCGCCGCGCCGGGCGGAAGACGCGCTTCGGCCAGTGATTGCAGCCGAATACAGGAGTTCCGGTAGGCAAGCAGCTCGCGAATCTCCGAGCCGTCTTTGGTAATAAACGGCACTACCTGGTCCACATTGCGCACGTCCATTACGGGCCGTCCTCCCTCGGATGGATATCGGTCCTCCGGTTGGATTTTGGTCGCTGGATTGTGAGCAAGAATCCCCGGAGCGGCTAGCGCCGGGCTCGGGCAATCCGTTCCTGCAGCTCGTTTTTGAGGCTTCCCGGCCGCATTTGGTCCGCAGCCTTCTGGGCCTGGCCAAGCAACCGGGCCGCTTCTGCCGAGCGGCTGACGGAAGCTGCCGCTTCGGCCAGATCGACCCAGGCGTGCCCCCGGCTTAGCGGTTCTTCGATCTGTGCGGCATACTGTTGGGCTTTGCGCCAAGCCTCATCGACGCCGTCCAGTCGGCCTTGATGGCGTGCCTGGGCCACCAGAGTCCAGAGTCGGGACCGCTGACGCGGCGTTTTGCAGGTTGCTTCCAGGGCCAGGAGCGCTTCCACCACCCGTTGGGCTTCGTCTTTCCGTCCCAGGCGGCTGTAAGCCGCAGCCAGTTGCACCAGCAGGCTCCCTTTTTCCAACAAGGGCAATTCGTCCGTTCCGTTACCCAGAGGGATGTCTTTGGCCTGCTGTTCGGCTTGCCGGAGCGTAGCCAGGGCCTGGCCGTCTTGTTTCAGCTCGGCCTGGGCTCTTGCCAGCTTGAGCAGCGTGGCGACCCGGTCCCCAGGCTGTTGGATTCGCTCCATGGCACGCCGCCCTTGTTGCAGAAAGAACTTTGCCTGGGTGGGATCGTTCATCCGGGCATAGGCTCGGGCCAGGAAGAACCAAGCGCCGGCCTGAGCCTGGGGGTCTTCGATCTGTTGGCAGGCTTTTCGCGCTAGCAGCAGCGTCTTTCCGGCTCCGCTCAGATCGCCCAGCCGCCGCTGCTGATCGGCCAGGCGGATAAGCTCCGTGGCCCGCAAGCGGGGATCCGGCTCTTTTTGGGCCTGGGCCACCAGTTGGCTGAGCGGAACCGGCTTCGAGTCGTCCTGCCCGCCGCAACCGACGGCTACAAGCAACAAGACGGCCAACTCCCAGCAACAGAACCGTCTTCGCTTACCCTGAAGAAAGCGCTCACTCGCAGTCCGCCCGACGGATTGCATGATTCGGATGCTTCCCACAAAAGTTCCGGCCATCTTCGCTGTTCGGGGCCGGCTCATTCCGGCTGGCCGGCCGCTTTCTAACGTCACTGTAGGAGAAACCCCAAACGGGGTAAACCAGCCCCGGCGGCCCTTGGCCGGCTTGTGCCCTTCCCTGCCCAGATGTGGGGAGCGCCAGGTCGGATTGTAGCGAGGAAACCGGCTGTAACGAAAACCCTGCCGGTTTTTCTTTCTGTACGGGCTGGGGATTCGGCTTCCGGGTGGCCCGTTGCCGCATCGTATGGAACATTCTAGCAGGAGTTTCATGCCATGACGAAGCCACCACTAAACACCACATTGCGCCTGTTGCGGCAAACGGAAAACGACGCTGCCGTGCCAGTGTTGCTGGCCGGGCTCGACGCCCGCGATCCGCACGTGCAGCAGGAGTCGCTCCGCGCGCTGCTGGACCGCCGCAGCGTGGTGGGCCAGCGAGAAATCGTCCGCCGGCTCCACCGGTTGCCGGCCCAGTGGAAACCCCTGCTGGAAGAACGCCGGTCCCGGTTGGAATCCGCTCTGCGGGACGCGCTGCTGGGCGAGGAAGAGCAGGCCCGCCACAACGCCTACTACGCCGTGGTCTGGCTGCGGCAATACGATCTGCTGCCGGTACTGCTCACCATGCTGGAAAGCCAGCAGTGCCCCGAGCCGGAGCAGGTGGGACAAACGCTGCTCCACCTGGCACTGCGGCTGGACGGCGATTTGCACGGGATTCGCAACTACAAGGATCGCCGCGATCCCACCCGGCTGCGCGATTTTGTGCTCGGCGCGCTGGAAAAGTCGGTCCTGCGGTGGCCGCAGCACCATCGGGACGAAGTGCTCGAAAGTTTCCTCATCCTGGCTCCTCGCGACCACGTTTTGCTGAAGCGGATTCTCGGCGACCCCTTCCATCCCTGCTACCTGAAGCTGTTGGAGTTCCTTGGGCATAGCAAGCGGGAACCTATCCTCCGGCTACTGCTCTCGTTTCTGGAAGACCCGACCGCCCCCTCCTCCGCACTGCAAACCCTGGCCCGAAGAACCGACTTGGAGTTCCTGCAATACCTGCTGAGCAAGATTGGCTACCAGCCCAGCAAGATTGCCGCGGCCAATTTGCGCCGCATCGAACGGATCGCCTGGGCGGATCCGAAACTGGGAGTGCTGGACCGGCTCCAGGAAGCCCACCAATACAGTGCCGTGCAAATGCTGGTGCACTCCCGGGTTCCCCGCAGCCAGGTATTCGAAGCCCTGAAACATCTGGTCCGCCACGGAGCACCGGCCGGACGCCGCGCGGCCGTACAGGCCCTGGCCGATTTTCCCGGCGCGGAAGCCAACCAGTTGATTCTCCAGGCGCTCCACGACCCCGACCCGCAGGTGCAAGCCGCGGCCGTAAGCCAACTGCGACGGCGGAACATTCCCGGGGCGCTTTCTCTGCTGGTCGAAGCGCTGGACAGCCCCCATTCTCTGGTCCGCCACGCGGCGGCCGAGGCGCTGCCGGAGTTCCGCTTTTCGCGCTATCTGGCCAGCTTCGACACGCTGGATGACGTTTCCCGAGAAAGCACCGGCCGGATGGTTGTCAAGGTGGACTCCAACGCACTGATCCAACTGCGCGAGGAAATGCAGGCCCCGGCGCGGTCGCGGCGTTTGCGGGCGGTGGAGATGGCCGTAGCCATGGGCGTGGTGCCCGAGGTGCAAAACACGCTGATTTCCTTGCTTGAGGACGACGACCATTTGGTGCGGGTCGAAGCGGTCGAGGCCTTGTTCTACGGCAAAGGAGCGGAGGTGGACGAGGCACTTCACCGCGCGTTGAACGACCCGAGCGTATTGGTCCAGGACGCTGCTCGCGGCGTGCTCCAGCGCCGCCAGCAGAGCGGACAAGCCGCCCAATTCGACCAGGGGAACTTCCAGATATGATGGGTTCGTTCCGGTTGCTGGCCCAGATTGCCCGACCCGAAGAACTCGGCCGCCGGTTCCGCGGTCCGGCCTCGCAGTTTGACTGGACGGACTTGCTCGGGCTGCTGCTGTTTGTGGTCGCCGCAGTGGTGCTGGTCATCCTGTTGCGGTGGCTGATGCAGCGGCAACAAGGCATCCACCGCTGTTATCACCCTCGGCGGTTGTTCCGGGAACTCTGTCGCGTGCACGGGTTGTCCCGCCAGGAAAGCAAAGTGCTGTGGCAACTGGCCCAATACTTGCGGCTGGAGCATCCGGCCACCTTGTTCCTGCTGCGGGAACTTTGGGAAGAAGAGCGGCTTGGGCCGGAGTGGGCTCCCTGGCAGCCGATGCTTCAGCAGTTGCGGCTGCGGCTCTTCGGCCCTGACGAATCGGACAAGCCGCCGGCTGAAAACGCGCCAAACCGCAAGCACCAGCCCAGCTCCCCGCAGCCGGCCCCTTCCGAGGGATATTTGACCGATCTGCCGCTGGAGGTGGAAACGCCGGAGCTTCAAGTACCCAGCCCCTAGCCGGGGGAGCAACCAGCGGGTGAGCCTGCTCGCCAGTGGCAGCTTCGGCACACAGTCGTCTTGTTCCTGATTTGCCGCCGCTGGTACACTTCCGCCTGCGTTGTGGCACGGGGTCCGCATCGGACCAGTCTGCATGGATTGCTTGAGGTGCTAGCAGGGAAGCCAGTGGTGCAAGCTCCGGCCGTCCCTTCTCCTGAACCGCTGCTGTTTTCTCCGGCCCGGTCCCTCCGCCGCGAGTTGGGGTGGCTGTTCGGCTGCTTGGCGTTGGCGCTGGCCGTGGTGGCAGCCACGGGCTTTTGGGGACTGCACCAATACCGGCAAATGGCTCGGGACCTGCGGCGCGTGGAAGAGCTGCCTGTGGCCGCGGAACTGACGGCGGCCATCGGCGACCTGCACATTGCCGTGGCCGAACACCTGAAGCGCCAGCAATGGACGGTGCCTCGGGCCGGGGGCAAAAGTTCTCCAGGACTGGATTCCGCCCGGGCCAACGTGTGCAAACGGCTGGAAGCGGTTCGCCACCATTTGTCCGAATACGAAGCCGTGCTCAGGCAGGCTTCGGCCACCGGCTCGCCTCTGGCCGAAACCTACAAAGAGGAACAAGTCGTCCGCCGCATGAAAGCCTTGCTGGATGAGCTCCAGCAAGAGTATCACAGCCAGGCCCCGGTCTCACCCGGTGTGGAAAGCCGCTGCGAGCAACTGCAACGTCTGGCCGGGAAACTGCCGGCTATCTTGCAGCGGCGGCTGAACAACGTGCCGGACCAGTTGCGGAACCGATACCGGTTGCAGATTCAGGCCGTCTGGTTTGCGGCCGCCGCCAGCTTGTTGCTGCTGGTATGGTTCGTTTGGCGCTTTTCACGCCGGGTGCTGGTTCCGCTGCGGAATCTGATTCGCGGTGCACGGCTGATCGCCCGTGGGAACCTCGACTATCGATTCAAGCCTTCGGGCGAAAACGAGCTGGGGCTGTTGGCCCTGCTGCTCAACCGGATGATTGAAAAGTTCTGTCGCACTCGCGACCGGCTCGACGAACAGGCCCAGCACCATGCCAGACAGGCGATGCGCAACCAGCGCCTCGCGGTGGTGGGACTGCTGGCCACGGGGGTGGGGCGGCAGATCGACCCTTCCTTGCGGCAGATTGCCGAGGCGGGCCGACGGCTCCACCGCTGGGGAAAGCAGTCGGAACCGACCGTGGAGGCAAACGTGCTCCGGCAACTGCAGCACATCCAACGGGCGGCTTTCGAGTGCAAGCAAATTACCCAGGAACTGCTCCAGCTTGCCCGCGACGACCACGCCCCCCAGGCCGTCGAACTGAACCGTCTGGTGGCGCAGACGCTGGAGAGCTGGCGCCGGTGGTATTCCGGCTCGCAGCAGCCCCCGGAACCGGGCTGGCAACCCGGCCCCGAGCTCCAGGCGGTTCTCGTTCCTCACGAGTTCCGCATCGCCCTGTTGGCCCTGCTCCGCGGCTTCCAACAGGCCGGGGCCGAGTGCGTGCAATTGACCCTCCGGCAACACGACCGACACGCCGTGCTGTGCTGCGAGTTTCCGTTGCCGAATGCCGCAACGGAACCCTGGCAACGTCAGTTGACCCAGCCGTTGCTTAGCGAAGAACCAGGCTGGCTTTCCCTGGCTGCGGCGTTGTTTGCCGAAGCGGGTATCCGGCTCCAATGCGTCTCGCACGGGAAACAGGCCCGAGTGGAACTTGCCATCCCTTGCGTTCAAGACTCGGCTTCCCCGGGAGAAGCAGCATGACCGACCAACCGGCCAAACCGACCAAAACGCTCAAAGTCCTGTTTGCCGACGACGAGGACGCCTTCCGCGAAGTGTTCAGCAACGAGCTGGCCGCAATGGGCCACCAGGTGACCGCCTGCGCCGACGGGCACGAAGCGGTCAAAGCCCTCGAACGGCAACGCTTCGACCTGTTGATCGTGGACTTGAACATGCCCGGGCTGGGCGGTCTGGAGGTGGTAGCCCGAGCCCAGGAACTGGCCCCGGATACCGACGTCATCATCCTGACCGGGTTTCCCAGCAACGAATCCACCGTGGAAAGCATCCGCTTCCGCGTGCTGGGCACGCTGACCAAGCCTTGCTCGCTGATCGATCTGGAACGCCTGCTCGAATATGTCTGCCAGAAGCGGCAACTGGCCCAACAGGTGGACGCCGCCCGGCTGCGGCTACAACGTCTGGAAGGAGCGCCCCGACTGGTGGGCGACTCGCCCGCTATCGAGCAGGTGCGGCGCCTCATTGCCCAGGTGGCTCCTACCGGATCGACCGTATTAATCCGCGGCGAAACCGGCACCGGCAAAGAGCTGGTAGCCCGGGCACTGCACGAGCAAAGCCCTCGGGCGGACAAGCCCTTTGTGGCGGTCAACTGTGGAGCCCTGCCGGAAAACCTGATTGAAAGCGAGCTGTTCGGGCACCGCAAAGGGGCTTTCACTGGAGCGGAGGAGCATCGCCAAGGGCTGTTCGAAATGGCCGACGGCGGCACGTTGTTCCTGGACGAAATCGGCGAACTACCCAAGGCCATGCAGGCCAAGCTGCTGCGGGTGCTGGAATGTGGCGAGGTGCGTCGTATCGGCGACGACAAGACGTTCACCGTCGATGTACGCCTGCTCTGCGCCACCCATCGCAACCTGGAAGAGATGGTCGAACGGGGCGAGTTCCGCCAGGACTTGCTCTATCGGATCAACACGTTTGAAATCCACGTCCCTCCCCTGCGCCAACGCCGTGAGGACATTCTGCCGCTGGCCCGCCACCTGCTCCAACGGCTGGGCGACCGGATGCCGCGGGTTCCCGGGCCGTTCACCCCGGAGGCCGAAGCCCTGCTGCTCCAGTACGATTGGCCGGGCAACGTGCGCGAGCTGGCCAACGCGGTCGAGTACGCGGCCATCGTCTGTCCCGAAGGCCCCATCGGCCCAGAGCACCTGCCGCAAAAGTTCGCCTCGGCCGAGGGTTCCGTGGCGGGAGCGGTTCCGGGGCAGGCGTATGTGCCAGCGGGGATGTCCCTGCGGCAGTTGGAGCTGGAAGCAATCCACCAGGCGCTGAAGCGTCACGGCGGCAACAAATCGCGTGCGGCTCAGGAGCTGGGCATCAGTATCAAAACGCTCTACAACAAGCTCAACCAAAGCAGCGAATTGCCCAAGTCCGCGTGAGCCGATGCTGCGCGGCAGTGGCATCAGGGTGGCGAAACCTTCAGAATGAAGGGGCTTGTCGGCCTGCTCGGCACGGGCGTGGTTTATCCCCGGGCCGAGTCAGCCGGTGGAAACCTGCTGCTTCCGACTTCGGCGTTGTTTCTTCAGGGGAGTGGGATTGTCATGCCTCGTACGTCGCGCCGTGCCTGGTTGGCGGCCGTGGCCTCCTTGGGCGTGGGCACGCCGGTGTTCCAGCGAGCCTTGGCTGCCATGGCCGAACAGAAAGAACAAATCACCCCGGAAGACATCGCCCGAGCCCAATGGGTGGCCGGCATCGAACTTTCCGAGGAGGAACGCCGCCGCCTGGCCGGACGGATTAACCGGCTGCATCAGGACCAGCAGCGGTTGCGGGCCCTGGAACTGGACAACGCCGAAGCCCCTATGCTGCACTTTCGTCCGTTGCGGGACGAGCCGCCCCCGGGCCAATTGGAGGCCCAAGTGGACGTCCGGCCCGAGGAGCTCCACCCGCCTCGGCTTCCGGAAAACGAAGACGACCTGGCCTTTCTGCCTGTGGCCGAACTGGCCGCTTTGCTCCGCAGCGGCAAGATCACGTCGGTAGAGCTGACGCAGTTGTACCTCAAGCGGCTCAAGAAATACGACCCGGTGCTCCGCTGCGTAGTTACGCTGACCGAAAAGCTAGCCATGAAGCAAGCACGCCGGGCCGACCGCGAATTGGCCGCCGGACACTATCGGGGCCCCCTGCACGGAGTACCCTGGGGAGCCAAGGACCTGGTGGCCGTCCCCGGCTACCCGACCACCTGGGGAGCGCCCCAGTTCGCCCAACAAGAGCGGGGAGAAGTGGCCGCCGTGTACGAACGGCTGGAACGGGCCGGTGCCGTGCTGGTGGCCAAGTTGTCCCTGGGAGCGCTTGCCGCCGGGGACCGCTGGTTCCGCGGACAGACGCGCAACCCCTGGAACGTGGCCGAAGGGTCCAGCGGCTCCTCGGCCGGTTCGGCTGCGGCGGTGGCCGCCGGGCTGGTCCCCTTTGCCATCGGTAGCGAAACCAACGGCAGCATCATCTCTCCCTGCCGTCGCTGCGGGGTCACGGGTTTACGGCCCAGCTTCGGCCGCGTGAGCCGTTACGGCTGCATGACGCTGGCTTGGAGCATGGACAAACTGGGGCCCATCGCACGCACGGCCCAGGACTGCGCTTTGGTCTTCGGGGCAATCCAGGGCCGGGACCCTCGGGACGAATCGACCGTGGCCCGACCGTTCCGCTGGCCGGTTCCTCCCCGGCAGCAGCCGCTCCGGGTGGGCTACTTCCCCAAGGAACTAACCTCTGGAGAAAAACGCGTGCTGGAACTTCTGACCGAAATGGGCTGCCGACTCCAGCCGATCCAGTTCCGCCACATGGTGCCGGTTAGGGAGTTGGGACTGATCCTCGATGCCGAAGCCGCCTGCGCGTTCGATCCCCTGCTACGGCACGACGAGCTGGAAGG
>WFOE01000273.1 GCA_015488215.1 Planctomycetales bacterium
GGTTTCAGCAGGCGGCGTGGGGGGCAACGCCCCCCACGTCCGCCCCCTTTCCGCGAGCCGCCAGGCGAGCGGCGCGGGTGTTCCCCCCAGGTGCAGCCGCCCCAGGCCACCCGGGCCTGCCGTGGCGTTTGTGCCCGGGCGCGCGGGCAGGTGTTTTCTGAACCGTGGGGTTGCTGTGCCGGGCGCCGGCAAGGGATTTCAGCAGCTCGTGCCGGGCGTTTTTTGCTTGCCCACGTCGGCCAGTGCCGTTTCAGAGGACGTGGGCGGTGGGAAGCACGGGTGTTCTAAAGCGTGCCTGGCCCGTTCTTTAGAATCCGCGTGCGTAGTTTGTAGTACCTTATTTTCTGTCGTGTTCAGAAAATCCTTGATTCTGTGCTGGCATTAGAGATAATGCTAGCAACAGGAGCATGGATGTTCCGGTCTCTACACGTTTGGAGGAAAGGATTCCACCATGTCCAACACTCAATCTTATTTGCCGGACCGCCTACTTTCTCAAAGAGAGGCGGCTCAGTTTCTTGGCGTGTCCACCCGTTACCTGTGGACCCTCCGCACCACCGGCAAGCTGCCGTTCCTCAAGGTGGGCAACCGCGTGAAATATCGCATTGAGGATTTGCGCCGGTGGGCTGCGGAGCAGGTGCAAAACGCTTGAGGTTTCGTTGCCCCAAGAACGACCGCGGCCGCGCGTGGGCGAGATTGCGCGGCCGTGGTCCCCCTAAACTCTCAACCAAAGGATTGGTGTCATGCACAATTCTAACGCTTCTGCCTTTACTATCATAGACGACCCGGTTGAAAAACTGCTGGCTGCCCTTGCTGCCCACGGTTGCGAACCGAGGCCGGTGCAGGGTAAAACCGATCAGTGGATGGCCCGCTGTCCGGCCCATGAGGACCGCAAGCCCAGCCTTTCCGTTTCCAGGGGGCACGACGGCCGGGCGTTGCTCAGATGCCATGCCAGGTGTTCTTTGGCCGGGATTTTGGCCGCTTTGGGGTTACAGGAACGGGACCTATTTCCGGCGCCGGCCCCCACGGTAAAGCTGTCCCGGCCACGCCAACAAGCCCCCAATCCCACCCCCGCGCCTACGCCCGATGCAGCCGTGGCCGGGCTGGTCGGAAAGTGGGGCGAACCGGCGGCCAAGTATTTCTATGCCGACGCCACCGGCGAACTCGTGGCCGTGGTGTTCCGCTGGGACCTAGCCGACGGGAAGCAAGTGCGCCCGGTCCGGCGTGTGGCCGATGGCTGGGCACTGGGCGCCCCCGACGCCCCGAGGCCGTTGTACCGCTTGGGCCAGGTGGTGCAAGCCAACGTGGTTTTCGTGGTCGAAGGCGAAAAATGCGCCGACGCTTTGGCCCACGTGGGCCTGGTTACCACGACGTCGCTCGGCGGAAGCAAAGCGGCAAACAAAACTGATTGGTCCCCGCTACGGGGCAAGCGGGTGATGATCTGGCCAGATAACGATGACGCAGGCCGTGCCTACGCCCAGGACGTGGCCCGCCTATGTCACGACGCCGGCGCAGGGGAAGTGCGCATCGTGGACTTGTCTGCCGTGTGGCCCGCGTGCCCCCCTGGTGGCGACGTGGCCGATCTGTTGGCCGTGCAGGCCGACGCGGATCACGCCCCGTGGGGCGACGCGGCTGAGCCGGAGCAGGTCCAAGAATGGTTCGCCCAAGTGGCCGCCGACGCGCCGGCGTGGGTACCACAGGGGAACGGCCAAGGCCGGGACGTAGCACGACCGAAGCTGCGCCCGATTTCGGATTTCGATGCTCAGGAAATCACCTGGCTGTGGTCGGAGCACCTTCCCCTGGGCAAGCTGGTTGTGCTTTGCGGACGTCCCGGCGTGGGCAAAAGCACCTTGGTTCTGGATTTTGCCGCGCGGGTGTCCACCGGCCGCGGATGGCCGGATGGTTCGCCGTGCGAGCCGGGAAGCGTGCTGCTGCTGTCCAGGGAAGACGATCCCCATGACACACTTCGCCCACGCCTGGAAGCCGCCGGGGCGGACCTGGATGCGGTGCACCTGCTTGAAGGTGCCGAGGTCGGCGATGATTCCCTGCCGGTTACGTTGGCCGATGTAGAAATCATCGCCCGCGCCCTGGCCGAACTGGAGAGTAGAACTGGCAAGCCGCCGCGCTTGGTGGTGGTCGATACTGTGGGTAGTTTCCTTGGGAGTGGCGTCGATGCCTATCGCGAAAACGAGGTCCGCCCCATTCTGGAACAGCTAGCCGCGCTGGCTCGTGATTGGGGCGTCGTAGTGCTCCTGGTGGCGCACTTGCGTAAGGCAAACAAGGACCACCGCGGTTCCGCCGACGATCAGGTGCTAGGCAGTGTTGCGTTTACCGCCGTGGCCCGCGTAGTGTGGCACGTTCGCCGCGATGGAAAAGACCGCGAGCGGCGGCTGCTGCTTCCAGGAAAATGCAACCTGGCCCCCGGCAATCAGGGCTGGGCGTTCCGAATCGTTGACCCTGCCCCGGGCAAAGTCGAATGGTTGGAACGAGTGGACCAGTCTGCCGACGACGTGAACGACGAAGATAGCTCTCGCCGGGGACCGAAGCCGGAAAAGCGCGAACAAGCCGAAAACATACTGCGCGAGTTGTTGGGCGACGGCCCGATGCCAGCCAAGCAGGTGCTCGCCCTGCTCGATGCGGCGGGAATCGGCGAACGAACCGCCCGACGCGCGCGGGAAAACTTGGGCGTGGAACTGTTCTGGAAAGACGGTAAGCGCTGGTGGCGGTTGCCGCCGAGAAACTTGGCCGGATGACCACTCTGCGGCCAAGTTTCCGTTGCCCTGTTTGTTCCGCTATTGCGCACTTTGTTCCGTTGTGTTCTGCTATATGCAAGGTTTCCCAAGGCAATGCGGCCAGGTTTTTCCTATGCGGGGGAAACTTGGCCGCATGGCCACCTGACCCCAACAGAGAGGACTCCCACGATGACCGTCGGCAAACGCAACGACACCTACTACGTGCAGTTTTTCGACCTGGCCGGGCAGCGGCGCACGGTGACCATCGGCCGTGCCCGAACCGCGGCTGAGGACTTCGACGACCGCGTGCACCGGCTGCTGGA
>WFOE01000274.1 GCA_015488215.1 Planctomycetales bacterium
TCTCCCCACACCCCCAAGCCTCCACGCCCCCAGTGCAGAAGCACCCAGTCGCTGACGGCCGTGCTGTCCTCCAGGAGCTGACGCTCTCGGCTCACTGTTCCTCGGCCGACTGAAGCTGGTCAGCTTGGCAAGCGGCATCTACCATCGCAGCGACACTTCGGCTATGGTGAGGACGTGCACCAGGAACAACTCCTTTCCCCCAGGGCTTTCTGTACCCAGCGATGGAACAACCCACGGCTACTGCCTCGCCGCCGCAACCGGCGCTGCCGGTCCAGATTCCCTATGAGCGTTTTCTGGACTGCGTCCACTGCGGGCTGTGTACGGCCGCCTGTCCGACCTATGTGGAACTGGGCGACGAGAACGACAGCCCCCGGGGGCGAATCTACCTGATGCGGGCGGTGGTCGATGGGCGGATTTCGCTCGGCCCGGCTGTTCGCCGCCACCTGGAACGGTGCTTGGATTGCCGGGCTTGTGAGACGGCCTGTCCTTCCGGGGTGCAGTACGGGCGGCTGATCGAACCGTTCCGCGTGGCCATGGAGCAGGCGCTGCCGGAACACGAGCGGGCAAGCAACTCCTGGTTCCATCGCCGGTTGCTTTTTGGCACCTTCCCCTACCCGCAGCGGCTGCGCCGTCAGGTGGCCCTGGCCCGATGGCTGCGCCGCTTGGGCGTGTTCGGACTGCTGCGTTTGACCGGGCTGATGCGGCTGCTTCCCCAGGAAATGCAACAACTGGTGGACATGCTGCCGCCCGAGGTGCCCCGCACTTTGCCGCTGCCGCCGGAAGCCCCCGCCCTGGGACGACGCCGCGCCCGCGTGGCCCTGTTTACCGGCTGCGTGGCCCAGGTAATGTTCCCCCACGTGCATTGGGCCACGGTGCGCGTGTTGCAACATAACGGGTGCGACGTAGTCATCCCGCAGAACCAGGTCTGCTGCGGAGCGATCCACTATCACGGCGGCCAGAGTGAACCGGCCCGGGAACTGGCCGACCGGAACCTGGAAGCCTTCTCCTCGCTGGACGTGGACGCCGTGGTGGTCAACGTGGCCGGTTGCGGTTCCATGCTCAAAGAGTACGGCCACCACTGGGACGACGAGAAACAGCTGCAACGGGAACAACTGGCCGCCAAGGTGAAGGACATCTGCGAGTTCCTCGACCACCTGGGGCTGGAGCCTCCGCGGCACGAAGTGCGGATGAAAGTCACCTATCACGATGCTTGCCATCTGGCCCATGCCCAGCAGGTTCGCGCAGCTCCCCGGCGGCTGCTGGCCCAGGTGCCCGGGCTGGAAGTGGTCCCGCTGGCCGAATCGGACATGTGCTGTGGGGCGGCCGGTACTTACAACCTGACCGAAGTGGAGATGGCCACTCGCCTGGCCCGGCGCAAGTTGCGGAACATCCTGGCCACCGGAGCCGAAGCGGTCGTCTCGGCCAACGCCGGCTGTACGTTGCAAATAGCCCGCGAAGCCCGGCGTCTGGGTCATGCGCTGGAAGTGCTGCACCCGGTGGAACTGCTGGATCGGGCCTACCGGGGCTCCGGCGGCAATTAGAACTCCGGGTTAGAAACCGAGGAAGTAGCAAGCCTCCGTACCAGAGAACCTGCCCGGGCGCGGAACGCCCCGGCAACTTCCCCGGTAGAATGTTCACAATGGCCTCGGTCGGGTTTGCCTCGGCCGGGGCGAGACGCCGCCGGTTCGTTTTCCCACCTCCCTCCCATAAAGGCCCTCTGACGATGCCCAACCGCCTGGCTCAGGAAACCAGCCCCTATCTGCTCCAACACGCCGACAACCCGGTGGACTGGTACCCCTGGGGCGAGGAGGCGTTCCAACGCGCCCGGGCCGAGCAGAAGCCGGTGTTTCTTTCGGTGGGCTATTCGGCCTGCCATTGGTGCCACGTGATGGAACGGGAAAGCTTTTCCGACCCGGAAACCGCCGCCCTGCTCAACCGGTACTTCGTGCCGGTGAAAGTGGACCGTGAAGAACGGCCCGACGTGGACCAGCTCTACATGCAGGCCTTGCAGGTGTATCACCATCTGGCCGGGCAACCGGCCGGGGGCGGATGGCCGCTTTCGATGTTCCTTACGCCCGAGGGCGAACCGTTCCTGGGCGGCACCTACTGGCCGCCCGAGCCGCGGTACGGGATGCCTTCGTTCCGCCAGGTGCTCCAGCGCGTAGCCCAGCTCTGGCAGGAAGACCGCCCCCTGGTCGAACAGCAGGCCCGGCAAATCACCGAGATTCTGCGCCAGGGCGGAAGCACACTGGGCACGTTTGTCGCCCCGGCCGACCGGGAGCATTCCCTGGACCCCGGCCTGCTGGAACAAGCCGCCCAGGGGATGGAGCGGGCCTGGGACCCGCACTGGGGCGGCTTTGGTCCCGGGCCGAAGTTCCCTCATCCGCTGGAGCTGCGTTTTCTGTTGCGACTTTGGCACCGTACCGGCCGGCAGCGTTACCGGCACATGGTTACGCTCACGCTGGACCAGATGGCCCGCGGCGGCATCTACGACCACCTGGGCGGCGGCTTCCACCGCTACAGCGTGGACGGGCGCTGGCTGGTGCCGCACTTTGAAAAGATGCTCTACGACAACGCCATGCTCGCCACCGCTTATCTGGAAGCGTACCAGGCCACCGGCAATCCGCAGTGGGCCGCCGTGGCTCGGGAAACGCTGGACTACCTGCTTCGCGACATGCGTTTGCCGCAGGGAGCCTTTGCCGCAGCCCAGGACGCCGACAGCCAAGGGCGCGAAGGGGCCTACTACGTCTGGACGCCCGAGCAGATTGAGCAACACCTCGACCCGGAAGATGCCCGGCTGTTCTGCTACGTGTACGACGTCACACCCGAGGGAAACTTCGAAGGGCACACGGTGCTTCACCGGCCCAAAAGCTGGCACCAGGCCGCCGCCGCGTTGCAAATAGACCCGGAAGAACTCCAGCAGCGAATCCAGCGAGCCCGGCACCGGCTGTTGCAAGCCCGGCAGCAGCGCGAAGCTCCGCTGCGGGACCAGAAGGTGTTGCTCGGCTGGAACGCGCTGGCCGTGGAAGCGCTGGCCACAGCCGCCCAAGTGCTCCAGGAACCGCGGTACTACCAAGCGGCGTTGGACGTGGCCCACTTCGTGGACCAGCAGATGCAGATATCCTCCGGCGAGCTGGTTCACGGTTGGGCTTCGGGCCGCCCGGGCGTACCGGCCTTTCTGGACGACGTGGCCGGATGGGCCTGGGCCTTGCTGGTTCTTTACCAGGCCGACTGGCAGCCGCGGTGGATCGATTGGGCCGGGCAACTGGCCGATCAACTGCTCGACCGCTTCCACGACGCCCAGGGCGGCGGGTTCTTCTATGCGGATCGACGCCGCCAGGAGCTGATAGCCCCGCAGAAGGACATCACGGACAATCCCACCCCCAGCGGCAACGCCTTGGCTGCGGGTGTGCTGCTGCGGTTGGGGCACTTGCTGGGCAGCTCGCGCTACCTGGAAGCTGCCGCAGGGGTGCTGCAACAAGCCGCACCGGCGGCGGCCCGCAGCGGATTGGGCTACGGCCAGCTTCTGCTGGTGTTGGACGAATACCTTGGCCCAAGCTACCAGTTGTTCTTCCTGGGCCAGCGCCAGCGCGAACCGCTGAAAGGAATCTTGGCCGATCTGGCCGGCCGCTACGCGCCGCGACTTTTTACGGCCGGAACCCACGCCCCCGAATCCCTGGCCGGCAGCCGGTTGGAGCCGGTGTTTCAGCACAAAAGGAGCGAGGTCCTTCCCGCCCTGTTCGTCTGCCAAGGAACCCACTGCGAACCCCCAGTGCAGGGGGCCGAAGCGATTCGGGCCAGAATCAACCAGATTGTCCAATCGACCCAATCTGCACAGGCTGCCGATTCGTGAGGTCCGCAGCCGGACCGCCTCGCCGCCGGGAAAATGCTCTGGCCCCCGGTGGTCGATAGTTTTTATAGAGCGATTGTGTCGTAGGTTTCGAGTTCTCTCTGCCCGGCTGTTGCCGCGTCATGGACCAGGAACATCAACTCGACCTGACCAGCGAACCCGAAGGGGGCGATCTGTCACGCCGCGGTTGCCGCCAGGGACGGCCGTTCCTGGGAGTGAACTTCGCCTGTTGCGGAGTGTATGCCCGGGTGTATCTGAACGCCCAAGGAACGGCCTACGTAGGCCATTGTCCTCGCTGCGGGCGGCAGGTTCGGGCCCGGGTGGCCCCGGACGGAACCACCAGCCGGTTCTTCACGGCCTGGTAGGGTGGGCCTTTTCGCCCGGGAGCGGTGGTTTATAATCGCCGCAAAGTTCTCCGCGTCGCAACCGCCGAAGGAACCGCCGCATGGCCGAGTCTCTGCGCGTCGGGGCCGTGGAATACCTGAACACCCGGCCCTTGATCTATCGTCTGGACCAAATCGCCCCCCAGGTGGAACTGGTGCTGGAAGTGCCCAGCCGCCTGGCTGACCAGTTGGCCGCCGGTGAGCTGGACGTAGCGTTGATCCCCTCGGTGGAATACTTTGCCGAACCGGATTACCGGATTGTCTCCGACGCCTGCATCGCGTGCCGCGGGCCGGTCTGGAGCGTGAAGTTGCTGAGTCGCGTGCCGGTAAACCGCATCGCCACGCTGGCCCTGGACGAAGGTTCCCGCACCAGCGCCGCGTTGGTGCAGATTCTGTTGCACCAGCAGGGGGTCCGCCCCGAGCTGGTGCCGCTCCCCCTGGGAGAAGACCCTGCCGCTGTAGAGGCCGACGCCGTGCTGGTCATCGGCGACCGGGCCATTCACACCCGGACCGACGCGACCTGGGCCGAAGTCTGGGACCTGGGCCAGCAGTGGTACCGCTGGACCGGCTTGCCGTTTGTGTTTGCCATGTGGGTGGCCCGACCCGGCGTGGAAACCGAGCCGCTGGCCTCCTGGCTGGCTCAGGCCCGGGACCTGGGAGTCGCCCATCTGGAGCAGATTGCCCGGGCCGAAGCGCCCCGGCTCAGGTTGACCCAGCAGCAGTGCTTGAGCTACCTGCGGGACAACCTGCACTTTTACTTGGGCCAGCAGGAGCGCGAGGGACTCGAGCGGTTCTACCACCTGGCCTGCCAGCACCAGTTTGCAAGTGAGCCGCGTTCGTAATCCGCGCGGCCTCCTCTTCTCAGACGCGCTGGAACACCGTGGCGATTCCCTGGCCGATGCCGATACACATGGTGGCCAGGCCCCATTCCACGTCGTGATCGATCATGGCGTGGATGAGCGTGGTGGCGATGCGCACGCCGGAGGCTCCCAGCGGGTGACCGATGGCGATGGCCCCGCCGCGGACGTTCAGCTTTTCTTCGTCCAGTTCCAGCATGCGGATGCAGGCGATGGTCTGAGCGGCGAAGGCTTCGTTCAGTTCGATCAGCCCGATGTCCGAAAGCGTCAGTCCGGCCCGTTTGAGCACCTTCTTGGTAGCCGGCACCGGGCCGGTGCCCATCACGGCTGGTTCCACGCCCACCACGGCCGAAGCGACGATTCGCACCAGGGGCTTCAGGCCCAGGGCCTGGGCTTTTTCTTGGGACATGACCAGCATGGCTGCCGCTCCATCGTTGAGCGGGGAGCTGTTTCCGGCCGTAACCGTCCCCACCCCCGGCATGAAGGCCGGCTTCAGCGCCGCCAGCCCTTCCATGCTGCAGTCGGGCCGCACCGTCTGGTCCCAGGTGGCCAGGAAGCGGTTGCCATCCGGGTCGCGGGCCCAGGTGGGAACGATTTCCCGCTGGAACTGGCCGCTTTGGTGGGCCTGGGTCGCCCGCTGGTGGCTGCGGCAGGCGTAGCGGTCCTGCTCCTCACGGGAAATGCCCTGGCTTTGGGCCAGGAACTCGGCCGTGTAGCCCATGTTCAACGCCCCCTTGCTGGTGCGATGCAGCAGCTTGGGGTTCAGGTCCAGGCCGGCGTCCATCGGCACGTGATGCATGTGCTCCAATCCGCCGACGATTTGCACGTCCTCGGCCCCGGCGATGATGGAGTGGGCCGCCTGGTTCAACGCTTGCAGGCTGGACCCGCAAAGCCGGTTGACCGTGGTACCGGCGGTCTTAAGCGGCAATCCGGCCATCAAGGCCACGTTGCGGGCGACGTTGAACCCCTGTTCGCCCTGTTGCTGCACGTTACCAAAGACGACGTCTTCGATTTCGGCCGGGTCGATGCCGGTCCGTTCGAGCAATGCCCGCACCACGCCCACGGCTAGGTCGTCGCTGCGGGTGTCGCGGTAGTAGCCCTTGTCCTTGTGCGCCCGGCCGATGGGCGTGCGAACACAGTCAATCACCACGGGGGTTTTCATCGGAACAAGCTCCGTCGGCTACGAAAAGTTGGATTGGGGGTAATCTGCAGGAACAAACCGGCTACGGCAGAATTACGGCAAAATGTGGTAGAAGCGGCGGCCGCTTTGGGCCCAGTCCCGCAACACGTTCGTCGGCTCGAATCGGGGCCCCAGTTCCACCAGCGGCTCCAGCCACCGCATGATCTGGTCGGCTCCGACCGTGTCGGCCCAGAACAGCAAGCCGCCCCGGAACGGCGGAAACCCGATGCCGTAGATCACGCCCAGGTCCACGTCGCGTGGGTCGCGCACCAGCTCGTCTTCCAGGATGCGGGTGGCTTCCAGCAACATGGGCAGAAAGAGCCGGTGAGTAATCTGCTCGCGGGAAAGTTCCACTCGGCCTTCGATGTGCCGGGCCAGCAGTTGTTCCAGTTCCGGGTCCGGCTCCGGCTTGCCTTTGGGATTGTCGTACCGGAAGAATCCCCGGCCGGTCTTCTGGCCCAGCCGGTTTTGTTTGACCAGGTCGATGAGAATGGGCGAGGCTTCGTACCGCTGACCGAACGCCTCGTGCATCACCGTGCCGGCGTACAGAGCCGTGTCCAGGCCCACCATATCGTACAGGGCGATTGGTCCCATGGGCATGCCGAACCGCGTGGCTGCCTTTTCGATTTCGGGGATGGGGACCCCCTGGCTGATGAGCTGGAGGGCTTCGTTCATGTAGGGGAACAGCACCCGGTTGACCAGAAAGCCCGGGCCGTCCTTGAGCACGATGGGCGATTTGCCCAGCCGCTTGGCGAACGCCACCGCGGTGGCCACCGTTTCGTCGGAGGTCTGGTCGCCGCGAATCACTTCCACCAGCGGCATCCGCCGCACGGGATTGAAAAAGTGGATGCCGCAGAACCGCTCCGGGTGTTTCAGCGCCTTGGCCAGCCGGTTGATGGGAATGGTGGAGGTATTGGTGGCAATCAGGGTTTGTTCTCCCACCAGCGATTCCACCTTGGCCAGCAGTTGGGTTTTCACGTCGGGGTTTTCCACCACGGCTTCCAGCACCAACTGGGCCGAGGTGACTTCTTCGTCTCGCAACGTGCCGTTGAGCCGGGGGGCCAGCTCCAGCAGGCGCTGGCTGCTGGGACCGCGCAGCTTGCGGTCGTAGGAGGCTTCTTCCAGCGTGTTGCGCACGCCCCGTTCCAGTGCTTCGGCCTTGGCGTCGGTCAGGGCCACTTTCAGTCCCCGTTTCAACGCCGCGGCGGCAATCCCCGAACCCATGATGCCGGCCCCGTAAATCCCCAGCGAATCGATCTTGCCGGGCTTGATGGCCGGATCGTCCACACCCGGGTCTTTTTTGTTCCGGTCCGAAAGGAAAAACACGTTGATCAGCGCGCGGTTGACCGGCGTGCCGAACAGCGTGGAGAACCGTTCGGCTTCCAGGCGGCAGGCTCCTTCCAGGTCCAGCGAAGCGGCTTCGATCATCGTTTCCAGGGCGGCCATCGGGGCCGGGTAGTGTCCCTTGGTCTGCTGCTGGATGTAGGCGCTGCCCGTGGCGGCCAGAAAGGCCAGCTCGGTTTCGCTGATTTCAATGGGCTGGCTCCACCGCTGGCGGTCTTTGCGGTACTGGCCCGATTCGGCTTCGGCCCGAATCATGTTGATGGCCGCGGCCACCAGCCGTTCGGGCGGGACCAGGTCTTCGGCCAGGCCCAGCTTGTAGGCTTCCGCCCCGGGAATCGAGTCGCCGCCGCAAATCATCTCCACGGCGTTGGAAAGCCCAATCATTCGCGGCAGCCGGGCGGTTCCGCCCCAACCGGGGAACAGGCCCAGTTTCACTTCGGGAAAGCCGATTTGGGTTTTCGCGTCGTCGGCCATCACCCGGCGATCGCACCAGGTGGCCAGTTCGGCCCCTCCGCCCACGCATACCCCGGCGATAGCCGCCACGGTAATGAACGGGGCATTGGCCAGTCGGGCGAACAGCTCCTGGCCTCGGCGGCACATCTGCTGGACCCATTCCGGTTCGGGGTTTTCTGCGGCGGCGAACTCGCGCAGGTCGGCCCCGGCGATGAAGATGCCCGGCTTGCCCGAACTGAGAATCAACCCGGCCAGATCGTCCCGGCTCAGCAGCTCGTCCAGGTGTTGTTCCAGTTGTTGCAGCACGCCCTGGGAGAGCACGTTGGCCCCGCGGTCCGGATCGTCGAAGGTCAATTGGGCAATGTCGCTTTCGGGAAAATTGAGACGCACAGCGGGGGTGGTCATGGGGAGGGCCTCGTCAATCCAGCGCCAAGTGGAGTTACCGGAGTTACCTTTCGTCCGCTCAAGCTCGCGGCATTATAACGCGACGATGCCGTATTGCGTAGCGGTTGTCGCAGCCGAGGGCAGAAATGCTCAGGTAGCGTTCTTTTGCCGGGTCCTGTGCGGTTCGGTCGCTCTGTGTTACCATCCAGGGGCGCGTTGTACTCCTGGGTTCGTTTCGCCGGGAATGTTTGGACAGAAGGCCGAAAACCGTGTGGCGCCAATGGCTGTTGATCGCACTGGCCGGAGCCCTGGGCACGCTGTGCCGCTACTGGATTTCCGGCTGGGTGAGCCGCCAGGGCGAAGGCTCGTTCCCCTGGGGCACGCTGGCCGTGAACGTGCTGGGGTGCTTTTTGTTCGGGCTGGTCTGGTCGCTGGCCGAGGAGCGCTTTTTGATCTCGGGACAAACGCGGTTCATCGTGCTCACCGGATTCATGGGTGCACTGACCACGTTTTCCACCTTCGGGTTCGAAACCCAGACGCTGCTGCAAGACGGCCAATGGACCCGCGCCTTGGGTAACGTGGCGGCCAACAACCTGCTGGGGCTGGCCGCTGTGTGGCTGGGACTGAACGCCGCCCGAGTGTTCTGAACCGTCCCGCGGGGTACAACACCGCGGCGAGTTCCGTTGCCGGCCGGCGCGGGGGTTCCGCTCCTTTCCCGCACCGGGGCTATTGTTTTTGCTGGGCCGCCTGCTGTAACAGGGCAAAGAGGCGGTCCACTTCGGCCCGGGTTTCATCATCCAGTTCCCAGGCCACGGGCCGGCGGCAGCGGGCCGAGGGGAACACCCCCTGCTTGACCAGGAGGTATTTTTCTACTTGCAGAAAGCCGTCGAGTCCGGCCTGCATCTGAAGGGCCACCAGCGCCCCCAGTGGGAGCGAAAGACGATACACCCGCTGCTCGTCGCCTTGTTGCAGCGCTTCCCACAGCCCGACGACGGCCCAAACCACTTCCGCCCCCGGCATGGTGCCTGCGATCCCGCGGCGATAGGTGTCCACCAGCGCGATGCCGCCGGAGCCGTCGAAGATGCGGGCTTGTCCGGCGGTGGCTTCTCGCAGGGCCGAAACGTTCGGTCCCAGCGGCGAGCCTTCCGGCTTGAACAGGATTTTTTCCGGCCCGAACCGGTCCAGCAGCCGGGTCATCAGTTCCACGGAGAGGGCCGCTCCCACGTAGGAAGAAGCGTCCTGGACCACCAGGGGCAGTTCCACCGCTTGGGCAATGGCCGCAAAGTAGCGTTCCACTTCCGGCTCGGGCAACCGCTGGCTGACGGGCGGAATGGCCATCACCGCGTCGCAGCCGCAGCCTTCGGCCGCGCAGGCGTAGTCGATGGCTTCGCGCGTGCTTTCGGCTCCCACGCTCACCACTACCGCGCCCCGGCCGGCGACGGCCTGGACCAGCTCTCGCATGTACCGCAGGCGTTCGCCGGCGGTAAGCCGCAGCCATTCGGAAACCATCGCGGCGCAGACGCCCCGGGCTCCGTGACCGAGCACCCAGTCCACTTCTTCATGGAGGGTGTCCCAGTCGATCCGTTCTTCTTCATCCAGCGGAGTCTGCACCACGGGCAACACGCCGCTGAGCAAGCCGGTCATAAACAACTCCTTGGCAACGATTTCTTAGTGTCCGAACAAACGGGCCTTGGGCGGAAGCCTTGCCGGTGGTGGCCGTTCCATCGCCGGAAAACGCCTGTCCCGGTACGTTCATCCGAGCGAAAGCCACATGCGGAAAAGGTGCACCGGATAGGGTCATTCCGATTCGGTGACGAGTTGTTCCAACTCGTCGCGAGCCGCCAGGATGGTTTCTTCCAGACATCCGGAGGCGAAGGGGCGTTGCCACGCCTGGTAGATGTGCA
>WFOE01000275.1 GCA_015488215.1 Planctomycetales bacterium
CCTTGAACGCATAGCGCAGCTCACGCAGCGCCCGGGCCAGAATCTTCAGGTCCCCCCGGCTGATTGTATCCCGGCCCAGTTTTTCGGCCACCTCCTTGATCCGCTCGACCAGTTCGGCCTTGCGGGGATCCAGGGCCGAAGGGAGCCGCGGCTTTCCGTCGCCGGCGGATGGGCGACCCACGGGACCAGGTTGGGCTGATCGGTCCAAGACGTGCTCCTTTCCGCATGAGAACTCTGCCGTCAGTCGCCGCTTCCGACCGAAGTCCGGAACCGGCGGTTGCCCCTAGTGGATTATAGGTTGCCGCCCCCAGGGCAAGCTGGCCGAGCGGGCGGCATGCGTGCAGGCTTTGCCGCCTGTGCGGGTTATTGCAGCGCGTAGAGTTCGGGACCCACGTGCTGCGTGACGACGATCCCCAACAGCGTATGGGGCGTGGCGTCGTAGATGCGCACCGGCAGAATCTGCCCCACCTGGCGCGGGTTGCCGTCGAAGACCACAATGCGGTCGCACATCGTGCGGCCGCACAGTTGCACCGGGCCGCCGTCTTGCTGGGCCTGTTTCTGCCCGAGTTTGCTGGGCCCTTCGACCAGCACTTCCACTTCGCGGCCGAGGAACCGCTCGTTCAGCTCCAGGCTGATGCGGTTTTGCAGCTCGAGCAGCTCGTTATTCCGGCGGCGCTTGACCTCCTCGGGCACGTCGTCGGCGTAGAGTTGATGGGCCTTGGTGCCGGGCCGGGGGCTGTACTTGAAAATGTAGCTGTTCTTGAACCGGCCCTCCTGGACCAGGCGAACCGTCTGCTGGAAGTCCTCTTCCGTCTCGCCGCAGAAGCCGACGATGAAGTCGCTGGTGACGGACGCCTCGGGCACGGTGTCGTAAATGCGGTGAAGCATCTCCCGGTACTGGCCCACCGTGTAGCCGCGCTTCATCCGCCGCAAGATGCGGTCCGAGCCGCTTTGGGCCGGCACGTGCAGGTAATGGGACACTTTGGGCAGATCGCGGACCGCTTCCAGCAACTGCTGGGTCATGTCCAGCGGGAAATTGGTCACAAACTTGATGCGGTCGATGCCTTCGACCGGGTGGATCATCTCCAGCAGCTCGGCCAGGGTGACGGTGTGTTCTCCCTGGCGGTACTTGTAGCTGTTGACCGTCTGGCCCAGCAGCGTTACCTCGCGGCAGCCTTCTTCGGCCAGGCGGCGGACTTCGGCCAGGATGTGCTCCGGCGGCCGGGACTGCTCTGGTCCTCGTACCTTGGGCACGATGCAGTAGGTGCAGAACTTGTCGCAGCCAATCATGATCCGCACGAAGGCCTGGTAGGGGGTGGGCCGCATCTGCGGGTCGCGTAGCGGATCGTAGCTGACGAAGCTCTCGGCCACCTGGGACTGGGGCCCAGCCGTGCGGTCCAGGCTTACTTCCAGCCGGGGGCCGGAACCTTGCTCCACCTGACGGATCAGCTCCGGCACGCGATGCAGTTGCCCGGGCCCCACCACTAGATCCACATACGGAGCCCGCTGAAAGATTAGCTGTTGGTCCTTCTGGGCCATGCAACCCAGCACGCCGATGATTTTGTGCGGATGGCGGCGCTTCAGGTGCTTCAGACGGCCCAGGGCACTGTAGATTTTGTCCTCGGCGTGCTGGCGGACGCTACAGGTGTTGAACAGGATGACGTCGGCCTTTTTGGGGCTGGGGGCCAACTCGTACCCCTGGCGGCGCAAGCTGGCCACCACCAGCTCGCTATCCAGCAGGTTCATCTGGCAGCCGACCGTTTCGATGTAGAGCTTTTTGGGAGCGTTCATGGACTAGCAGGTGCTTTCTCTCGGTCCGACTTGTCGGAATCGGCGCGCTTTTCGGCTTGGGCCTGGTGGACGTGCCGGTTCAGCTCGTGGGCCAGGTGGGCCCGATACACGCTGCCCAGGCGGCTTAAGCCCACCAGGGCCACAAACGCCGCCACAGCCCAAAGGATCAGGTCCAGAGTTTCCACGGGCACATCCTTGCAGTGGGGTCCGACCTCCCTGGGGGAATCCAGGCACGGTGCAGGGACATTTCTCATCATATCGGGCAACAGGGCACCGGAGCCAGAGTTGGGCGGTCGGCAGAACCGGAAAAGTCGCCACAGGACGAACTCCCCGGGTGCGGAAGAGTCGCCCAACTTCCACTTGAATCGCCTATTTTGTCTGTTTTTTGATTCTTGCTAAAGCTGTGCAAGCACCGTGGGCGAAAAAGGAAGCTAGGAGAAACGCACAGGAAGGAAAAACTGTGCAAACCACGTGCTCTTTGCGCGTCCCCATGGTCCGTTTGTGTCTTTCGTGTACAGGAGTGAATCCCATGACCAAGCGTTTCGTACTGCCCGCTTTTGTGTTGGTCGGCCTGGTGCTGGGTTCGGCTGCCCAGGCGGAAGCCGGGCTGCTGAACGGCCTGCTGGGCCACGGCCACGGTTGCTGTGCTCCCGAGCCGAGCTGTTGCGCTCCGGCCGAACCGGCCTGTTGTGCTCCGGCGGAACCGGCTTGTTGCGAGCCTGAACCTGCCTGCTGTGCTCCGGAACCGGCCTGCTGCGAACCGGCCCCGCGTTGCTGCCGCCCGCGGCACCTGCACAAGGTCAAGTGCTTCCTCCACCGCCTGTTCCACCATCACCGGTGCTGCAAGCCTGCTTGTGAACCGGCTTGCTGCGAGCCGGAGCCTGCCTGTGCTGCGCCGGAGCCTGCCTGCTGCCACTAAACCAATCCTTCCGTAGCGTCTGTTCCTCCGCCGCGGCCCCGGCTCCCCCTCCGGGGCCGTGGTTGTTTTTGGTATCCTGGGGAGGCTCTTTTCCGCGACGCACCCGTGCAGGCAGAGGGTTCCCTCCCAGCCGTGCCAGCCTTTGTTTGTCGGTTTCCGCCTCCAGGGGCTGGCCCCCGAAGGGACGCCCGGCCTGGATAAGTCGCAGAAGGGAATACGCTCTCTTTCTCCGTGGAACAATCCGTGATGGAACCGACCGCTGCCTCCCAAGCTCCGCTTTCCTGGCAGCAGTTCCGGCAGCAGATGCCGGTGACGCAGCACTGGGTTTACCTGGACCATGCGGCCGTCTCGCCGCTGCCGGAGTCCAGCGCCCGGGCCATCGCCCAGTGGGCCCAGGACGTCTGTCACCACGGGGACGTGAACTGGAGCCGCTGGGACCGCACGATCGAAGTCATCCGGCAGCACTTCGCCCGGCTGCTCGGCGCGGAACGGGAAGAAGTGGCCGTGGTGCGTAACACCACCGAAGGGGTCAACCTGGTGGCCGAAGGTTTCCCTTGGCGGCAAGGGGACAACGTGGTGGTGCCCGTGGCCGAGTTCCCCAGCAACCGCTTCGCCTGGATGAACCTGGAAAACCGCGGGGTGGAGGTCCGCCTGGTGGAAGCGGAGCACCCGAGCCGGTTGCTGGAGCAGATTGCCGCAGCTTGCGACCGGCGCACGCGGATTGTCACACTCAGTTGGGTAGAATACGCAACCGGCTACCGGCACGACCTGGCTCGGGCCGCCGAAATCGCCCACGCCTGCGGAGCGCTGCTGTTTGTCGATGCAATCCAGGGTCTGGGCGTGTTTCCGCTGGATGTGCATGCCCTGGGGATTGATTTTCTGGCCGCCGACGGGCACAAGTGGCTCCTGGGTCCGGAGGGGGCGGGCGTGTTCTTTCTGCGGCGAGAACACCTGGAACTGCTCCGTCCCTTGGGATTGGGTTGGAACAGCGTCGAGGGCCGGGGCGATTACTCCCGCCGCACCATGCCGCTGCGGCCCACGGCCGCCCGGTACGAAGGCGGTTCGTTTCCCATGGCCGGAATGGTCGGGCTGGCCGAAAGCCTGAAGCTGGTCGCCGCCCTGGAACCCCGGCGGCTGGAACAGCGTGTGCTGGAATTGGCTCAGGTGCTAAAGGACCGGCTGCGGCAAGCGGGAGCCCAGGTGGAAGACTATCCCCGGGAACACCAAAGCGGCATCGTGCCCTTTGCCTGGCCCGGGGCCAATCCGCAGCAGTTGTGGCGCCGCTTGCGCGAAAAGAAAGTCGTCCTCAGCGCCCGGGGAGGACGTTTGCGGGCAAGCCCTCACGGGTACAACACGCCGGAGGATTTTCAGCGTCTGATCGAAGCGCTTCGGGAACTGGCATCCCTGGGATGAGCAGGCGTTTTTCGGGGACAAAAGCTGCTCTCCGGTTCGTTGCCGGCGGCGTATCGGAGTAAAAACGCAAGCGAGTGAGGTTTCGGGACAACAAAAAGCCCGAAGCCGCTTTGTGAGCGACTTCGGGCATGGTCGGGGCACGACGGCCGCGACTAGCTGAAGCTGAAAGCTAGTCTTTCTTCTCCGGGCGGCGTTGGGGGCGTCCCTGGCCGAGAGGGCGACCCTGGAAGCGGCTGAACCTCTTGAGCAGTTCCTGCTTGTCCACGGCTCCATCGCCGTTGGCGTCGGCTCGCTGGATCAAGCGTTGCATCTGCTCAGGCACTTCGTCCTTGCTCAGCTTGCCGTCGCCGTTTTTGTCCATCCGCATGAGGCGCTGGACGACCATTTCCGGGTTGAACTGCCACGGCCTGACGCCTCGGCCGGCAAAACGGGGCGTGGGCAGCTCGCTGGCCGTGATGACCCCATCGCCGTTGCGGTCCAGCTTTTTGAACGCGGCCACCATCTCCTCCTGGGTCACTTTGCCGTCTCGGTTGGCGTCCAGAAGCAACATCAGGGGATGTGGCATCATGCCGCCACGTCCAGGCCGTCCGGGCCGGTCGGTGCCACGCCCGGGGCGTCCCGGGCGCCCTCCGCCGCGTCGGGGCTGCTGCCCGTCACGCCGGGGGCCGCGGGCCTGGGCCAGCTCGTCGCGGGAGATTTTCCCGTCGCCGTTCTTGTCCACTCGCTGGAGCAGTCTGTCGAAAAAGGCCCTACGTTCTTCGGGGAATTCATCGGCCGTGATGACCCCGTCGCCGTTTTTGTCCAGCCGCTCGAATAGCCGGCCCGCCCCACCTCGTTTCTTGGGAGCGTCCTGGGCCCAAAGGGCCGAGCCGGACCAGACCAACACACTAACGGCTGCTACCGTGACCAGCATCCAACGCATGAGAAAGCCTCCTGTCTGGGGTATTCGGAAACACTCGTGACCCGGCCGGCAGCGCGGTGGCGTCCCGACCGCTTCGGTTTCCTGTGGCCGAACAGTTAAACCCACGGCGGGGACGGGAGTTTCGGAAAACTTGCCCCTTTTTCCACCTCGGGCCGGTCGCCGTCTTTGCCGAAGCAGGCGTCTTTCGGCGGAGGGGAATCGCCCCCTGTGCCTGCAACACTTTGCAAATAAAGCGGTTGCGACGGCAAACGCCCGTCCCCGGTTCGCTGCCACTGCCAGCACGCGAAGTGGCTGTGGGGCAAAAGCGGGCTGGAACCGCCGGGGGCGTTTCGCTAAAAGGCCCCGGCAATCCAGGAGGAGTCGCCTTACGCCTTTACGGAACCCACTTGGCCGAGAGCGACCGTCCCCGGCCCGATGGGGTTCCCCGATGGGTGAAGCTGGGAAGGAGCCTGGCCAGATGAAACGCGCGGTTTTGCTTGTGGTGCTCGGGAGCGGGTTGTTGGGCCTGCCCGGCTCGCTTCAGGCTCAGGGCATCTGGAATCCGGCACGGCTGTTTGCCAAGAAAGTGCCGGCCGATCCGAACGGCGATTATCGGCTGCGGGCCGGGCACGGGCCGTGGATGATCATGGCCGCCACGTTCTCGGCCGCCGAGGAGTCGGAGATGCCAGCCGCCGAGGCCCAGGCCCGCGAGCTGGTGCTCGAGTTGCGTCGCGAGCACAACCTGCCTGCTTACATCTACCACATCACGTTCGATCACAGCAAAGATGTGGCTCTGGACGCCACTCGTCCTACCCGGCGACTGCGCCGCGTGCGTTATCAGCGGGGGATGCGTACCCGGGAAATCGCCGTGCTGGTGGGCAACTATCCTACGGTAGATCATCCCCGCGCCCAGCAAGACCTGAAGTACATCAAGTACCTTTATCCCAAGGCGCTTTCCATTCCGCAGTTGGCCAAGCAGGGCAAAAAGACCTACCAGCAACTGGCTGCCTACCGTATGGCTCAGGCCCAGGTGGACCCGGAAAAACTGCGGCAGGACCTGATGAGCCGCTTGAAGCTGGACGGGCCGCTGTTCGTGCGGAACAACCGCCGGGTGATGGGCCCGATGGGCTCGGCTTTCCTGACACGGAATCCCCTGCTGCCGGACGAGCCAATCCAGGAACATCTGATCGACGAATTCGTCTATCGGCTGAATAAGGACGTGCCGCACAGTCTGCTCAAGTGCCCGGGAGTTTACACGGTGCGGGTGGCCACGTTCAGCGGCGCTTCGACCGTGGACCCGACCAAAATCAAACAGGTGATGGAAGGCAAAACCCAACTGAAAAGCCGCCTGGTGGCCGCGGCCGAAATGGCCCACCGGCTTACCGAAGCCCTGCGAGCCAAAGGTTACGACGCCTACGAGTTCCATGATCGCTACCGGAGCATCGTCACCGTGGGCAGCTTCCAGTCGGTGGGGCGTTCGCTGCCGGACGGCAAGCTGGAGCTGAACCCGGAGATACTCCAGGTAATCCGCAAGTTCGGAGCCACCCGCGGGCCCGATGGGAAGATCGTCCCTCGGTCGCTGGTGGGGATTCCGTTCGATCCGTATCCCATTCCCATCCGCGTCCCCCGGCGTTCTCCTGCCCTGGACTACGGCCGGGGAACCTGATGGGGCAGTGGTGTACTTCCTCGAAACAGATTGCACGGTGTACGAAAGGAGTTTCGCCGTGAGCATGTTAGTACGAATACCGAAGATGGTTCTGGTCGCAGTTGCCTGGTGGTTGATTGCGCTTCCCCAGGGCAAACCGGCCCAGGCCCAGCCGTTTTCCGGGTTGTCCGGGAAACCGGGGCCGCGTCGCACGACGCTCATCGACGGGCAACCGCTGGTGAATCGAAGACAGTCGGAAGAGGAAAAGCCAAAGGGTTTCTTTTCCTGGCTGGATTGGCAGCGGCGCCGTTTGGTGGAGTCGACGCGGAACTTCTTTTCGCCGAAGAAACCCTCGGCCCGCTCGATGCGGCCCCGGCGGATGCAGTTCCCCTACCAGGGCAACCGCCCAGCCACCAAGAAAAAACGCACGACCAGTTTCTGGTCCCGGTGGTGGCCGTTCGGGCGGCAGCGGAAGTAAAGCACGCACGGGACGGTTTTCGTCGTTTGTCTTTCCTGGCCATTTAGGTGTTGGTGGATTTTTTGATGCGTCCTTCCGAGCGAACAGTGCATACGGTCGGGGGCTCCTCCCGCAGATTCGGCCACGTTGCCTGGGGCTTTTGCCTGCGGGTGGTGCTAGCCGGGGCGTTGGCATCCGCCCTGCTGGGCGGCGGTTGTGCTTGGTTGAACCCCCCCAAAGAAGACAAAGTGCCCATGCGCCGGCCCAGCGACTGGCTCAATCAACCCCGGCCCGAATCCCAGTACGAAGTCCACTAGCAACCCATTCCCGAAAGGGACAACCATGACCGGCACCGAACCCCCGGCCAGTCCCAGGCGAATCGCGGCCAGCGTGTTGCTGGTGGGCGTTTGGCTTTCCCTGGGCGTGCTGGCCGGCTGCACCGCCCCGGCCCTGAAAGGGCTCGGCCCCTGGCACTCCGAAAGCTCCCAAGCCGAGGAACAGATACGCCAGGCGGCGCTGAAAGACCCGTTCCCCAACGCCGGTCCCCGTGGGTACTAGGGGGGAGTAGGAGGAATTGGTCCTTCGGTCTCTTTGGTCCCACCGTATTCCTCCCGGCGGGCCAGCGTCGGAAGTTTCCAACTTGCCGTTTGCCGATGCGCGGTCGCCGAAAACGAGCTGCCGATTACGAATCACGAGTACGAGCACGACGCTTGCTTTTCTGCTGGAGCGGAAACTCCCCGCGCAACCCGCAAGCCAGCTCGTGCCCCGGTGAGCCCCGGACTTCAGCCGGGGAGGCCCGGAGAAACCGGAGAAAAACGCTTGCTTGGTCTTTTTCTCCGGGGACTGAAGTTCCCGGCTCGCCGAGTGCATGAATCGGCGTTTTTTCTAGCATTGGTGCGGAAGCTCCCAGCGGCTGGAATCGCCTCCGGGAACTTCCGCACTCAGATCGCCGAAGTGTCTCGTTACTCAGCGGCGGGGAACGCCGGGGTTGGCAAACGGCCGGGCGGCGGCCGCGCCGGCCCGTTGCTTCAGTTGCTGAATTACCAGCGGGGTCAGGTCCAGGGCCTTCTGGTGGTAGAAGACGCGGTTGTTCAGGTGTTTGAGCACATCCTGGGAGTTGTTCGGGTCCAGTTGCTTGCTGTCGAACCGCAGGACGATGCCGATGTTGTACTGGCGGCAGATTTGCGCCACGATCTGACGAATCTCCACGTAGGCGCTGTAGTACATCTTGGTTTCCCGCTCCAGCAGCTCTTTCTGCTTGAGCGAAGCGAACACGTTCAGATCGGCCCGTTCCTTGGTTACCTGGGCTTCCAGGTTCTTGTACTCCGGCGTGCCTTGCTTGAGCTGCTTGAGCTGCTGAACCAGCTTGGCCAGCCGTTCGCGTCGGGCGCGGAAATCCACCTGGGCCATATCGACGGCCCCTTGCAGTTCTTTCTTCATGGCCTGAAAGCCCGGGTGCTGCTCCAGCACCGCCTTCAGATCCAACAGAGCCACGCCGGGATAGGCTTGTTGTTGCGCCAGGGCCATCGGGACCAACGCCTGGCCCAGCAGCCCCAGGACCAGAACCAACAGGAGGGATCGAACCACGCGCATGAACACCACTCCTTCTGCGCCACGGGGGGACACGGCACGCCGGCCCCGGAGAGCCCGACGCGCCCGGAAACACCACGCCTCCGGCACCATCCGGACGGCACGGCATCGGCCGCAGGGGGCGGTCCGATGCTGCTCCCCTTTATCGGCACAATCCGCACAACCGCTACAACCAAACCGGCCTGAGAAAACTTTCCGCGGGCACTCGTTTCGGCCCGGACGTGCTAGCACAACTCGACTTTATCCCCACCGCACTTTGCGGCATGATAGGGGGCCGCAACCGGACGTATGACCGCCCCGACACCGCAACGGAATCTTTCGCCTGCACGATGCGTTCGTCTCCCGCGATTGAACTTTTTCCCGGCCGCCCCGTGGGACCGGAACACCCGGTGCTGGTAGTGGCCGAGATGGGCCAGAACCACAACGGGTCGGTGGCGCTGGCCTGCCAGATGATCGAAGCGGCCGCGGCGGCTGGGGCCGACGCGGTCAAGTTCTGCAAACGCGACCTGGAACACGACCTGGCCGCCCCCCTGCGGCGCCGGCCGTATCGTTCTCCCCACAGCTTTGGCGCCACCTATGGCGAGCACCGCGCGCGGCTGGAACTTTCCATCGAAGAACACCGCCTGCTGCAACAGGTGGCCCTGGGCTGGGAAGTCCCCTACTTTGCCACCGCCTGCGATCCTCCCAGCGTGCAACAGCTCGAAGAGCTGGGCGTCCCCTGCTACAAGGTGGCCAGCCGCGACCTGACTAACGACCCGTTGCTGCACGAGCTGGCCCGAACCGGAAAACCCCTGGTGCTTTCCACCGGGATGGACGGCCCGCAGCAAATCGCCCGCGCCGTGGAGCTGGTGCTGGGCTACCACGACCAGGTGGTGTTGCTCCACTGCACCAGCGCCTACCCGACCCCCTTTGCCGAAGCGGACCTGCGCGTGCTGGGCTGGATGCAGCAGGAGTTCCGCCTGCCGGTGGGCCTGAGCGACCACACGCTAGGCAGCTGCGTGGCCGTGGCCGCGGTGGCCCTGGGAGCCGTGATGGTGGAAAAGCACTTCACGCTCGACCGGCGTCTGCGGGGACGGGACCACGCCTGTTCGCTGGAACCGCAGGCTTTCGCCCGCATGGTGGAAGACATTCGCCGCGTGGAGCTGGCCTTGGGCCAGGGAGAGAAACGCGTGCCGCCCAGCGTGGAGTCGGGCCGCTGGCGGCTTCAGCGTTCGGTGGTGGCCCGGTGCCCCATTCCCGCGGGAACCCGAGTCCAGGAACACATGCTGTGCGTCAAAACGGCCGGCCAGGGGGTACCCTGGTCCGAACGGCACCGGCTGCTGGGACGCACCGCGCGGCGAAACATCGGGCCTGACGAACCCATCTTGACCCAGGACGTGCTGTAGCCCGGCCGGGCTGCGGCCAGGGAATCGTACCGCCGGGCCGGCTTTTGGCCGGCTGTCCGCACAACCGGGGGGAGCCAAGGATGGAAACCCAGGTGCGAATCGTCATCCAGGCCCGCATGGGCTCGACCCGCCTGCCCGGCAAAGTGTTGTTGCCCCTGGGCGGACGGGAACTGCTCTGGCACGTGGTGCGGCGCATGCAGGCGGTAAGCCGCTACTTGCACCGGCCCGTGCAGGTGGTGGTGGCCACGACCACGCGGCGCGAAGATCGGCCCATCGCCGACCGTTGCCGCGATTGGGAAGTACCGTGTCTCCGCGGTCCGGCGCAGGACGTGCTCCAACGCTACGCCCTGGCCAGTGCGGGACTGTGGCCGTGGGACGTGGTCGTGCGGGCCACAGCCGACAATCCGCTGTACTGCCCCCGGCGTGCCGCCCGGCTCATCCGGCGGCACCTGGAAGCGAAGGCCCAGTACACCTGCGTGGCCAATCTCTCTTACGTGGTGCCCGAGGCCATCCGCTGCCATACGCTGCGGCAGTTGGCCCAATGGGAATGGGACCCTTACTGCCGCGAACACGTCACGCCCCATCTGCGCCGCTACCCGTGGCGCTATCGGGTGCAACAACTGCCCAGCCACTGGGAAGGGCTCCGGCCCGAGTATCGCCTGACGGTCGATACGCCCGAGCAGTACAAACAGATGGCCCGACTGTTCGACGCCCTGGGCAAAGAGGACCCCCTGTTCCCGCTGGAAGCGGTGTACGAGTACCTGGACCGGATGCAGTGGCCCGTCCCTTGCCACCCGGCCGAAGAAGCCCCCACGGTGGCCATGCCGTTCGGCTAACCGCCCGAGAGGCGAGGTCGGCCATTTGTCTGTTGCCAGAGTGGGCCTGTTGCCAGAGTGGGCGTTTGTTCTTGCACGGGTACGGAAGCGCCCAGTCGCAGTGGCCCCGCCGCCTCAAGTCGGCGGCTCGCCTAATGCAAGAATCGGCGCTTATTCTTGCTTTGGTGCGGAAGCACCTTGCCCAAGACACAAGACCCAAGACGCAAGACCTCTCCAAGTCGGCGGCTCGCTGGTGGATTGCTTGCGGAGTGCTGCTTGTCGTTGCCGCTTGTCGGTCCTGGTTTCCTACGGCATCTGGCTGCTTAAACCGCCTGCGGCCGGCAGGTAACACAGCCGGGTGTAGTCCATCACCATGCGGTCGGAACTGAACCGCCAGGCCAGCGTGCTGATGGAGTCTTTCATCCGCTGGATCCATTCCCGGGGCAGTCCGTCGCGGTCCCGATCGTAGAACATCGGCACCACTTCCTCTTCCAGGGTGCGGTACAGGTCTTCGGCGTCGCGACGGTCGGTTTCCTCTTCGGAGACGTGCGTGGTGCCGCGGCCGATGGCAAAGCCGTTGCGGCCGTCGTAGGCTTCGGCCCACCAGCCGTCCAGTATCGAAAGGTTCAGGCCCCCGTTGAGCACCACCTTCTGCCCGCTGGTGCCGGAAGCTTCCAGCGGCCGCCGGGGATTGTTCAGCCACACGTCCACGCCCTGCACCAGATGGCGGCAGACGTTGATGTCGTAGTCTTCGATGAACGTGACGCGATTGGCGAAACGCGGGTCGTGCCGCAAGTTGGCAATCCGCTGGATGAGCTGCTTGCCCGGCTCGTCGGCCGGATGGGCTTTGCCGGCGAAGATTAACTGGACGGGCCGTTCCGGGTGGTTGAGGATGGCCGCCAGGCGGTCCAGGTCTCTCAGAATCAGGTCGGCCCGCTTGTACGTGGCAAACCGCCGAGCAAAGCCGATAGTGAGCACGTGGGGATCGAACATCGTGCGGGCCGCTTCGACCGCTTCCTCGCTCTCTCCGCGGCGGCGGCACTGGCGCGAGACGCGGCGCCGCACGAAGGAAAGCAACAGGCTCTTGAGCGTAAAGTGCGTTTCCCACAACTCCCCGTCGTCCACGTCCTGCACGGTGCGCCACACGTCCGGGTCGCCCATCCGCTGCTGCCAGTCGGCCGGGAAGTGGCGATCGTACAACTGCTGCATCTGCCAGGCCAACCAGGAGGGGATGTGCACGCCGTTGGTGATGTGGCCGATGGGAATCTCTTCCTCGCTGCGCCACGGCCACAACGAGGCCCACATTCGCCGCGTAACATGCCCGTGCAACGCGCTGACGGCGTTGGCCTTCCGGGAAAGCTTGAGCCCCAGCACGGTCATGCAGAACGGTTCTTCGTGGTTGGTCGGCTCGACGCGGCCCAGGCCCATCAGTTGGTCGTAGGAAATGCCCAGGGCGTCGCGCAAGGGGCCCAGGTGCTCTTCGACCAGTCCGCCGTCGAAGCGGTCGTGCCCGGCCGGAACCGGCGTGTGGGTGGTGAAGACGGTCATTTGGGCCACTTGGCGCATGGCTTCCTCGAAGCTCAGCCCGTCTTCGGCCATCCGCTCGCGAATCACCTCCAGCGGAGCAAAGGCGCTGTGGCCTTCGTTCAGGTGGAACACGCCGGGGAACAGCCCCATGGCCCGCAACGCCCGCACGCCGCCGATGCCCAGGATCAGCTCCTGGCGAATCCGGGTGCGGTGGTCCCCGCCGTAAAGGCGGCTGGTCAATTCGCAGTCTTCCGGCGAGTTGCCCTCCACGTTGCTATCCAGCAGGAACAACTGCACGCGGCCTACGTGCATCCGCCACACCTTGGCCCGAATGGGGCCGCTGCGTGTGTCGATGGTAATCGTCAGCGGCTGCCCCTGGCTGTCCAGGGCCGGTTCCAGCGGGATGTTCTCCACCAGCGTGTCCACGTACTCTTCGCGCTGGTAGCCGTGTTCGTCCAGGTACTGCTTGAAGTAGCCCTGGTGGTAGAACAGGCCCACGGCCACCAGCGGCACGCCCAGTTCGCTGGCGCTTTTGATATGGTCGCCGGAAAGTACGCCCAAGCCGCCGGAGTAAATGGTGATCGATTCGTGCACGCCGAACTCGGCCGAGAAGTAGGCCACGGGGCGGGCGCCCAGCACCCCGGCGTGCGTGCGGCCCCAGGTCGTGGTGGCCGAAAGGTATTCCTGCAACCGGCGATAGGCGTAGTTAATCCGGCTGTAGAGGACCATTTCCTGGGCTCGGGCGTCGAGCCGCTCGGGCGTGAACTCCTTGAGCAGCGCGATGGGATTGTGGTCCAACTGCCGCCAGCGGATTGGGTCCAGATCGCGGAAGATATTGACCACGTCCGGCTGCCAGCTCCACCAGAGGTTCCGAGCCAGGGCCATGCACTTGTCGTACAGCGCCTCGGCACTGATCCCTTCGGTCCGACTGGCCGGCACGTGGACCGGAGCCACCGGCGGGGGTTGTTGCGTGCTGCTCATTCGCAAGCTCCTGCACAAAGGCCGGAAAGACCCACTGGGAAAATACCATCTACCGGCCCGGTTCGCCCCTGCTGGGGGTATCCTGGCCGCTTGCCAAAAGGAGGTCAATCCGCCACGCTAGGGGAAACGTCAGAAATCGGAATCGCCGAACATCCTACGCCGTTTGCTGTTCCCGGACCAGAGATGCTGGTGCCTGGGCCGGAAAACGGCCGTCCCGGGCCAGCGGCCCGGTTCCATAGGGGAAATCCGCGGTGAACGATCAGGCTCCCTCCGTTGTTTCGGTTGACGACCCGACGCTGGATGAACTTTGCGCAAAACTGGCAGAGTATGCCGCCGATGCGGATTCTGCCCCCCGGTGGCCCCAGCGGCAGATGGACCTGTGCGCCCAATACGGAGTTTACCGCTGGTTTTTGCCGCGAGAATACGGCGGGCTGGGCTGGAGTGAGCCGGAACTGCTCCAGGGATACTACCGTCTGGGGGCCGCATGCCAAACGACCACGTTCATCCTTACCCAGCTTACCGGCGCGGCCAGGCGGATCGCCGCCTCGGAAAACGAAGCTCTCAAACGGGAATTGTTGCCCCCTCTGGCCCGGGGCGAGCAACTGGCCACGCTGGGGATTTCCCACCTGACCACCAGCCGCCGCCACTGGAAACGCCCCCCGCTGCTGGCCACCGAAACCCCCGCTGGGTTCCTGCTGGAAGGCACCAGTCCCTGGGTCACCGGCGCGGTGGCTTCGCAGTACGTGGTGCTGGGAGCCGAAACCGAGGACCGCCGCCAACTGATGCTCGTGCTGCCCCTGGAGCTTCCCGGCGTGGAGGTGAAACCACCGCTGGAGCTGGTGGCCCTCTCGGGCAGTTGCACCGGAGCGGTGGAATGCCACCGGGTGGAAGTCTCCCAGCGGTGGCTGCTGGCCGGACCCGAGCCGGAACTGATGCGTAAAGGGGGCGGGGGGGCCACCGGCGGATTGCAGACCAGCACACTGGCCCTGGCCCTGGCCCGAGCCGCCGTGGATTACCTGCTGGAACAGGCCCGGCTCCGCCCGGACCTGGCCCCGGTGGCCAGTCGCTTCCAGGAAGAACTGGAACTGCGCCACGCAGAGCTGATGGAGCTGGCCGCAGGCGGTTCCCCTTGTACCAAAGAGCAACTGCGCCAGGGGGCCAATTCGCTGGTGTTGCGAGCCACCCAGGCGGCCCTGGCCGCGGCCAAGGGGACGGGCTTCGTGCGGGGCCATCCGGCCGGCCGTTGGGCCGCCGAAGCCCTGTTCTACCTGGTCTGGAGCTGCCCCCAGGCGGTCATGCAGGCCAACCTGTGCCAACTGGCCGGACTGGAGCAGTAGCCCCCCGGGAACAACCGGCGACCGCCGCCGGGATTGGCCACTTATCCCAATTGGGCAAAGAGCTTTTGCCGTGCGTTTTCCGAAAGCTGAATTTCCTCGAAGTGCGCCGCCGGGTAGAGATAGCCTTCCGGCTCCGAAGTGTCCTCGTCCACAATGCGAACCAGTCCCAGCTTTTCAGCCTCCGGGTCTTCCAGCCGCCGATAGACCTTGCCCACAATCAAACTGGCCGGGTTTTCTCGATTATCCAGGCAAATGACGAACATGGCGAAAACCGCTTGAATCATCCGAGGATTCGTTTGATCTTGAACTCCTTGCGACCGACACCGTGTGCCTCGTACCAATGCAACTCCACTCGATATGTCTTTCCATCGGGCATTTCGACAGTAGCCTCTCCCTTCATTTTTCGCCATTTCCTGCCCCCATACACGCGTTGCAGGCGCCTGCGGATGCGGAGCCCCCGTCCCGAGGCGATGACTTGAACATTGTGAATCTCGCCAAGGATGCGAAACGCCACAGGTCAAGAAAACCGTGTACGAGACGAAAACTCCCCGACACTCTTGATTATACGCACCTGACCAATCGAAACGCTACCGGCACTCCTATCCGAACTCGACGATGTCTCGCACGCTGATTCGCCATGCCCAGGTAGTTACCCCCGCGGAGGTGCTTGCCACCTCGGTGCTGATCGAAGACGACAAGATTGCCGCGCTGGACGTGGCCGAGCACACCCGGGCCGACGAGGTAATCGAGGCTCGCGGGCTGGTGCTGCTGCCCGGGGTGATTGATCCGCACGTGCACTTCCGCCAACCGGGACTGGAGCACAAGGAGGACCTGCAAAGCGGCTCGCTGGCGGCAGCCGCCGGCGGGGTAACCACCGTGCTGGAGATGCCCAACACGCGTCCTCCCACCACCACCGTGGAACGCCTGCACCAGAAGCTGGAACTGGCCTCCCGGCGTTGCCTGGTCAATTACGGTTTCTACATCGCGGCTACCAGCGACAATCTTTCCGAGCTGCAACGGGCCCGCCGCACCCCGGGAATCAAGATTTTCATGGGCTCCAGCACCGGCAACTTGCTGGTGGACGACCCGGAGGTGCTCCGGCGCATCTTTGCCCAAACCACGCTGCCCATCGCCACCCATTGCGAAGACGAGGCGACCATTCGCCGCAACCGGCAGCGGCTTGGGGGCCGGCTTACGGTAGAAGACCACTCCCGCATCCGCGACCACGAAGCGGCCCTGCGTAGCACCCAGTTGGCCGTTGAGCTGGCCCGGGCTACCGGCCACCGGCTCCATGTGCTGCACCTCTCTACGGCGCAGGAGATTCCCGTCGTCGCCGCCGCCCGCGGACTGGTCACCACCGAGGTGTGCCCGCACCATTTGTTCTTCAACGTGGAGGACTACGCCCGGTTGGGCACGCTGGTGCAGGTGAACCCTTCGCTCAAAACGGTCGAGGACAACCGCGCGCTTTGGCAGGGGCTGCTGGCCGGGCAGATTCAACTGGTGGCCACGGATCACGCTCCGCACACGCTGGAAGAAAAACGGCGCCCCTACCCGGAAAGCCCCTCGGGAATCCCCAGTGTGGAGAACTCCCTGGCGCTGATGCTGGACCAGGTGAACCGCGGCCGCTGCACGCTCGAGCAGGTGGCTCGCTGGATGGCCGAAGCCCCGGCCCTGGTGTGGGACATCGTGGGCAAAGGCCGCATCGCTCCCGGCTACGACGCCGACCTGGTGTTGGTCGATATGAACCTGCAACGCACCATCCGCAACCAGGAGCAGCACACCCGCTGCGGCTGGAGCCCCTGGGACGGAACCACGCTCCAAGGCTGGCCAATCAGCACCTGGGTACGAGGCCACCGGGTGTATCACCGCGGGCGATTCGACACGTCGCGCCCGGGGGGCGAAGTGCAGTTCGACCACGCCCGAGGCGGTTTTTGGGCTGCGGTGCCTACGGCCGAGCCGAGCTGAACCGCCCGGTTGCCCGTGCCCGGGACAAAGCGGTCGACTATAATGCCACCTACTCGGGCGGCTTGCCCGCCTGGAACGCGAACCTGGGAACCGCCATGCCTGTTCGTACTTGGAACAAGCTACTGGGACTGCTGGAGGCGGTACGCATCCGCCGCGGCGGTACCGGTCCCGACCCGGTTCTGCACAAGCGCAGCCGATGGCTGCCGGAGGCCGTTCCGCTTGCCCGGCGAATCCGGCAGCGGCGCTTGCCCCGGCATGTATTGCGGGCGCGGATGCGTTTGAGCTGACCCGGTGCTACGCCCGGCAGCGACAAGCCGCAGGCTTCCGCGTCAAAAGCACCGCGGGACGAAAGCCCGTGCGGTCGTTCTGCTCCGGGAGCGGAAGTGGCAGTTCCGGGGCAAGCTCCCCTAAAGCTGCGGTGCGAAAATCCCCGGCGGCTGGAGACGGGGCAGGAAAACTTTTCCGGCCAGGCAAACTGCATGGGCCGCAAGAAAACAGGCCAACTTGAGCCCTTGCCGCTGACGATCAAGAGGGCAGGTGTGTATTTGGTTGGCTCGACCAGGGATGGCCCCCCTGCAAGGACGCAGCTTCCTCCCGGAAAAGATAGACAGGGTGGCCCGATGACTCTCTCTTGGCTTCAGCTTCTGCTGGGCGGGACGTTTGCCATGGTGGTGGCGATGGTAGGGGAGATTGCCTTCCGCTGCCGGTAGGTGGAGCGGCCCTCGGCTCCCAGGCGACCTGCGCCAAGTGTCCCGCGTGCCGTCGGTGTCCCGCAGTCGGCCGGTTCAGGAGGCGTTCTTGCCGCCGGAGTTGGCCTTTTGCCGCTTTTGCAGTCGGCGGTACTTCTCGCGGAACTTTTTCCACAACTGGGTGTGCTTGCTCTCCAGCGAGACTGGCCGCCCTTGAATCCAGGCGCGGACCACCTGCGAGGGGATTTCCAGCACGTCGCCGGTGGTGACAATCAGCGTGGCGTCGCGGCCCGGAGCCAAGGTGCCCACCCGCTGGTCTACTCCCAGGATGCGAGCCGGGAACTGGGTGATGCTCTGCACGGCTACTTCCCGGGGCAGCCCGAACGCTGCGGCCATCGCGGCATGGTAGGGCAGGTTGCGGACGTTTCCTTCGCGTTCGTTGCCCGAGATGCAAAACGCCACTCCGGCGGCGTGGAGCCGGGCCGGTACGGTAAAGGGCGTATCGTAGGGATCGTGCCGGTATCGGGGCAGCCGCAACACGCCGGTGACGATTACCGGCACGTTATTCTCCTTCAGCAGGGCGGCGCAGCGGGGAGCGTCGTAGCCGCCCACGACAATCAGCCGCAGCCCGTAGCGCCGGGCAAACGCCACCGCTTCCTGAATCTGAATCTGCTCGTCGGCCCGAACCAGCACCGGCATCTTCCCCTGAAGCACCGGTAGCATGGCGTGCCAGCGGGCGTCGTAATCGTGCGGGGGCACGTCCGGTTTGCCCCGGGCTTGCCAGGCTTGCAGGTAGCGTCGGGCCTGATCGAACGCTTCGTGCAGGCGTTTCAGTTCCGCGGCTCGGGCGTCCAGCCGCGGCTTGGGTGTGTTGCGACGAAACCAGCCCAGGGCCGGAACGGCCGAAGGCCACTGGAGGACCAGACCCACGTCGGGCCGAAGCAGCATGTCCTCCCAGGTCCAGCCGTCGAGCATCATCACTGACGCCCGACCCGAAAGCAGCCCTCCTCGCGGAGCCGAAAGACAAAGCAACACCCCGTTGGCCCGAGTGACCGGAATCCGATGGCTGTCCGGATTGAACGCCACGTGGGCTTGGACGTTGGGATTGATCGAGCCGGTTTCGCTCTGGTCGCGCGTGGCTCGCACGGCCGGGATTTCGACCAGCCCCAGGTTGGTCCAGGGATCGAACAAGCCCGGGTACACGTGATGCCGTCGCAGGCGAATGATTTTGGCATCCGCGGGTATCTCGACCTTCCGGCCCACGGCCACCACGCGCCCCTGATGAAACAAGACGGTCCCGCCGGGAATCACCTGGCCCGTGCCCGTGTGCACCGTCCCGCCGACCAGGGCCACGGGTTTCTTTTCCGGCTCGCCGGGCAGGAACGGATGGGCTTGCAGCCCCAGGGGAGCCATTGCGACCGCAACACACACGCTCCAAACCAGCGGGAAAACGAGCAATCGCACCATGGACGTTCCGCTCTTTGCAAAGGGGTCCGACCAAAGACCAGGGCACCGGTCCATGATAGTCGCCCACGGCGGGCGCGTCAGCAAACAAACGCCCTCGCCGCTCGTTTTCACCAGGTTGGGCGTTCCGGGCGTTCCCGTAACCGGAAGAGACAGACACCCAGGGGCCGAAGCACTCCGGCGTAGCAGGTAACAGTGGGGGTGTCCCTCTCGCAGTCCGAGTGCCGGGGTGCCAAAATAGGGGTTCTTTCCCGTACCCACTGGTGTGAAAACGAATCTCCCATGAATCCCCACGGTCGCTGGCAGTTCTGGATCGACGTTGGAGGCACGTTTACCGATTGCCTGGCGCTAGCCCCCGGTGGAGAAACGCATCATTTCAAGCTGCTTTCCTCGGGGGTAATTCGCTCGCAGGTGGAAACCGGTTCCGACCGGGAGCGGATCGTGGACTCGGCCCGGGGGGGCGAACCGCCCGGGTTCTGGGACCAGGCCCAACTCCAGCTCTTGGACTCCCAAGGCCAGGTGGCGGCCCAGGCCACGGTGCGGCGGTTCGATCCGCTAAAAGGGTTTTGGCTCGACGAACCGCTGCCGGTGGAGCCGGAGCCGGGCCAGTTGTACCAGCTCGTCTCCGGCCAAGAGGCACCCGTGCTCGCCGTGCGGCGGCTGCTGGGAGTGCCGTTACGGGACGCACTGCCGCCGGTGGAGATGAAGCTGGGCACCACCCGGGGCACCAACGCTCTGCTGACGCGAACCGGTGCGGCTACGGCGCTTGTAACCACCCGGGGACTGGGCGATGTGCTGCGGATTGGCTACCAGAACCGGCCCCGGTTGTTCGAGCTGACGATTCGCAAGCCCGAGGTCCTGTTTGCCACCGTCGTAGAATTGCCGGGGCGGATGGACGCCCAGGGGCAGGTGCTCGAGCCGCTGGAGCCTTCGCAGGTGGAAGCCGCCCTGGCTCCGCTTCGCCGCCGGGGGATCGACGCCCTGGCCGTGGCCCTGCTGCACGCCTATGCCAATCCGGAGCACGAGCTGCTGGTGGGCCAAGTGGCTCGGCAGTTGGGCTTTGCCCAGGTGAGCCTGAGCCACCAGGTGGCCCCGCACATCAAGCTGGTTTCCCGAGGCGATACCACGGTGGTGGATGCCTATCTGACCCCGGTACTGCGAGATTACCTGAACCGCATCCGGCACCAGCTCGGCCCGGGAAGCACGCTGCGAGTGATGACTTCGGCCGGGGGGCTGGTTCAGGCCGAGGCTTTCTCGGGCAAGGACAGCGTGTTGTCCGGCCCGGCTGGCGGCGTGGTGGGAGCCGCCCGGGTGGCACGAGCGGCCGGCCTGGAACGCATCATCGGCTTCGACATGGGAGGGACCAGCACCGACGTTTCCCGCTACGACGGTCGCCTGGAGCTGGAATACGAAACCGAAAAAGCCGGGGTGCGCATCGTCACCCCCATGCTGGCCATCCACACGGTGGCCGCCGGCGGAGGCTCGTTGTGCCGGTTCGACGGCACGCGGTTGCTTGTCGGCCCGCAAAGCGCCGGGGCCGACCCGGGACCGGCCTGCTACGGAGCCGGGGGGCCGCTGGCCGTTACGGACGTGAACTTCTACCTGGGCCGGGTTCCGGAGCGGCAATTCCCCTTCCCGCTCAACCGCCAGGCGGTGCAGCGGCGTCTGGAGGAGGTGGCCGACCAGGTCCGCGAAGCGACCGGCCGGGCTCTTTCGCTGGAAGAACTGTGCGAAGGTTTTCGCCAGGTGGCCGGTACGAACATGGCCGAAGCGATTCGCGCAGTAAGCCTGGCTCGCGGCTACGACCCACGCGATTACTGCCTGGTCCCCTTCGGCGGAGCGGCCGGGCAGCACTGCTGCCAGGTGGCCGAACAGTTGGGCATCCGGCGGATTCTCAACCCCCGCCACGCGGGCATCCTGAGCGCCTTGGGCGTGGGCTGCGCCCAGGTGGTACGGCACCGCAGCCAGGGCGTCTATCGGGAACTGAGCCAGCAGACGCTCCGCGAACTGGAACCGCTATGGCAAAAACTGACCCGGGAAGCCGTGGACGAAGTGGTCCGGCAGGGGGTAGAGCGGCAACAAGTGGAAGCCACCCGGTGGATGGACTTGCGCTACCGGGGGCTGGAAGCCTGGCTGACGCTGCCTCAGCCGGCCGACGGAGATTGGGCCGCCGCCTACCACCGCGAACACCAGCGGCTGTTCGGCTACCACCGGCCCGAGCACCCGCTGGAAGTGGTGGCCCTGCGCGTGGAAGCCGTGGGCCAGGTGGCTCCCGAGCCGGAACCGGTCCGCCCGCTGGAACCAGTCCCGACCCAACCGAAACGCTTTCACCGGCTCTACCACCAGGGGCGCTGGCACCAGGCGGGGCTTTTCGCCTACGAGGAGCTCTCGCCGGGAGCGCTTTTGCCGGGACCGGCCATCGTGCTTCAAGGCACCTCGACGCTGGTTGTGGATCCGGGCTGGCAAGCCCAGTTGCTTTCCAACGGGGATTTCCTGCTGGAACAAACCACGGAAAGTAGCTCCCGGCCGGCGGCCCAGGGCCGGCCTGCCCGCAACACCGCCGAAGAGCCGGACCCGGTGCTGCTGGAAGTGTTCCATCGTCGCTTTACGGCCATCGCCCAGCAAATGGGCATCACGCTGCGGCAAACGGCAAGCAGCGTGAACGTGAAGGAACGCCTGGACTATAGCTGCGCGCTGTTTACCGCCCGGGGGGAGCTGGTGGTCAACGCGCCGCACATCCCGGTCCACCTGGGCGCGATGAGCCAGACGGTGCAGGCCATTCTGCGCGACAACCCGACCATCCGCCCCGGCGATGTGTTCCTGACCAACGACCCGTACCGCGGCGGCTCCCACCTGCCGGACCTGACGGTGGTCACGCCCGTGCACGATGAGCGCACGGGACGCCTGGTGTTTTTCACCGCCTCCCGGGCCCACCATGCCGAAATCGGCGGCGTCAGCCCCGGTTCGATGCCGCCGGAGTCGCACCGCCTGGGCGAAGAAGGGGTGGTGATTCGCAATTTCAAGCTGCTCGACGCGGGCCGGGAACGCTTCGGCCAGTTGCGGCAACTGCTCTCCTCCGGCCCTTATCCCAGCCGCAGCGTAGAAGACAACCTGGCCGACCTGGCCGCCCAGGTGGCCGCCAATCGCCGCGGGGCGCAAGACCTGTGGCGGCTGATCGACCAGTACGGGCTGGAGATGGTGCTGCGGTACATGCAGTACATCCAGCAGGCGGCCGAAACCCGCGTCCGCCGCCGCCTGGAGCGGATTCCCCCGGGCGAGTACCGCTTTCTGGACCACCTGGACGACGGCACGCCAATCCAGTTGTGCGTCCGGGTCCAGGGGGATCGGGCCGTGTTCGACTTCGGCGGCACCGGACCGGTCCACCCGGGCAACCTGAACGCCAACCCGGCCATCGTCACCGCGGCGGTGCTCTACTGCCTGCGCTGCCTGCTGGACGAAGACGTGCCGATGAACCAGGGCATGCTGCGGCCCGTGGAACTGGTCATCCCTGCCGGGGTGCTCAACCCGCCGGAAGCGGACGATCCGGCCCAATCGCCCGCGGTGGCCGGTGGGAACGTGGAAACCTCGCAGCGGGTGGTCGATGTGATTCTGGGGGCGTTGGGCCTGGCCGCGGCCAGCCAGGGGACGATGAACAACCTGCTCTTTGGCGACGATTCGTTCGGCTACTACGAAACCATCTGCGGCGGCAGCGGGGCCACGGCCCAGGGGCCGGGAGCCGACGCTGTGCACACCCACATGACCAACACCCGACTCACCGACGTGGAAGTGCTGGAACACCGCTATCCGGTGCGGGTGCTGGAGTTTTCCATCCGCCGTGGCTCCGGCGGTCGGGGGCGGCATCGCGGGGGGCACGGAGTGGTGCGTAAACTTCGGTTCCTCAAACCGCTGACGGTTACCCTGGTCACGCAGCGTCGCGGGCCGTATCCGCCCTACGGGCTGGAAGGCGGCGAACCGGGGGCCTTGGGTGAAAACCTGCTGCATCGCTCCGCCACCGGACAGACCCAGCGCCTAGGCTCGCTGGCCCAGGTGCGCGTGGCCGCAGGCGACGTGCTGGAGCTGCGCACCCCTGGCGGCGGGGGCTGGGGGGCCCCAGAATGAACTCCGCCCCGGCGTGACCCGACCCCCGGAGTGCAACGTATCTTTCAAAGTAGCACGGCCCGGAATCCGCCGTGCCGGTCCGACACCGGCAAACGGCCTGTCCCGACCCGGCGGCCAATCCCTACCCGCGCCATCGCTCATCCAGGCATAACCCCGCACGGAACGAGCCCATCGGCCAGTGAACCGACCGACCAAAGCCCAGGCTGCACCGCTCCCGCAGGAACCGACGGCTCCGCCGCCGGGGGAGTTGCTGGTGGATTCGCCGGGGGTGCTCCGCCCCTTGCTGCGGCTGGCGCTGCCGGTGTTGGTGGAACAATTGCTCAACTTTCTGGTGGTCATCTCCGATACGGCCCTGGCCGGTCGCTACTTGCAGCAGCAGCACGTGGCCGCCATGACGATGGTGGCCTATGTGATGTGGCTCATCCCGGTGCTGTTTGCCACCGTGGGCATCGGGGCCACGGCGCTGATTGCCCGGTTCTACGGGGCCAGGGACTTTGCCAAGGCCACTCGCGTTGCCAACCAGGCGGTGTTGCTGGGCCTGGGCTTTTGCGCCGGCATCTTCGCCGTCTTCTGGTTCTGGACCGAACCGCTGCTTCGCCTGCTGCGGCTGGACGAGGCGACCATCCCCCTGGTGGACCGGTACTTGGACTACATCCTGCCCATCCTGCCGGCGGTGATGCTGCTACAAGTGGGCCCGGCCTGCCTCCGTGGGGCTGGCGATACCGTCTCCGGCATGACGGCCATGGGCGTGGTCAACGCGGTGAACATTCTGGCCAGTTGGGGGCTGGTGCTCGGCTGGTTCGGTCCCACCTGGGGCTGGGACGGCCTGGCCCTGGGCACCGCTGCCGGACACGTAATCGGGGCGGCCATCATTCTGGGGCTGCTACTGCGAGGGCGGATGGGCCTTTACCTGCGCCTGGAGCACCTGCGGCCTGATGTCCGCTTGATCCGCCGCCTGCTCCACGTGGGCGTTCCCGGCGGGATGGACATGCTGGCCATTGTGGCCTGCCACCTGTGGTATCTGGCCATCATCAACTCGCTGGGAGCGGTGGTCACGGCCGCCCACGGTGTGGCCGTGCGGATCGAAAGCCTTTCCTATCTGCCCGGCTCGGCCTTCCAGGTGGCTGCCGGCACGCTGGCCGGACAGTACCTCGGCGCCGGCCGGCCCGACCGCGCCAAGCGAAGCGCCCTGGTGGCCTGTCTGGTGGGCGGGGGAGTGATGGTCAGTGCCGGGGTAATCTTCTACGTGTTTGCCGAGCCGCTGGTGCGCCTGCTGGTCAGCGCCGACAAGGTGGAAGAAATCCGCACCGCCTATCCCCTGCTGCGGATTGTCGCCTTTGCCACGGCGCCGCTGGCGTTGACGATGATCCTCTCCGGAGCGCTGCGCGGGGCCGGCGACACACGCTGGCCCTTTGCCATCGGCATGGTGGGCATGTTGGGCGTGCGCATCCCGCTAGCCCACTGGGCCGTCTATCACGCGCACTGGGGCGTGCAGGGGGCGTGGTGGGCGATGGTGGTGGACCTGTGGGTACGCTGCCTGCTGGTCAGTTGGCGGTTCTGGCAAGGTGGCTGGCAGAAGATTAAGGTCTGAAGCGTCGAGCCGACAGTCTTTGACCATCCCGGCAGGGCACTTTCAACGCGCGTGGCGAACACCGGTTTTCATCCGGCGAGCCGCGAGTGTCAACTCGCGGAGCAACCGGAGAACCGGTGCTTGTTTGCTCTTCTTCTCCGGGAACTAACGTTCCCGGCTCGCCGTTGCTTCGGCCGACGAAATTTACTCGACTCGCCGCCGGGCAATACCGTCAACTTGC